>JABDHA010000036.1 GCA_013285705.1 Acidobacteriota bacterium
GACACGCAGATTCAGATCATGGACGACAAGTCTGTGGAGCACGTTACCGGCCAGGGCGATTGCGGCAAGTTCATCTCCGGCCATCCCGGAATGCGACTGATCCGCGGCACCGTGCTCGGAAAGATGACCTTCACTGTGAAGGTAGACAATCCCGCTACAGTAAAGGCCCAGCTGGCAAAGATCGGCGGATTCAGCATCAACGACAATCCAGGTTCGTCGACGCTGAGTATCGCTGACAACGAGAGCCAGCCAATCGTACAGCTGCTTTCAGAATTCGGAACCAGCCAGAATGCCTCTGTGTCTCCTACGACGCCGAAACCCGTCGAAGCCCCTGCTCCCATCCGTTCTCCAGCGTCCGTCGATGTTCGAGCGCACATGTACGTTCAGGAGGATGCGACGGACACTCCCCAAGCCGGTACGAGGGTCGTACAACTGCTTCGCAAGGGATGGCCCACAGCGCACATAGAGTCCCAGGTACAGAAGATTCCGACCCAGACAATGCCGGATGTAGCTCAGGTCAGATATTTCAATGCCTCGGATGAGGCGTTTGCGAATCGATGCCTTGAGCTATTGAAGCAGGCGTATCCGAACGCCCGCGCCGTAAGGAGCGGCTTGTCTTCCCCGAAAGGACAACTCGAGGTCTGGCTGCCGAGGAAGCGTTAATCTGACTTTCATCGTGCTCTGATCATGAATCGCATCAGCGTGGCCTACCAACAGCAACCTGCGGCACCATGGGTAACCAGAAGCCGGCCAGCGTTTACGAATCGGCTTTTTCCCGGAGAATCTTGTCGGCTGATCGCTCAGCGAGTGAGTCGCCGTTTGGCAGCAACCGAGCGACTGGCGCTGACGAACTTTCCCAGAAACCCCGTCGGTCTCAGGGAACCACCCCGGACGCCGAATGGAAACCGTTTTCAACGGCCCTAGTGGACTTTATCCTGCACTGCTCAGAGCGTGATAACGACATTCCCGGACACTGGCGCGTTTTGGTACGAATCTTCGAGCAAAGCTCGCCAGAGCTCAAACGGCGCACTGCCAAGTGATCCCGGGCCAGGAACAGGCAACATCAAACGGAACCGCCGCCCCAGCACCTGCGTACACCGATACAAGCCCGGGATCCTGAGAAAAATAGCCGACGATGTGTGACAAGGGGGAAGCATGAACGCTGATATACGACTCGCTTTACGGCAGTTGCGAAAAGCACCTGGATTCGCGCTGACCGCCGTGCTCACACTGGCACTCGCCATTGGAGCCAATGCAATCGTCTTCAGCGTACTGAATGCGTTGATCCTGCGACCGCTCAACGTGCCTCACCCCGAGAACCTCTTCATGCTGGAGCGCGCCTATGGGTCGGACACAAGTCCATCGGAGTCGTATCCGGATTACCGCGACCTGCGTGACCGGAACCGCAGCTTCGACTCGCTGGTGCTTTACAACATCATGGGCGGCGTTGGGCTCGACACCGGCCACGGAAACCCCTCCGTAGTCTGGCCCTATACCGTAAGCGGCAATTACTTCGATGCCCTGGGCATTCAGCCCTATCTTGGCCGCTTTATCCATGCTTCCGAAGAGCATGGGACGAACAGCGTGCCCGAGATCGTTCTGAGCTACGCGCTCTGGCACAGCCACTTCAACGGCGACCCTGCTGCGGTGGGCCGTACTGTCCAGATCAACAAGCATCCCTACACCATCATCGGCGTCGCTCCGCCGGACTTCCGCGGCACCGAACTCTTCTTTGCTCCCGATCTGTGGGCTCCCATCGTCGATTCGCCCCAAATCAGCGATTGGAGTTCGCTCGAGGAACGTGGCAACCACTCCGCCTGGGCGATTGGCCACCTCAAGCCCGGAGTAACACCAGCCGCAGCGACTTCGGACTTGAACACCATTGCAGCGTCGCTGGCGAAGACCTATCCCAAATCCGATGATGGTCTGAAATTCTCCTTGTCCCGCCCCGGACTTGCCGGGAATACCCTCGGCCGGCCCACGCGCGCTTTTATGTTCGGGCTCATGCTTCTCGCCGGTCTTATCCTGCTTGCCGCCTGCGCCAATCTCGGCAGCCTGTTCGCCGCGCGTGCGGCGGATCGCTCGCGCGAAATCGCAGTTCGCATGGCTCTCGGATCGCGCCGTCAGCTCATCCTCCGCCAGCTTCTCACCGAAGCTGTTCTGGTTTCTCTGGCTGGAGGCATTTGCGGCATGGCAGGAGCCGCAGTCATCCTGCGTGCCCTCAGCACATGGCGGCCGATTCCGAATATCCCGATCAATGTGCCAGTCAATCCGGACGTGAGCACCTACGCTCTGGCCTTCCTGCTGGCCGTCTTCAGCGGGCTGTTCTTCGGCCTGGTTCCAGTCCGACAGATTCTCCGCTCCGATCCCTGGCAGATCATTCGCTCCGGGACCACCAGCGTCGGCAGCACACGCCGCTTTACCCTGCGCGACGTTCTGCTGGGCTTGCAAATCGCCATTTGCGCGGTTTTAGTCACCGCTTCGCTCGTCGCCGTGCGCGGCCTGGCTCGTTCGCTTGAGAGTAACTACGGCGTTCAGCCTAAGGGAGTGATGCTCGTACACACCGATCTGCAGATGGCTGGATATAACCCCGACCAGCGCGTGCAGATGCAGAAGCGCATGCTCGATGCCGCCAAGGCGATTCCAGGTGTCACTGCCGTGGGATATGCCGACCGGCTTCCGCTCAGTATTGGCGGTGGGGATTCCGACGTGTACACCGACACGACGACCGATTTCCGCCCAACGAAGGCCGCAGCCGATGCCCAGAACTTCAATGTCTCACCCGACTACTTCCGCGCCGCCGGGACCGCACTTCTGGCCGGCAGGACCTTCACCATGCACGATGAAGACAAGGCTCCTATCGTGGCCGTCGTGAATCGCGAATTTGCTCGAAAGCTCTTTGGGTCCTCCGACAAGGCAGTAGGTAGTCATTTCAAGTTCTGGGGTGGCAATCGGGCGGAGGTTATAGGCGTTGTGGAGGACGGTAAATACGAGACCCTTACCGAAGACCGCAAGCCCGCCATGTTCTTTTCCTTTCTCCAACACCCTTCCAGCGACACCTGGCTCATCGTTCGCTCGCAACGTGACCCGCAAGAGATCGCCGCAGCATTGCAACGCTCCATGCGGAGCCTCGATCCAGCGCTGCCGCTCGAAATCAGAACCTGGAGCCGCGAGTTGGATTCGGCCCTCTTCGCCGCTCGCGTAGCCACCGTTTCTCTCGGCGTGCTTGGCTTGCTGGGCGCAATGCTGGCCATTACCGGCATCTTTGGCATGGCATCCTACACAGTCAGCAAACGCCTCCGCGAACTCGGCATTCGCATAGCGCTTGGAGCCGATCAACGTAAGGTGCTCGGCGCCGCGCTCGGACGTACCTTCCGGCTGCTCGCCATTGGATCGATAGCTGGCATGATCCTCGGCGTACTGGCAACCCGTGTCCTTTCGTCTATCGTGTATCAGGCCACGCCGAAGGACCCGGTCATCCTCGGCGGCGTCATTCTTACCATGCTCTGCGTGGGCGTCCTCGCAGCCTTGGTGCCCGCGCGCCGTGCCCTCACCGTTGATCCGATGATTCTGCTTCGCGATGAATGAATTGAAGCGACAAGTCGCAAGTTACTGATCGAGGTAAGCAATACGCTTTAAAAAACATGTGTTATGGTGGCTACACTCAAAACCATGGAATCGGTACGCCTGGCGGGTGAACAGCTCCTTCACGCACTCAGTGAAGCTGACGCTGCTGAACCATCTCCTGCTGTACAACTTTCCATCGCGGAAGACACCCCAGGACTATCTTCGATTTCTTCCGCTCGTTCGAGAGCAATGGCTTGTCCTCCTATCTCTGTTGCCAGTCCTGGAGGGTGTTGCTAGAATTCGACCACTCCCCATCCATATTTCCTTCTGCGGAGCATTCATTGGCGACAGTGTCTCCTGGGCGTCTGGTTCACCGTACCCATCCTGCACCATTCGTCCGCATGCTCGACAAATACTTCTATCTCGGCATGTCGCTGCTCATCCTGGTTCTGGTCACGGCGATGTTCAGCACCACTGTGCCCGCCCGGCTGTTTCATCCGAAGATTGCTCCGCCCTATATCGTGTGGCTGCACGGTGCTGTCTTCGACGGATGGGTTCTGTTCTTCATCCTGCAGTCGGGGTTGGTAAAGATCCGCAAGACACGCTGGCATCGCACCATCGGATGGTTCGGACTTGCGCTTGGCATCGCTGTCGTTGGGTTGGGAGTCTCGACCACGATCGTCATGCACCGTTTCGAATTCCTGACGCTCCACCAGGGCCAGGACGCAATCACCAGTATTTCCATCCCGCTATGGGACATGACGTCCTTCGCAGTGGCTTTCAGCCTGGCGATCCTCTGGCGGAAGAAGCTGGAATACCATCGTCGGCTCATCCTCATTGCATCGTGCGCGTTGACAGCCGCGGCATGGGGAAGACTGCCCGCGTCAGTGCTGCCCGGGTTCTGGTTCTACGCGGGCGTTGACCTGTTGATCATGATGGGAGCAGCCCGTGATCTCCTCGTAAACCGCAAGATTCACCGCGTATATCTCATCGCCCTGCCGCTATTGATTGCCGGTCAGTTTGTGATCTCGCAGATCACCGTTACAGAGTCATGGAAGCGCCTCGCACACTTCATCCTGTTCTGAAACGGGCGAATAACCGCCAAACCGGACATGACTCAAACGCAACGGCGTTTCTCAGGACTGATCCGCTGAGTGCCGCTTAACCGCGATTCAGTCGGTGTATGGGACTGTTGTCGATGACTGAGATTTGCGGCGATCTGACTACCGTTGCCATATCTGAATTACTCCGCGCGCAAAGCCTGCATGGGATCAACTTTGGAGGCGCGCGCGGCAAGCAGCCACAAGGCGAGGAGCGCAATCGCGAGTGAGACCGAAAGAGGCAGCGATGCCGGCGACTGTGCCAGCACGAGAATCAGTAATGATAAATCGGCTTGTGGGAAGCTATTCGTTTTGTGTGGACAGGATATTGGCGTGGAGAACCTCGTGGCATCTCGTGTCAATAGACCCACATCGTTCGCTTCAGAGATAGATGACGAGATATATTTCAGTGCATGAATACCGGACGCATGCTCTACACGACCGCTCTATTCCCAATTCTTCTGCCGGTTGCGTTACACGCACAACCCTGTGAGAGACTCTCGCAACTTGCCTCGTCAACAGTATCGATCACGCTTGCAAAGGTTGTGGACGCGGGAAATCTCACACCCGCTGGAAGCACGAATGCGCTTCCCAATCTGCCACCTTTCTGTCGCGTAGCTGCAGATCTCAAGCCGACTCCAGACTCCGACATCCATATTGAAGTATGGCTCCCCATGGCACAGTGGAACGGAAAGTTTCTCGCCATTGGCAGTGGTGGCTGGGGAGGTTCCCTCTCCTACGACGAAATGGCCGATGCGCTGCGCCGTGGCTATGCAACGAGCGCCACCGACGATGGCCACACCGGTCCAAGCGCTTCGTTCGTCGTTGGCCATCCGGAGAAGCTGATCGATTTCGCCTACCGCGCCGAGCATGAGATGACTGTCGAAGCCAAGACCCTCATCCGCGCGTTCTATGGTAGTGATCCGCGGTACTCCTTCTGGAACGGGTGCTCTGGCGGCGGGCGAGAGGGACTGCTGCAGGCCTCCCGCTATCCGGATGAGTTCGACGGCATCATCGCAGGCGACCCGGCAAACATCCGTCGAAACTCATGGGCGCTCGAGCTGGCCGTTCAGACTTTCAGGGATCCCGAAGCTTATATCCCACCCGCGAGGTATCCGATGATCCATCGCGCGGTTCTCGAGGCCTGCGATGCGAAGGATGGACTGAAGGACGGGCTGATCGAAGCCCCGGAGAGCTGTAACGTGGACTTCAAGAGCCTGCAATGTAAGGCGTCGGACGGCCTCGATTGCCTTACAGCACGTCAGGTCCAAACCGCCCAAACTATAACGAGTCCAGTTGCGACCAAGACGGGCAAGATCCTGTTTCCGCGCGTGGAACCTGGGACTGAACTTCGCTGGAGCCGGCTCGCTGGAGGGCCCCAGCCAGCAGATCTGTTTCTGGATGAGTTCCGTTACGTTGTATATCAGGATCCCAATTGGGACTGGCGAAGCTTCAACCTTGAACGCGACTCCGCCAAGGCGCACGCAATAGATAAGAACGTTGACGAACTCAATCCAGACCTTAGGGCCTTCGCGAAACATGGCGGAAAGCTGCTCCTGTATCACGGATGGGCGGACCAGCAGGTAGCCCCAGGCTCCAGCGTTGAGTTCTACAAAGCGGTGCTGGACGAGAGCGGAGGTCTTGAACAAACCACGGACTGGGTCCGTCTCTTCATGGCTCCCGGTATGGCACACTGCTCAGGCGGAGAGGGTCCTGATACCTTCGACAAGATCGGCTTAATTGAACAGTGGGTCGAGCGGGGCAAGGCTCCTGAGCAGATCATCGCTGCTCACAAGACCGCAGGTAAGATTGATCGGACCCGTCCTCTCTGCCCTTATCCGCAGGTTGCCCACTACGACGGTGCTGGGAACATCGACGAGGCATCGAATTTCAGCTGCCGTTTGCCTAAATAGCCCACATTGCGCCGACGTTTTTCTGGAGATAGTAATCGGCTGTCCGGACATTCCTCAACACTAGCGCGTTTCCCATCACTAATCCGTCGTGAACGACACAAAACTGAGCCGGTTGATCGCATTTACCCTTTTCCCTCAATTCAACAGAATTGAGAACCGGGTGCGGCGAGGATAGTTGGTAAGGGAGCTCCACTGAGAGCTGTGACTTTTTCGGGCACGCAGCAAGCTTTGCTCAATCTCGTAAGGTCAGCCTGCATTGTTTTATCTTCGCTTAGAACGGAGAGTATTTCGCCAAGGATTTTGACTGCGCCGGCGTGCTTCGGCGGAACAATTTTGTAGTGCATCCACTTGCCCTCGCGGCGAGCCGCGACGATGCCCGCACGTCGCAGGTAAGCGAGATGCCGCGAAATCTTGGGCTGACTTAACCCAAGTATCTCCACGAAATAGCAAACGCACACTTCTTTGCCGTTCATCAGGTTCAGCAACCTCAATCGGGTGCGATCCGCCAGCGCGGCAAACAGCAGAGCCAGATCGTAGTTTTTCAGAGAATGACTCATAGCCCAATAATATACGCCTTGACAGATATGTCCAGCAGAGAATACATTCGCTTTAGCGTATGCGAGGAGGACTCCATGGAATCGACAACTGTTAAGGAACAAGTAAAGGAGAAGTACGGAAGTGCCGCTCGCTCTGTGGCGCAATCCGGTAGCGTGCAGGCATGTTGTGACTCTGGCCTTCGCTGCTGCGATCCCATTACCACCAATCTCTACAGTACGGATCAAACGGGAGTGATCCCGGAGAATGCAGTCCTGGCTTCGCTTGGCTGCGGCAATCCGACCGCATTAATTGATCTTCGCCCCGGAGAAATAGTCCTCGACCTGGGTTCAGGAGGCGGTATCGACGTTCTCCTCTCCGCTCAGCGCGTCGGTCCAACAGGCAAAGCGTACGGCCTCGATATGACGGATGACATGCTGGCGCTGGCCCGCGAAAACCAGAAGCAAGCGGAGGTTACGAACGTCGAGTTCCTGAAGGGCGAGATCGAGAACATCCCACTCCCTGGTAGCTCAGTTGATGTCGTCATCTCGAATTGCGTCATCAATCTCTCCGCTGATAAAGATCGCGTTCTTCGTGAAGCCTTCCGCGTGTTGAAACCCGGCGGACGGTTCGCAGTCTCCGATGTGGTCGTGCGTGGCAGTGTACCGGAAGCGGTGCGCAAGAGCATGCTTCTCTGGGTGGGCTGCATCGCCGGAGCGCTCGAAGAGAGCGACTATCTCGCAAAGCTGAGAGCCGCCGGATTCGAAGATGTGTCCGTCGAGCCAACGCGCGTCTACAACGTCGAAGATGCCCGCCAGTTTCTTACCGAAGCAGGCGTTGATGTGGACGCGATTGCTCCCCAAGTCAATGAGAAGTTCTTCAGTGCCTTCGTGCGGGCCAACAAGTCGAAAGCGGCATGCTGTCAAGCTGGATGCTGAACACCTGCGATTACAGAAACAAGGGAATAACAAGATGGCCGATCATTACAACGTTCTGTTCCTCTGCACCGGCAACTCTGCACGCTCGATCATGGCTGAAGCGATCCTCAATCACAAGAGTAAGGGCAGCTTCACGGCCTATAGCGCAGGCAGTCATCCGACCGGGCAGCCACGACCGGAAGCACTTCAGCAGATTGAATCAGCAGGACTCTCGACGTCGGGCCTGCGCAGCAAGTCGTGGGACGAGTTCTCGGGTCCGACAGCGCCGAAGCTCGACTTCGTTTTTACTGTATGCGACAACGCCGCGAAGGAGCAGTGTCCTTACTGGCCTGGGCAGCCAATGACCGCGCACTGGGGTATTGCTGATCCAGCCGCAGTCAAGGGTACTCCAGACGAAATCGCCCGCGCGTTTCGTGACGCCTTCACTGTGCTCGATCGCAGGATCGGGCTGTTTCTCTCGCTACCCCTCGCAACGCTCGAATCCATGGCCATCAAGCGCGAAATCGACTTGATCGGTCAGTCGTAGGATGTCAACGGTGAAAAAAAGCCGGTTGTCTTTTCTGGATCGCTATCTGACAGGTTGGGTCTTCGCCGCGATGGCGTTCGGTGTGGCCCTCGGCTGGCTTGCTCCCGGTGTCGTGCCGTTTCTGAACCAATTCAGCATCGGCACAACTTCAGTACCGATTGCGGCTGGTCTGATCCTGATGATGTACCCGCCGTTCATACGGGTCCGATACGAAGAACTCCACGAAGTGTTCCGCAACAAGCGTGTGCTGGGCCTGTCACTGGCACAGAACTGGCTGATCGGGCCCGTCCTGATGTTCGTACTCGCCATCGTGTTCCTTCGCGGATATCCCGAATACATGGCCGGCGTCATCATGATCGGGCTGGCACGCTGCATCGCCATGGTGATTGTGTGGAACGAACTTGCGAAGGGCGACACGCAATATGCAGCCGGGTTGGTAGCATTCAACTCGCTGTTCCAGGTCTTCTTCTACTCGGTGTATTCCTGGGTGTTCATCACGGTTCTGCCCGGCTGGTTCGGTCTGCGCGGAGCGGTAGTGAACATCTCCATCGGGGAGATCGCAAAGAGTGTCTTCATTTACCTGGGCATTCCCTCTATCGCCGGTTTCCTCACACGCACCACACTCGTTCGAGCGAAGGGGCGCGAGTGGTACGACCGGAACTTCGTCCCTCGAGTTGCACCGATGACGCTGGTCGCGTTGCTGTTCACCATCGTGGTGATGTTCTCTCTCAAGGGCAATTACATCGTGCGTCTGCCTCTGGACGTTCTCAGAATCGCCGTACCGCTGCTGATCTACTTCGTCGTGATGTTCCTCGTGTCGTTCTACATGGGCCGGAAGCTCGGAGCGGATTATTCGAAGACAACAACGCTGTCGTTTACAGCCGCTTCCAACAACTTCGAGTTGGCGATTGCTGTTGCCGTTTCGGTGTTCGGAATCAACTCCGGCGCGGCGTTCGCGGCCGTGATCGGCCCACTGGTTGAGGTGCCGGTGATGATCGCTCTTGTGAATCTGGCCCTGCACTTCCAGCGCCGGTACTTCGAAAACCCGCAGTCCGCAGAGTTCCAGGGAGCCTGCCCCTCAAACCGAGGATGATTGCAGACACGCAGACCCTTATCGAGCAGGCGTACTCCGCATTCAACAAGCGGGACAGCGACGGAGCATTAGCACTGATGACCATCAGGAAAGTGGCGAAGTTGATCGATACACCCTAGTTCGCGAATTGCGCTTGAACAGGCACCCAGCCGTTCGTGTGAACCTGTCTTTTGATGGAATCTCAACCATATTCTGGCCAAGAATTCTAGACGTGCTTTCCAGTTACGGATCACATGCGTCAACTAGCCTTTGGCCTGCTGAGAGCGTAATAACGCCATTCCCGGACACTGGCGCGTTTATAGGTACTAATGCCTCAATAAAAAGATCTTGGCTTTCATTGAGCGAAGAACCACTCGGTGGTAGATAACCACTCCGCACCTTCGTACCAACGGACCTCAATGTATTCGTCATGGGAGGCGTAGAACCGAAAGTCCGTTGTAGTACTTGCGCCTGCCACATCGAATAGCGAGATCAATCCAAGGTGGAGGATATTGCGGAACTCGTTTGCCTCCGAAGCCTTGAAGACATGGAAATGCGCATCAATCAACAAGCGAGATTCACCCAAGTATCGACGATAAGCGTAAAACAGGTCGAGGTTCTGGGAAGAAGGCCAGACCGCCCAATCTGTGATATTCAAACAGACCACAGCAGTCTCATCAGTGATGAGGTTGTTTGTCAGCATGTTGGCAAAACGCGCACCTGCGGCCGACGTCAGTCGTGTACTCAATTCGCGATGTCTCGGGATCGAGATGCGTCAGTTTCTCTCCAAACCCATGGGTTGTGAGGAAGGATTGAGCTTCCAACTTGTTAAGCACCCTCATGGAGTAAGGCTAACGATTACCGACTGACCTTACAACAAGGAATCCAAACACTTTAATACATGGATACCGACAAGTCGGCCAGTGTACTGGAATCTCTTCAGAAAACCGGCGCAGGAAACTTGGACACTGCCGCGTTTGTAGGGACCTTGAACAAGTGCCAGTCGTGGGCGATGAAGCCCGGTCTCCTTATCAGCTCCCCGGCAGATGCAGGTTAGGAATATTGATTTTCCCGGATCGTCGTGTGTGACGCAGTTCATCAGATCGGATATCCCGAATGTACGATTTAAGAGAATCGTATCGACCGCTGCGGCCTGTGAATACAGTTAAAGGATTCCCGAAGATAAGTATGAGCGCCATCAACGGAAAGAAGATCGCCATCGTCGGCGGAGGACCAGGCGGGCTCACGCTGGCACGACTACTACAGCAAAGCGGTGCGCAGGTGTCAGTTTACGAGCGCGACCAGAGCCGCAGTGCGCGAGTCCAGGGCAGCGCATTGGACCTCCACGAAAACTCTGGACTGGCGGCGCTGGAAGCCGCAGGGCTGATGGAAGCATTTTGGGCCAACCATCGACCGGATCTCGATAGCCTTCGCCTCACCGACGCCAATGGGACGGTTCTTCACGATCATGTCCGCCGGATGTCCGGTCCGGGGAAACGTCCTGAGATCGAACGTGGTCCGTTGCGCGACCTTCTGCTCGACTCGCTTCAGCCCGGCACCGTGCAGTGGGATTGCAAGCTGGAGTATTCAGAGTTTCAGGGCGAGCAAATCTTACTACATTTTGCGAACGGACAGACCTCAGTGGCTGATATCGCCATTGGCAGTGACGGCGCAAACTCTCGCTTGCGTGAGCTGGTCACTCCTATTCGGCCGCAATATGTCGGAGTTTCGCTCGTAGAGGGCCTCGTTCCTGCGGCAAAGCACGCAATACCTGAGTTGTGGGACCTTCTCGGAGGCTCGGCGTTGATCGCTTTGGGAGGCGAACGGACGATTGGCATGGGAACGAAGCCAGACGGGAGTGTGCTGCTGTACGCGGGATTGAAGACCGATGATCCCGCGGCCAGGCAGAGCCTTGAAGAGGCAAGCCGTCCGGACGAGCGAGTGAGATGGTTCCGCGCCAACTTCAAAGGGTGGGGTGACCTATGGGAACCGCTCTTCAGGGAGGCGGTCTCGATGGTCTGGCGTCCGCTACTTGTTTGCCCCACGGATCAGGATTGGAAGTCGAAGCCAAACGTTACGCTAATTGGGGATGCAGCGCACGTAATGCCGCCCTACGCAGGCGAAGGCGTGAACATGGCGATGCTCGACGCTCTGGTCCTGTCAAAGTTTCTCCTCAGCGAAGACACGCCTGATGATGCAATCGCCGCGTACGAGACGCAGATGTTCTCCCGCATGCGATCCATGACGGCGGACACAATGGTGAACACGGAGATGTTCTATGCGCCGGATGCCTGCGAGCGCGTTGTGGCTCTGTTCCGTAGCTTTGTTGGAGGAGAGGCGGTTCCGCCAGCCGGCGAGGCTTAATGCCAGGTCCTGATAAGTCGGCCAGTGTTTACGAATCGGCTTTTCTCCACGAAATCTTGGCGGCTGATTGCTCGGCGAGTGAGTCGGCGTTTTGGCAGCAACTGAGTGGCTGGAGCTGATGCCTGAAAATTCCTGTCAAGCTCCCGAGTCCATAGAAATTTGCTAACCCCCACATTCCAAAGTGAAGAAACGTCGGCCACATTGGCATACCATTTCCACCCGAATTGCTAAACTGAATATAGGAAGAAAAGAATGGCTGTCCGCTTGGACAGCCCCTTCTATTTCCGGGGCGTTTCTGCATGGAAACGCAGCCAACCCCCTAAAGAAAGAGGAATTTACGCAAAAACCCCCTCCGGGGAGGGGGATGCACCGAGAGCCCCGCACGCTGCCCTTCCGCACGATGCCGGAAGCGGGTCATCCCTCACACCTCCAGCACGAACTCGACGCGTAGATCAAGTTCAGGGCACAATGAGGAGTCTTGAGCAACAGGAGAAACCAATGGCAACTTGTTCCCACGTCAAGGATCATGTAAAGAAGGTAAAACCCGGCAGCAAAGGCTGCGAGGAGTGCCTCAAAACGGGCGATAGCTGGGTTCATCTGCGCATGTGCCTGGAATGCGGCCACGTTGGCTGCTGTGATTCGTCGAAGAACCGCCATGCCCGCGCCCATTTCCATGGCACGCAACATCCCATCATCACGTCAGCGGAACGTGGCGAAAACTGGCGCTGGTGCTACGTCGACGACATGTATCTCGAATAAGCATTGCCTTCCGGGGTGACCGGAAGAAACAGGTATCCTGTTGCTGGCTCGTATGAAACAAGACCCAGCACTGGAACTTCTGGCCGAAGCACTGCCTAAGCTGCAGGAAGCCTTCGCTCACCTGCCTGCGTCCGAACCTCTTTCACCCACTGACGCCATGCGCTCGATTCTGGCCGAGCTTACAGAGCGCCTGGCCGACAACTATCCCTACTTCCACCCGCTCTACGCCGGGCAGATGCTTAAGCCGCCGCACCCCATCGCCCGCGCCGCCTACGCGCTAGCCATGTGGATCAACCCCAACAACCACGCGCTCGACGGCGGCCGCGCCAGCTCGCGCCTGGAAGTCGAAGCCGTCCGCGAAATTGCGGCAATGTTTGGCTGGACCGAATACCTCGGCCACCTGACCAGCGGCGGCACCCTTGCCAATCTCGAAGCCCTGTGGATCGCCGGACAACTCGCTCCGGGAAAGAAGGTCGTCGCATCCGAGAACGCGCACTACACGCACAACCGCATCAGTGCGGTGCTAAGGCTGCCGTTTGAGAGCATCGCAGCCGACGCGCGTGGACGCATGGACCTGCCCGCTCTCGAAGTCGCCCTGCAATCCGGCGAGATTGGAACGGTCGTCGTTACGCTTGGAACCACCTCAGCGGGCACCGTCGACCCGCTCGACCGAATACTGGAACTCCGTCAGCAGTATGCCTTCCGCATCCACGTCGATGCGGCCTACGGCGGCTACTTCAAGCTGGTCTCAGACCTCGCGAAAGACGCCTCACGAGCCTATGCCAGCATTCACGAGGCCGACTCGATCGTCGTCGACCCGCATAAACATGGCCTGCAGCCCTATGGATGCGGCTGCATTCTCTTCCGCGACCCGTCCGTAGGCAGCTTCTATAAGCATGACTCGCCTTACACCTATTTCACCTCGAACGAGCTCCATCTCGGCGAAATCAGCCTGGAGTGCTCACGCGCCGGGGCTGCGGCTACCGCCCTGTGGGCAACACAACAATTACTACCGCTGACCCCGGGCGGCGTCTTTGCCAGCGAACTTTCATGCGGCCGAAAAGCCGCCTTGCTCGTCTATGAAAAGTTAACCAAGGATACGCGGTTCTTGACCGGCGCCAAACCCGAATTGGATATTCTGATCTGGGCTATGAAAGCGTATACATTAGAGGAGTCGTCGGGGCTGGCCAAAGCGGTATTTGAACTGGCAGCCGAGCAGGATCTTCATCTGGCCCTCGCCCAGGTCCCGGTCAGCTTTTTCGGGCCGGACGCGTGGCCTAATGTGCCGTTAGACAGCAAAGTGACCTGTCTGCGGTCCGTACTGATGAAGCCGGAACATCTTGATTGGGTGGATGCGATATGGGAAAAGTTGAGTCAGGCAGCCGCGCAAGCGATTGGGTCGACGAAGCAATAGAGCAGGCTGTGCTGGAAAACAGCACCATGCGTGTGACCGTCCTGCCGTCGCTCGGTGGCAAGATCGCATCGATTCAACTTGTGCAGCTTGGCGAGGAACTGCTCCAGGAGCCTCTCCGCACTTACGCTCTCCGCACACCCTATATGAGCTTCGATGCCAGTGATGCGAGCGGATGGGACGAGTGCCTGCCGTCGGTGGCCGCCTGCGAGGTGCAAACCCCTTCCGGTACGGTATCGATTCCCGACCACGGAGATTTCTGGCAGGTCACGTGGCGAGTTGTCTCGCAGAGCGGGAATGAGGTAACGCTCTCAGCCGACGGCTTCAGTCTTCCCTTGCGCTTCAGCAAGACATTGAAGCTTGAGGGCAATCGTCTCAACATTGCATACAACGTCCGAAATCTGGGAAATGAGCCAGTCGAGTATGTCTGGTCCGCGCACCCGCTATTTGCAGTCGAAGCAGGCGACCGGATCGTGCTACCCTCATCGGTCAAAGAAGTGGTAGTGGAAGGCTCCGGCCAGAACCGGCTCGGCATAGCTGGAACGAAGCACACATGGCCGAAGACAATGCTCCCGAATCAAGACTCAGTCGATCTTAGTCTCGCGGCCAACTCTGACGAGGAAATTGGAGACAAGCTCTTTACCGCTGCTCCGGCTGAAGGTTGGTGCGCCATCGAACGGAAGCGACTTAGATCTCGCATCGCGTTGCATTTCGAGGCGCAACAGCTTCCATATCTGGGGCTTTGGATCTGTTACGGCGGCTGGCCCGAGAATCAGGCACACCGCCAATATTGTGTAGCACTGGAACCATGCACGGCCGAAGGCGATTCGCTGGCCGTTGCCGCAAAAGAAGGCCGTGCGCGACAACTTGCCCCAGATGAAGCAGCTCGCTGGTCACTCGAGCTGCAAGTGAGTGGTGTATCGTAAACGTTAACGTTCATTCTCAATTCTGTGCGAGGCTGGATCAATGCAGGATGTAAGCGGTATCAAAAAATTCCATGAGGAACGCTTTGGTCGAGAGCCGGTATTGTTCATGGCTCCGGGGCGTGTGAACCTGATTGGCGAGCATACCGACTACGCTGATGGCTTTGTCATGCCGGCAGCCATTGACTTTGCTACTCTGGCCGCAATTTCGCCCAATCCAAACAACAATGCGACCGTCTCTTCCGTCAATTTCGGGGTATCTGTTCATCGTTCGCTCGATGAAATCGGCACGAGCGGCTCGCATCATTGGAGCGACTACCCCTTTGGCGTGCTTTCCATCCTGCAACAGGAAGGAATCGACGTTCCCGGCTTTGATATGACACTCGATGGGAATGTTCCCCTCGGCGCGGGCCTCAGCTCTTCGGCATCGATTGAAGTAGCCAGCATGCTCGCCATGCTGCATGTCGCGGAAGCTTCATTGCCATTGCAGAAGATTGCCCTTCTCTGTCAGCGCGCGGAAAACGACTACGTCGGCGCCCCCTGCGGCATCATGGATCAATTTGTGTCGTGTTGCGGCGCGGCCGATCAGGCGCTTTTGCTCGACTGCCGCAGCTTGGAGTATCGGCTCGCTCCCATTCCAAAGCACTTGAGCCTCGTCATCTGCAACACCATGGTGAAGCACTCCCATGCCGGCGGTGAATATGGAACGCGACGCGCCGAAGTGGAAGAAGGCACAGCGATTCTACGAAGGCATCGACCCGAGGTTCGCCTCTTACGCGACGCAACCGTAGAGGACTTGGAGCGCTGGGGACATGAAATGCCTCCAAATGTGTTGAAGCGCTGCCGTCATGTCATTACAGAAAATATCCGTACGGTCGCTGCAGCGGATGCTCTGGAAGCAAGCGACCTGGATACATTGGGTCGTCTGATGGCCGAAGCGCACGCAAGCTATCGTGACGATTTTGAAGCAAGCTGTCGCGAGGCTGACATCATGGTTGAACTGGCGATCAAGCAAGCAGGCTGCGTTGGGGCACGGCTCACAGGCGGAGGATTCGGCGGCTGCACCGTAAATCTGGTGGAATCGGCCAACGCGGAGCGGTTCGCAACCAATATTGCTGCTGGCTATAAAGAAATTACCAATATTCAACCGGAAATTTACCAGAGCCATGCATCGGCAGGTGCTCACAGGTTAACGGAAAGCGCTGTGCTATCAAAAAAATAATATTGATTTCGTTGCTATGCATACCATCTTGGGCACCTATCGAATCTTTCGTTCGCGCTTTTCCCGCAGACGCTTGTTAAAATTTCATCACTATGTTTTTAACAGTGTCGCTGTGATTCACTAACAAGCGACGTAGGAAAATTACATCCGGGCACGTCTGCGGATTTTAACGATGCGGCTTATATAAGCCGTCGTGCACGGGGAGATGAGTTGCATGAGCCTTCCGATCGGTTTTTCTTCTCTCAACAATACTGAGAGTTCACGTATCGCCTATTTTTCCATGGAGATTGCCGTAGCCCCGGATATGCCTACCTACAGTGGCGGCCTGGGTGTACTTGCCGGTGACACGCTGCGCTCGGCCGCAGACATGGGATTGCCGCTTGCTGCAGTGACGCTTGCGCATCGCAAGGGCTACTTTCAACAGCACCTCGATGAAAACGGCTTGCAGACCGAAGAAGCGCAGCCGTGGAACCTGGAGGAAAAGCTTTCACCGGAAGAGCCGGTCGTCACGATCACGATTGAAGGGCGACAGGTCGCTCTGCGTGCATGGCGTTACGATCTGCGCGGCGTCACCGGGCATAGCATTCCCATTTATTTTCTGGACACTGACCTGGAACAAAACGACCCGCGCGATCGTGTACTCACCGACCAGTTGTATGGCGGTGATGGAGACTACCGCCTGCGCCAGGAAGTGATTTTAGGCATCGGCGGCATACGCATTCTCGATGCGCTGGGCTACAAGGCAGCGGTCTATCATATGAACGAAGGCCATGCCGCATTGCTCACTGTGGCATTGCTGGAAGATCAACTCAACGGAGCTCCGCTTTCCTCGGCAGCGAAAGACGATCTGGCCGCAGTTCGCGAACATTGCGTCTTTACCACGCACACTCCAGTACCCGCAGGACATGATCGCTTTTCCCTTGAACAAGCGCACCGAATTTTAGGCGAAGAGCGCGCCGTGTTTCTGGAACAGAAAGGCTGCATGCACGATGGCCTGCTGAACATGACCTATATCGCGCTGTGTTTTTCGCGCTTTGTGAACGGCGTAGCCATGCAACACGGAAAGGTATCCCGCGCCATGTTTCCGGATTACGACATCAGCGCGATCACCAACGGTGTTCATGCAGCTACGTGGACGGCGGCTTCTTTCCAGAGCGTCTTCGATCGCCACATGCCGCGCTGGCGACAGGACAACGTGACTTTGCGGTATGCCATCGACATCCCTGAAGAGGAAATTGAAAGCGCGCATACTGCTGCAAAACAATTGCTGATCGATGCGGTTGCGCAGCGCACCGGGGTTGCACTCAGACCAGACATCTTTACGATTGGTTTTGCGCGCCGCGCAGCTACCTACAAACGCGCCGATCTGTTATTCACCGATCCAGAGCGCCTTGTGCGCTGTGCCCATGAACGCGGCGGATTGCAGATTATTTACAGTGGCAAGGCACATCCCGCAGACGAGCCCGGCAAGGCGAAGATCCGCCATGTGATCGAACTGGCGAAGCAATTGAATTCCGACAGCCTGCGCATCGTCTACCTTGAAAATTACGAATGGACCCTCGGCGCGTTGCTCACAGGCGGCGTCGATGTATGGCTCAATACACCTAAGCGGCCTTACGAGGCATCCGGCACCAGCGGCATGAAGGCTGCGTTGAATGGCGTGCCCAGCCTTAGCATTCTCGATGGCTGGTGGATCGAGGGATGGATCGAAGGCGTGACGGGATGGGCGATTGAAGACAACGACGACGAGGCCGGGGAAGCAGGCTCATTATACGATCACCTCGAACAGTCATTGCTGCCTCTCTATTATGGACAGCCGCAGCAATGGCGTCGCATTATGCGCTCGACCATCGCGCTGAATGGATCTTTCTTCAACACTCAACGCATGCTCGAGCAATATGTAGTGAATGCTTACTTCCCGGAACAACGCGTCGACCGTCCGGTTGAAAAGCTTGAGCCAGCGCTGACGAGGTAGTCTGGGTCAACCGGGCATGAGATGTCTAATGATCTCGATGCTTTTGCATTCAATCGCTCTAAGGAGTTCGTAAATGGTGGATAAGGGCAAGATCGAGAAATTTTCCATGGCCGAACTCAGCCGCTTGCGGCAGGAGCTCATGCAGTCCGGAATGGATTCATGGCAAGCTGCGGAACTGGTCACATCCTTTCTCAGCGCGCACGGATACGGGGTGAATTCTGAGCTCGTCCCGGATGTGCTTCTGCGGCTGGAGGGCATGGGTTGCACCGTTGACTGCATACAAGCAGAACTGGAACGCGTCGCGCTGGTGATGTGAGCAGCTAACTTCGATAGCCGCTCACATCCACCTGCAACGAATAACGCTCAGGTTGTCATTCGGCATCCTTGACGCAACGAAAGCCCAGCGCTCCGGACCGGTCGTAGCTTGGGGCCATCAACAATAACTTTCCATGCTGATCGTTCCGGTAAGCTTGTGGAAAATACCAGACTGATCCCTGCGGCTGGTAGTAACTGCCGCCACGCAAAATTCCGCCGCGCGTGTGATCGTCGACGTATTCATCCGTCCATTGCCACACGTTGCCAACCATATCCATCACTTCGAATGGACTCGCTCCTGCTGGATGCGCATCCACATTGTCAGGGCCGCGCATCGTTCGGCCACGATCCGGAGCCGGGACTTTGCTCGCGTCCCAGTCGTTGCCCCACGGGTAAATGCGCCCATCCGTACCTTGCGCCGCATATTGCCACTCCCACTCATGCGGCAGTCGCTTGCCTGCCCATTTCGCGTAGGCGCGTGCATCTTCCTGCGATACCCAGGTCACAGACTTGTTGCCCCAGCCATCTGGATAGCGGCCATCCTTCCAATCCCTCAAGAAATTCAGATCGTCTTTTGGGTGGTACTGTGTTGCATCCAGAAACTTCTTGAACTCCGCGTTGGTCACGGAATGCTTATCGATATAAAAAGAAGCAATGTGCATCGTATGTTCGTGATAGCGGCGCGGAATATCCTCCCATGGATATTGCACGTCGACGCCAGCATCGTTGAAGCCTTCAATTTCTAGTCCTTCCACCTTGAAGAGATAATCTGCCGCCGGAATTTTTACCATGCCATCGGGTAGAGTGCCAGCAGGCTCCGTCTTCGCGATGTCAACAAGCTGCTGCGCAAGCGGCTTCCACTCATGCGAATAACTGGAGAGCGGCGTTGCCGTCATCTGTTTCATCTTCCCCATCAGTCCTGCGATCTGAGCATCGGGCTCGCCTGCGGTTTCCAACAGCGCACCGTAACCATGCGCTTCCATCGAGAATGACAAGACTGCCTGATCGCCATCGTGTTCAGGCGTGAGTTCGACTCCGTGATAGAGATCGAAGTATCGCAGTCCCTGCGTATAAGGAATGGAAATCTGCCGCCCCGCGACGTCGTATTCGTTGCGATTGACGATAGTCCATACGGTCTGTTTTCCAAGCGGCCACTTGCTGGCGAAGGCGCCGTAACGATGCGTAGGATAAAACGGCTGCCATGCCTCGCTCGCGAAAAATGGGGCAACTGCGCGCTCAATTGTGGCTACGCGACGAGTCGCTTCCCCATCACCAGGCGTAATGCCGTTCCATATGCCCCAAATATTTTCCCAACTCTCCCAGCCTTCGCCATTGAAGAATGCATACTGAAGATCATCCGTCTTGTCACGATTCCAGCGATGGGAAATATTGACTTGATGCAGTGGTTCGAGCCAGTGGAAGCGATCCACCATCGGCACAAAATCAAACTTGTACTGGCCCCAGGTGAGAACATTCCACGCGAGAGCCTCATCGCTCGGGCTGCCTTCCGGCTCAAAGACAAGTGGATGACCGGATTTGTCCGCTGCCAATGAAAACGCCAGCGGCACTCCATCCTGCGTATCGCCGTTTATACCGTCGGCGCCGATTTCTTTCATGGTTTCAGCGATAGCTTGGGGCCACGACATTCCGGGATCGCGTGTTCCCTGGTCCCACATCATCATGGGAAACAGAACATGCACACCACGATGGTGAAAGTCTGCCACCATCTGACGCACGCCAGCCAATCCCCCGGGCATGGAGCGGATCATGTCGTGCTGGTTGCGGTTGTCGATGCCCATATTCGGATACGTTGGCCAGATCAGAACTGCGTCGATGCCGCCATACCGTTTCTCAAGATCATCGAGATAGCGATCCACTGTATATTTTCCAGCCACAGGATCGTAAAAATAGCGATCTTGCACCATCAGCTGCGGTTGCATGAACGCCGATTGCGCCCACTTGAAGGCTGGCTGTTGATAGCGTTCGTTGCTGTATCCGATGCGGATCTTTCGCTCCATCCGCCAGTGTGTAATGTCTTTCAGCCATGCATCAAAATCCTGCGGCGTACACGGCTTCGATCCACCCTGCCATGCTCCTTTTTGCACAAAACATTCCGGAGAGGGAATCTGCTGCCCGACCGGAGCATGGTGCGTGTCCTGTGCTAACGCAGGAAGCGTGAGGAGCGCGACTGCAAGAGTTGTTGAAAAGACCGAGAGACGCATGTGCCGTGTAGTTCCTTTCCTGAATGAAAATCGTCTTGTGCAGAAAACACGCATCATCGATGAGACCTCAGTAGCTCATCCACTTCTGCGCGAGTCGGCATGGAAGGCTGCGCACCTGGACGCGTGACCGAAATAGCCGCTGCTGCAGCCGCAAAGCGTGCAGCTTCCATCTGTTCCATGCCCATCACTAGCGCGGTGGCAAATGCGCCGTTGAACGCATCGCCAGCAGCGGTTGTGTCCACTGCTTCTACTTGGAATGCGGGGATGGTGTGCGACGAGTGATTCGCAGAGGCAAGATAGACACCGCGCGAACCCCTTTTCAGCACAACGCTCTCAACACCAGCATCAAGCAGTGCATTCGCGATCTGCTCTGGCTCTCGTACGCGTGGGTCTTTTGCAAATTGCGCAACAAAGAAGGCTGCCTCGGTTTCATTGGGAGTAAACCAGCGCAGATGGTGAAACACCTTGCTCGGCAACGCGTGTGCCGGAGCGGGATCGAGCATCAACGGAATCCCTTCTTCTCCGCACAGGCTGGCAAGATGCTCTACTGTTTCGATGGGTATCTCCAGCTGCACCAGAACCATTGCAGCGCTCCGAATCTTTTCTCGATGAGATTCCAGAAAGGCAGGCGTCACCCGCGCATTGGCTCCAGGAGTGACGACAATGCTATTCTCCCCGCGTGGAGACACGGCAATCATCGCAACGCCCGAAGTACCTTCATGCCTTTCCACGGCGGTGACATCGACACCAGCTTCCTGGAGATAGGAGAGCAGCTGTCCGCCGAATGCATCCGTGCCCACCTTGCCGATGAGTTGCACAGGATATCCAAGGCGCGCGATAGCGACTGCCTGATTCGCACCCTTTCCTCCCGGATGCACCTGAAAATCGCTGCTACGCACGGTTTCACCCGCGGCGGGAATTTTTTCAGCGCTCGCTACGAGATCGATATTGATACTGCCCACCACGACGATCGGCTTTTGACTGGATGACATACGAATCCTCATCTCGATGCTTCGACATTCAGAAGAGTGGCGCAAGGGCAACCGCAGTCAACCCACAAATGAAAAATACAAACATCCAGGCAAGCAGTGTTTTCGACCGCGCTGGCGCAGTTGCGAATTCTTTCCAGATAAAGACGCCCCAGCAAGCTGAAATCATCGTCGCTCCCTGCCCGATGGAATACGACACCGCCGGCCCGACAACATGGGCACGCGACGCTACAAAATTTAGGACCGCCCCCGTACACCAGATCACACCGCCGACGATACCCCACATATGCCATCGTGCCTGCGCGGACGCGTATGCTGATATGGCTACAGGTGTCTTACCGTCGAGTGGGTGCCGCATCAGCAATGTGTTTGCAACGAGTGAGCACGCTGCTACGCCCAAGGCAAAGAAAAATGACGTTGCATACGGCCCTGGAGCATCCTGACCGCTCATTGCCTTCGAGACAAAGGGATAAAAACAGCCCATCAACAGGCCAGCAATCAGGCTGAGTATGACGCCGCGTCTGCTCATCTTCTGCTGTGTCGCTTCCCGCAACCGGTACGCCGCTGCATCCAGCACAATGGCTGTCACCACAAGGGCAATACCGCTAAATAACATAGCCGGATTGCCTGCGGGCGAGATGAGATAACTGCTGACCGCCCCTATTACCAGCGCAAGACCTATCCCAATGGGAAATGCAACCGCAAGCCCGGCTATATCAATCGCTGCTACCAGCAGCAGGTTGGCGACGTTGAAAATGATTCCGCCCAGAACAGCAAATACTATGTGCTGCCCATCGCTGTGTGCCAGATCCGATAGGAATGGACGCCCGGTTTCTCCTGCGCTACCAAGGAGTACGCCCCAGAGTACTGATCCGAGAATGAGTCCAATCACGTAATCCCAGTAGAAAAGCTGAAAGCGATAGCCGGGACAAAGCTTGACCGTGTTTGCCCATGATCCCCAACACAACATGCTGACAACCATGAAAGATAGAGCGATTGCGTACGTCTCTGGCTGATACAAAAACGTCCTCCTTGCAACAGAATGGAACAGCGCCCTAGTGAGATATCAAAAGGCTAGTTTCAATGCAACCTGCATGATACGTGCCTCTCTGGCTCCCGTCGCTTGTCCAAAGGGGACATTTCCGTAATTCCCTACCGTCGCATATGGAGATCGCCTTTGGCGTTCTGCTTGCTGCGCGCGATGCTGGCCTGCGCTGCCCTGAGGATGTCTCGCTCATGGGCTTTGACAATCTCGAGTTGGCGGAGATGACAAACCCTCCTTTATCATCGGTCTCGCAGCCTGGATACCAACTCGGCACAACAGCCGCACAAATCATTCTCGACCGTGTTGCGGGCGACAAGGGACCGGCCAGGCACTGTGTCCTCGAGACCGCACTCGAGCTTCGCGAATCCGTCTCGCCTCCTTCGAAAACCGCGGCGGCATCTTCGAACACAGGGAAGAAGTCGCGTCGATCGAGCGCCCCCGCGCGTGCAACCTCTAAGTCCTAAGGCGGCATTTACTTCTGCATCGAAAGAGCAGTATTCAATACGCTGCTTCCCGCCCTTCCTGATTGATTGTGTGATGTGTCCCGTATATGCAGGTACTGCGGCTGTCTACTGACCTTACTTTCGTCATTAGTAAGGTAGATACCTCCAGGAATTGACTTTCCTTTCTTATCTCCGTAATGCCGCGTTCATGGTGCAAACCGATACTGGCAGCAGGAAAGGAAGTATCGCGGAAACCTCGACACATGAATGCGTATTGTGCGAGGCGCATGGAGGGGACATGACCGCATTACGGCGTATCTCGTATCAGTGGAAGGATCCTCAGGCCAGCGGCGACTATGCAACTGGCGTTTCCCTGCACAGCCATACCAACCAGTCGAAGGAAACACTCGACTTCCTTGCCAATCTTGGGACGCAGTATCGCCTGCTGCGCCCGCTTTTCAACGCTGCAGACCGCAGATCGCGTGAACGCCACAATATCCCAATGAACTATGCGGCGGCGTATTGGACACCGCCGCTGACGCCTCGCCTGGCCTTTGACCTCGAAAGCAACCAGATTCAGAACAAGCTTGGCCTTATGCCGCTGGTCTCAATCACAGACCACGACAATATTAATGCTCCCATGCTGCTGAGGACAGTCGCTTCGGCCCGGCACATTCCTGTCTCCGTAGAGTGGAGCGCGCCGTATGGCAGTGACCAGGCGTTTCATCTTGGCATCCATAACCTGCCCAGCGAAGCCGGCGCAGCCTGGATGAGGATCTTTGAGGAATATACGGCGCATCCCGACGAAGCAATGCTGACCGAGATTCTCTCGGCGCTGCATGATTTGCCCAATGTCCTGATCGTCTTCAATCACCCGATGTGGGACCTCTACCTGATTGGGGAGGAAAAACACGCCCAGCGGGTGCAGGATTTCATGGCGACCAACCATGAGTTCATCCACGCGCTGGAATTGAACGGGCTGCGCCACTGGGAAGAAAACCGCAAGGTGAAAAAGATGGCGCAGCAATGGAATAAATTGCTGATTTCCGGCGGCGATCGCCACGGAATAGAGCCGAACGCGGACGTCAATCTGTCGAACGCGTCTTCATTCACGGAGTTTGTACACGAAGTCCGCTATGAAGGCCGCAGCCACGTTCTCTTTATGCCGCAATATGCGGAGCCCTGGAAGCATCGCATTCTTGAATCGACGCTCGATGCCATTCGCGATTATCCAGAGTTTCCTCAGGGATCGCGCTTCTGGGATGAGCGCGTCTTCCACCCCGACCATAACGGTATGATTCGTCCGCTGCGTGAGCTTTGGCCGAACCAAACGGTTCCGGGTTATATAAACTTCCTGATCAAGGCGGTGCGACTGATGGGCAGCAGCCCTGTTGCCGGCGGCCTGCGGGTGGCCTGGAGCGAATCGCGGGAATTGCAGTTCGCGTTGGGCGAAGAAGCAGTTTAGTTGAGTTTATTTTCTGGGATGTGTGAGGCACTACGACTGTAGCGCCTCAACTGTTTGCGCGACCCGCAGCATCATGGCTTCATCGAAGTGCTTGCCGAGAATCTGCAAACCAATCGGCAATCCTTCTGATGATTTGCCGCATGGAACGGAAAGACCGCAGATGCCAGCAAGGCTGGCAGTGACAGTATAGATGTCGGCCAGATACATCGAGACGGGGTCGTCGACCTTCTCGCCCAGCTTGAATGCCGGAGTAGGCGCGGTGGGCGTAAGAATCGCATCGACCTCCGCAAATGCCTTCAAGAAATCTTCCGTAAGCAGACGCCGGACCTGCTGGGCCTTTTTGTAATACGCGTCGTAGTAGCCCGCGCTCAATGCATAGGTTCCAAGCATGATGCGGCGCTTTACCTCGGCACCGAACCCCAGATCGCGCGAGCGGCGATACATGGACGAAAGCGTATTTGCGTCCTTCGCGCGAAAACCGTAGCGTACGCCATCAAAGCGGGCCAGATTCGCGCTGGCTTCCGCGGTTGCGATGACGTAGTACGTGGGAATCGCATAGCGGCTATGCGGCAGGGAGATCGGCTTGACTGTGGCACCGGCAGAGCGCAGCTGGTCGATGCTCCGCTCCACGGCGGCCCGCACTTCGGGATCGAGCCCTTCGGCAAAATATTCTGATGGGATGCCAAGCTTTAAACCTGCTACGCCCTTATCAAGATCAGCAGTGTAGTCCGGGACAGGTAAGGGTGAGGACGTCGCATCCTGCGGATCGTGGCCTGCAATCACGCCGAGAACCGTAGCAGCGTCGCGTACACTTGCCGTGAACGGCCCTACACGATCCAGCGACGACGCAAAGGCGATCAGGCCATAGCGCGAAACTCGTCCATAGGTGGGCAAAATTCCCACAACCCCACAGAAAGATGCGGGCTGGCGGATGGAGCCGCCAGTATCTGTTCCCAACGTAGCCACCGCCATGCCCGCCGCTACGGCTGCGGCCGAGCCGCCACTCGATCCACCGGGCACGCGATCGAGGGCATACGGGTTGTGCACCGGGCCGTAGGCGGAGTTTTCATTTGAAGAGCCCATGGCGAACTCATCACAATTGAGCTTGCCTAGGACCACAGCACCGGCGGCTTCGAGCTTCTGCACCGCCGTGGCCGTATAGGGCGCGCGCCAGCCCTCGAGTATCTTCGAGCCTGCGGTTGCCGGCAGACCCTCAATTGTCAGCACATCCTTAATCCCGACGGGCACGCCCGCAAGCACTGGCAGGGACTCACCCTTTGCTGCGAGATCGTCGATGCGGCTGGCTTGTTCTAGCGCCCGCTCACGATTTACGGACAGATAGGCATGGATCTGCGGGTCGCGGGCTTCGATCTTTTCGAAGCTCGCTTCAGCGATGGCGTTCGCCTTGCTCTCGCCCGATGCAATGGAGCTGCGAATATCGCCAATGGAAAGCGGCTTGGTTTCTGCTGTTTCGACTGTCATGGACTACCGTTCAATCACCTTGGGAACTTTGAAGAATGTGCCGTCTGTCTCCGGCGCGCATGCCATGACGTGCTCCCGGTCCAGCGATGGTTTTGTTGCATCCGGACGCAGCACAGTGGCTGTTTGGCCATCCCCAATCATTTCGCTGGCTTGGGCCATAGGCAACACAGAAGAAGTATCCACCTCATTCAGCTGCGCCACATGTCCGAGAATGGCATTCAGATCGCGCAGCATGCGCGTCTCTTCCTCGACCGTCAATTCAAGGCTGGCCAGCTCTGCAACCCGGCGGACATCGTCCAAAGAAACACTTCCAGATTCACTCATGCAAACACACGCTTCCTGATCAGAAGAGAAAAATTTTGTCTCCTCTGAAAAGTATAGCGACAAGATAAGAATTACTGCAGAGGGGGAGGAGAGGTTTTATATCTGCTCAGGAATTTCGAGGATCGGAGATGGCGCGGTACTGCTTGAGAGGCATGCAGTTGCAGTGCACCAAAGCAGTCCAAGATCTGTCGCCCAGGTAGCGCGCTGCATGTATTCCCAATCCAGCTTCGCCTTCAGCGGCTTGATCGTGCGGGCGTAGAAGAGATCAAGTTCGTGTTCCGGCACAAGGCGCAGGAGCTCTTCTTCGCACCGGAAGGCGAGCGTTGCTGCACCCGTGATCCCTGGACGAAAAGGCATATGAAGGCTTTCATGATGCGGGAGCTTGGGCCGCGGACCAATAAAGCTCATGTCGCCTTTGATAACGTTAACGAACTGTGGCAACTCGTCCAGTTTGAACTTACGAAGAATTGCACCCACCCGCGTAATCCGGCAGTCACCTTGCACTGTAATACAGGGACCCTTTTCCGCTTCCGCAACCATCGTTCTGAACTTGTAAATCGTAAATAATGTCCCCCATCGGCCCATCCTTTTCTGGCGAAAGAAAATTGGACCAGACGAGCTAACGGCGATGACCAGCCCGATGAGAACCATAAATGGGAAAAAAAGCACCAGCCCGAAGGCTGCGCAGACAAGATCAAAGAGCCGCTTGCCATCCGAGAGGCTCCACGCATCCTCTTCTAACGGCTGGTACGCGCTTGTCCGGGTATAAAGAGTTCCGGAAATGGAATGCAATTTTATTGCATCGCTCGATCCATCGAGACGCTTTTCCATGCTATTTGTCGTACGAGGCTGCAAAGGAACGGAGGATGGGTTCATTGAGTCGGTCCTGGTACAGCAAGTTACAGTGTATACAACTCTTGGACCGATTCAAGCCAAATTGGACCGGTCCAGAATAAGTTCATCTGTCTGTTACGTACCCAAAACTCAGTTTTGAAGCAAGACTTCGTTCGCTGGCCCGCTCGCGCCGACAATCACAATGCCCGTAACAATATCACCAGCCACAGGATAATCGTCAATCTTTGACTTGTCCAAACAACACCTATCGGGCCGGGAATCAGTTCCTTGCTCGCTCTCTCAGCCTCGCGGCTGTTTTATAAAAAGCTCGGTTTCATTTGGACCGAGTCACTCAAAAAATGTTGCTCCGTTCCGATTCTTTTGGATGCAAAAAACAAATTTGAAGCCTGCATCGCAGCTGTGGTGCAAGTCAAACAGAATCTGAACGAAATTAAATAACGCTGACGGCAGCCACTCCTAAAGCTAACTGCGAGAAGAGTTGCGACCAGTCGAGGAAGCCGCGCAGTACCGTCGGACGAAGCGTTTTTTCCGGAACCACAACCGTATCGCCCGGATTCATCTTGGCGGCCTCAAATGTGTTCCCCCACACGCCGCTGTTCGTCGTCCTGCTTACCACTGAGCCATCGGCACGCACAATAAAGATGTGTTTCTTATCGGCATCACGGCTTGGACCACCAGCCAGTTTCATGTAATCGCCTACTCGGCGGTTGGGCACGAAAATGAAAGAGTTCTGATCGTAGACCGATCCCACGACATTCACCGTGGCCGGTTGAGATGGCACGGTGAATATGTCTCCGTCTTCGAGCGGCAGATCAGGCAAACTGTCGATTCCGGTGGCGTCCGGGTGGATCTGCAGCACTATGCGTCCTGTCGCGCGCAACTGGTGCAGCCGGTTCAATAGTTCGTGAGCACTCGTCGTCGCGGCCGCAGTACTGGCAGCATCCTGAACCGTAACGGATGTATTCGCCTGGGCTAGTGCTCCGCGCTGTATTTCGAGCTCGAGGCTTTGCACATATTCATCAATGCGCTGCTGCTGCAATACTCGCGTCGATTCGCGGGAAAACTCCGAGCCGTACAGGTAAGCTCCGGGTGATAAACCTCCGGCTCGCACTACAAGGTGCCGCAGCGTTTCTCCTGGAAGAGCGCTGTAAATGCCTGCACTGGTGAACTCGCCTTCAAGGCGAACGAACTTTGTCTGCTGTCCAAGCGGTACGCGAATATCGGCTTGCGAAAAGACCGATATTACGTCCCCAGCCTGTAACGTCAGGTCCTGCGATGGGTCATGCTCGAGCACCAGTTTGCCGAGATTAAACGGGATAAGCGAGGTCTTGAGCGTCGCCGAATCCATCCGCTCAATGACGGCATAGCTCCAATCGATTTCCGGAGCCGGCAGTTTTACATCGGTCTTGACAGTCGCTGATGCAACATTCTGCGTAATGACCTGGGTTTGCTGGCGTCCCAGGCTGCCGCTGCTGGCCTGTTGCGCTGCCGTAAGCTGCGTGCCTTGGCCTTGCTGTTGCTGTTGGCCAACCTGATACTGCTGTTGTTGTTGACCATTCTGTGGTGTAGTCGTCCCGTTGTTGGCATCGTTTGTCGTCTGAGGGAGGAGTACCGGTGGATTTCCCTGTAAGTAGACATTTCCCTGCGCATAGGGATATTCGTTCACCACTGGATTTTTTTGGTCCGGCGCATTCTGCTGGCCCTGCTGCCCATCCGCTCCATTATTCGGAACGATAGGGACATACTGGCCATTCGGCAGGCGCTGCATGCTGTTCTGTAACTGCCATTGCTGGAATGCCTGGCGTGATTGGAGATCTACAGGATTTGTGGGCTGATACTGGACGGGCCCGGAAACATATGGCTGAAATTCCGGAGTCGGCAGGCCCAATTGCGCGCGTCTCCAGTAGTAGTTGCGAGTGATCAGTGCTTCGCGGTCAGGAATCAGATCGCTCAGCTTCATGCCTTCATGCCAGGCGAAGTTACCCGGATTCGCGGTATTTCCTCGCAAGGTCACAGTTTTCTGGTAGCGAGGCACAAGCGAAAGGACGCGCAGCACATCGCCATCGTGCAATTTGGTTTCGAGGCCAGTCGTATCGAAGGCCACTTCCATGGCCTCGCGTGCATGGTGATCCTGGATGCGCTCAATTGAAATGCGCGAATCGGAAGCCGTCGTCGATGCACCGCCCGCATCGGCCAGCAATTCCTGGATTGTTGTACTCTCGTCCCGCAACTCATAAATCGCGGGATGACGAACGCTTCCCGTCAATGCGACCTGCGGACCGGTCGGGGGGATAAAGATCACGTCGCCGGGCAGGAGTTGCGCATCCTTGGACTTATCACCCCTGATCAGCAGATCATAGAGATCAAAGTCCGTGACAGTTTTGCCCTGGCGCTTGAGTAGAATGTGCCGCAATGACCCCTGCGTGGATGGTCCGCCCGAAGCAAACAGCGCATTGACCAGGCTGCTGAGCGAGCTCACCGTGTAGGAACCCGGCCTGCGGGCCTGCCCGACGACAAATATCTGGATGGACCGGAGCTGGCCGGCGTCGACCGTGAGATCGAAATTGCGATAAACCCGCCCTATCTCTGTGCGCAAGTGCTGTTCGAGCGCGGAAAATGGCAACCCCGCCACGTGAATCGCTCCCACTTGCGGGAGGTACACAGAGCCGGAGCGGTCTACGCGCACATCGGCGTTGAAATTTACCTGGCCCCAGACGCGGATACGCAGTTCGTCATCCGGACCGATGATGTAGTCCGGCGTGACCGGTATCTGCTCGACAGGGGCAAAGGTCGAGGGCACATTGCGAAAGAGACTCGCGCCGAAGATAGGCAGCACTTCGCCCGTTGTTCCGGCAACAAATTTTTGGAATTCTGTCAGCGGTTCGGGAGGTGCTGGAACCGTATACGGCTGGAGATTGCGGTTTGTATTCGGGTTGGGGTTAGCATTCGGGTTGGTGCCTAGATCGGTATAGGTCCTGGTATTGAGTGGGGCGCCGGACGGGACATTCCGTTCGCCCGTCTGTCCTATGTTTCCATTCTGCCCATAGGTATCCAACCCATACTGACCCTGACTAAAATCCGAGCCGCAGGACATGGCGTTCGCGGGGTCGGAGCAATCCGTGCTTTGCCCTTGTGACGAGCTCCCGGTCGTGGTCTGGGATTGCGCATACGGCATGGCTGCCAGCAGAGCAATAAAAAGAGAGAGAGCCAGTCGCTTACGCATAATGCCTGCAGTTTGAGCTGGGTGTGCCCAGCTGTGGACTGCGTATTACTCCTTCGTCACCTAGATAATCAATTACGAGCGATAAGAAAGCGCCTTTTGCAGTGTAGAGCTTTCTAGCGGGAGATGAAACATATTGCTGGCAATCTACGGACCTGCACAGTTAACCCGGAGGCTGTGCCTTATCCACGACATGCACCACAAACTTCATCGATCCATGGCCCGCGCCACAGAAACGTGAACAGGTACCCTTGAAGTCTCCGGCCTGATCCGGGGTCACCGTCACCTCGACGCGTTTGCCCGTGGGCATATCAGCCCGGATGCCCAGATCTCTGACCGCGAGACCGTGATCGACATCGTCGGAGATGAGGATCAGCCTCACCGGCTCACCCCTGGATACAGTGATCTCGGCCGGCAAAAACTTATATCTCTTCGCATGTACAGTAATGGTGCGAACGCTCTCAGCTGCAGGAGCAGGCAAAGCAATGGCCAAAATCCCCAGAAAAATAGTGAATATTGTTTTTCGAATTGCAATCACGAAATCGAGATCCTGTTTCTTATCCTATCGCAGCCATGCGGCTTTATTGGACGGTCAGGCTTACGGGCGCATTTCTTTGCAATCCGGGCATCGAAGCCGTGATATTGAGCGTATAGACACCGGAAGGTGTGATTAGCCCCTGTGGCGGACTGGAGGGAGACGTCGACGAGCCACCCGAGGCATGAGTGCCGCATGCGATCGGGACGAGTAGGGCAACCGCCAGCAGCAGGATCAGCCACGCACGCGCGGAGAGAGTACCCTTCCTGAATCCAAAGAAGACACAGGGCAAGAGCGCAGCCAATGCGATGCCTGTTTTCATCCACCGGGCAAATGGAGAGGCCTCTGATGCATTGCCGCTGGAAATTCCGGTTGTCACCGTGACGGTGGCAGATCCTGTGGAATTGTCCGCGATAACCATAGTCACCGGACTGATCGTACAGGTCGAGTTCTGCGGCGCGCCGGTGCAGCCCATGGTCAGCGTGCCGCTTGAGCCATTGACCGGAATCACCTGGACCGTGTAGGTTGCCGTCTGTCCATTCACGATCACAGCGGAAGATGAGCCAGTCACCTGTAATTGGAAGTCTTCACCAGCACCAGTGAGCGAAACATCCAACGGGGACGGAACATTCGTGGCGCCTACAGTGAGCGAACCGGTGCTCGGACCTGCCTGCGTGGGGTCGAAAGTCACATCAATGTAACAACTGCCCGGGCTACCCAGCGTCTGACCGGATGGACAGTTGTTTGCGGCGATTTTGTACTGCCCATTGATGCCGAAGGTCAGTCCGTTCAATGGAGAACCGCCGTTATTCGTCAGCACAACCCGCTGCGAACTGCTGACTGTATTTACAGCCTGAGGGCCGAAGTTCAGAGCGGTGGGTAGAGCGGAGATACCAGGTGGGGGAAGGCCAGTGCCGGAAAGTGCAACCGTCTGGGTACCCAATGCAGTGTTTACAGTCAGGCCGCCGCTTTCAGGGCCTACCTTCGCCGGCACGTACACGACCGAGATGGCGCAGGTCGCGTGCCCGATTAGGAAAGAGCCGCAGTTATTCTGGGCGGTGAAGTCGCCGCTCACCGCGATGGAGATGCCCGTCAACGCAATGTCGCCATTGTTCGTCAGCGATACCTGTTGCGGAGTGCTTCTTGTTCCTACTTGCTGCTGCGAAAAGCTCAGGCTGGTACCGGAAAGCACGGCGGTTGCGACAGCCTGACCGTTGCCGGAAAGCTGCACCGCCTGCGTACCCGCATCATCGTGGATGGAAAGGATGCCCGAGCGTCCTCCAGCGGCCGTTGGGGTAAAGGTAACAGCAATCGTGCATCCATAATTTGGCGCAATCGACGTTCCACAGGTATTCGCGCTGATCTGGAAATCACCAGTGATCACCGGCGCCTGCAGATTTACGCTGATGCCACCCGTATTCGAGATGGTGATGTTCTGCGCGCTGGTCGCTGTGCTAATCACAGAATTGCCGAAATTAATGCTCGTGGGCTGCAGCACGATATTCCCCGCAGCCAGGCCCGTGCCTGAGAGCGCAGCGGTCGCCTGTCCGGTGGCCACATTGCCGAAGACGGTGAGAACGCCTTGCAGTGGGCCTGTTCCTGTTGGAGCAAAACTTACCTGCACGGTGCAAGTGTCGCCCTGGGCCAGCGGCTGAGTGCACTGGTTCTGCTCCGCAAAATTCGGGCTGGCGGTGATGCTCGTAATCGTCAGCGGGACAGGACTGGTATTTGTAACGGTGACAGTTTGCGCACCGCTGGTGCTATTGACCTGCTGGCTTGCGAAGGTAAGGGCCGGAGGATTCAAGCCGGCTGCGGAGACCGGTGTGCCTGCTGTCGCCAGCGGTGTCTGCCAAATTCCTCGGCCATAGGTAGCCACGCGCAGTAACGAGATACTCGAATCGTTGAAGGCGCTCAGTTGCGTCATCGGAGCATTGGGCAATCCGGTGCCGAAGACGCTCCAGCAAGCTTGCGATGTGTCGGTGCACACGTTGATGTTGCGCGTCACATAGACACCCGTGTCGAGGGCAACATATACAGTATTCGCGTCGTTGGGGTCGACAAGGATGCTGTTTGCCGGTGCATCCGGCAGGTTCGCGGCAATGGCGATCCAGTGGGCACCGCCATCCACCGAACGGTACGCCACAGAGCCGTTGAAACCATTGCCGATGAAGCCCTGCGTCGTCACGTAAATGGTGTTCCCAGTGCTGTCATGCGGATCGACATAAATGCTCGACACATCGAAACCCGGAGAATTGAACCCTGCCTGCGGGCTGTTGATGACAGGGGCATTGGAGAGATCGCTCCAGGTCGCAGTCGCTCCGGTAGCGCCACTGACGGGTGCGCTATAAACGTGGCCCGGCACGGTCGCGCCACCATCAGCCGCCCCTGCCATTCCTGCATACAACTGCTCGGGTGTCCCAACCGCATCATTCGGCGTACCGGACGCAGCCAGGGAACGAATCTGCGCATTGCCATTGCAGAAGGGTCCCTGAAGGTTATCGAGCATCGAGCTGATGACATTATTTGCGCTCCACCCGATTCCATCCGCAGGGCCACGCCAAACGCGACAGGTCCCGATGATCATGTTCGCTGAATTTTGCGGATCCAGAATCCAGGGCGCGGTTTCCGTCAGACCAAAGCCGTCATCTCCTACCTGCGCATTTCCGATAACGGGCGAGCCAAAGCCTGCCTTATTGCAGGCTGCTCCCTGCGCGCATTGGTTGATCGAGATGGGAAATGCCGATGTGGCGTACCAGTTCTGCGGGTTTTCCGGATCGATCGCGTTGTAATCGCCCTCGCCGTCCAGTACCTGCCCCCAGGCGCTTACGCCGTTTTGAGCAGCCGCTGTACCGAATTCTCCCATCGCCGCCAACAGCACATTCTGGTCCTGGGGATGCTGAGAAAAACTTCCCACTTCGGCCAGCGAGCCGATGCTGCCATTCAGGTTCTGGAAATGCGTCGCGTCATCGGCAGAACAGGTTGGCTGTGTCTGGTTTACATCGTCCGTTGTGCGCCATATACCACCGTCGTTGCCGAAATACATCAACGTCAGATTGCTCGCGCCGAATGTCGCATCGAAAACATGCTGCGAGGGCGCGACATGCGCCGCCGCACAACCACCAACATTGGTAGTGTTGCGCCAGACACAGCTGTTGGCCAGGCTGCAGCGAAATATATCCTGCGTGCCGACAAAGAGCAGCGTGTCCTGCTGGGACGGAACAGCGGCAAGCGATAAATCATAGTCGCCCTGAGGAATTGCTGTGCCATTAGACGCAGTATCGATTACCGTATCTGCGATCTGCTTTGAAAAAGTAACGGTCGCGAATGCACATCCGCTTGTACCCGCATTGCAAACGTCCTGCCAGAGACCCTGGTCACTGTTGTTGCCATCGACCGTTATGGCAAAGAGGTCGCCAGTGACAGGCTGCGATGTAATGGTTCCGCGAAAGATAGGGCACTGCGATGAGGCAAGTCCATTGGGGTCCGCCGGACAGTTCGCCCCATTCAGTCCCGGCTGATTCGCGAGCCTGGTCCACGTAACTCCATCAGGCGACGAGTAGTAGCCGTGGAATTGGACGGCAGCATAAAATTGCTTGCGAATGGGGTTCCACGTTACGGAGGTAGCTGAGTTCCCCCCGTAGCCAGCCGGCGTGCTTTGAGAGGACTGGATGACCTGCTGCGGGTCGTCCTCGATCGTCGAAAGCTGCCAGCTTTGGCCTGCATCGGTGGAGTAAAAGAGACCTGCAATGCTGCTCGCGCTGCCCGCATTGACGGCTCCGCCCTCGGCTGACTGCGCGACCGCTGCAACCACCAGTTGCGGGTTGAGCGTGCTCCAGGCAAAACCGGCGACCCCTTCGCCGATAAGAGAAATGCCGCGCAGCGCGCTCTGCCAACTGGAAATGAGACACCAGGTATTCCCTTTATCCGCAGAACGAAGAATGCCCGCGCCGTAATACGAGTCGGAAGCGTCGTTGGGATCCCCGGTGCCGGCAAGGATGACGCCTGTGCCGCCGGGCTGAACGGTCAGCGCGCCAATACTGAGCGAAACAAGTGGAGGCGTAGTGCAGCCTGCGGAAACCGGGAGGGTATCTGTGAGCGGCGAAAAGGTGACCGAGCCTGCTGCGGTAGCTGCCGCGTTCGTCGACTTCCAGACACCCCCGCCTGTTGAGCCTACATAGACTGTATTACCGCTGGCGTCGGAGGGGTCGACGGCGATGCTAGTAACGCGTCCACTGATGAGCCCGAAGTTGCTCGTATCGACCGCTGAAGGACCAAGCGACGTCCACTGCCCATTCAGCGGTGTGGTGCCGCTCGACTCCGCCTTGAGCGATTCATGCTGCGCCCGGGCCTTCATCAGCAACTCAGCTGGGTTTTGTCTGCTTTTGCTGGTGGTACGGTTCAGACTGCGTTGCGCGAGAAAGCGCGCGGAGCGTTTCGCGTTGGAGGAAATAGGCGTCTTTGCCGCAGAGATTGGCTGTGCTTGCTGCGCAGCCATGAATCCGCAACCAGGTGCGACGACAGAGGCCAACAAGGCCAGCTTCCACCACCGAATCGTTGCCATGGACCTCTTGTCCGCTCACACTGAAGAAAAGCACTTCTGCGCCATAGGCAGACGCAGAAGCGTTCCAGTGACTTTTCATAGTTGCGGAAAGTGGCTTCATTATGCGTGAAGCTTTGCAGGACGCAAAGTTACTTTGGTGCACGAGGAGGCCGTGAAATAAGGCAACGCAGGATTCAGTCGCCTTTCCAATTGTCGGTTGCGACGTTCTCTATATAGCGCTTGGAATTGAATTTCTTCCCCGTCGATGCACCGGACATATAGCGAATGGTGCCGAAGATCGGACGCTCGAACCATGGGCGGTCATGCACCCCGGCCATGGCCCATGCAATGCCCTGATAGCCGTTCGGATCGCGTCCGTCGAGCTCATACTTGTCGTTCAGAATCACGGCATATTCAAAGGCCCGCGCCGGGTTAGGCGACCATTCGAGAATTTTCTTCGCCCAGTACATGCGCAGGTAATTATGCATCCATCCGTACTTCACCATCTGCATCTGCGCCGCGTTCCATAACTCGTCGTGGGTCTTCGCCTGCTCCATTTCTTCGAGTGTGTATTGCGGATCGCGCTTATCGCGCGCGTGCTCGCGCAGAGTTTTCTGCGCCCAATCCGGCGCACACTCGAGCGAATCATAATTGAACACATATTTCACGAAGTTCACAGATATCTCGCGCCATCCGATCAACTCGTTGATATAGGCGTCGCAGGCTTCTTGTGTCACTTTGCCTTCTTCTACGGCCTTCTGCGCGGCCAGAGCAATGGTGATAGGGCTGATGTGCCCAAAGTGAAGATAGGGCGAGAGACGGCTGGTCCCATCCCATTCAGGATGATTGCGTTTGGTCGCATAAGCGTGCAGGTGGTGGGCAACGAACTCTTTGAGACGCGCCTGCGCGGCATGTGTTCCGCCAGTAAACGTATCGACAGGACCAACGCTCCGGTCGAAATCCTTCCAGCCTTTGGTAACATCCTCGCGCACATTGAATGACTCAAAATGCACTGGGCGTTTCCATCCATGCTGCGCTTTTGTCTTTGGCTGGCGAACGAGGTACTTCGGCAACTCCGCATAGAGCCGCGGTTTCATGATGTGCAGCGCATATTGGTGCTTGGGAAAGAGCTTCGAGGGCACAACCACATCGGCATCGACGGTAAGAAATGGCAGGTGCAGGCGCCTCGCCAGCACTTGTCGCCAGCGCTCCGGTTCGCGGCAGGGATTTTCATCGCCGACTAAGAGAGCCGCGCCGACTTCCAGCAGCAGCTTTTCCAGTTGGTTGTCGGGTGGACGCCTCACAATGAATGTCACGTTGCGCTCGGCAAGGTCTTCTTCTATGTCCGGCAATCCCTGATTCAAAAACACGTAGTGGCGCAGATTGGCATGAGGAAAGTTTGAGATTGCGGAGAAGTACACAATGATGGGTAGCTTCAGCTCATTGCCGAGAGCGATAGCCAAATCGAGCGCCGGGTTGTCGACGCCGCGCTGTGCGCGTTGCATCCAATAGACAACACATTTGCCATCGTTCAGCGGCTCGCCGCCACGGCGTATGGTGATGCGCGGATTCTCCGCGTAAGACTGCAACAGTTGGGGTAGAAGGTTCGCCTGCGTCATGCTTCTGTTGAAGATAGATGCTGGTTTTGCCTGTGCAGCGTTTTAGCGGAACCCGAATTTGAGCGGGTCGCAAAATAGAAAACGGCGGCTCGTAAGCCGCCGTTCCGTAAAATTACAGATGATCTACCAGAGACCCCAGGCACGGCTCATGTAGTCCGTCAGCGTCATGGTAATGAGAACAATGAATGTAAAGAACCCTGCGGCAACCGTCAGCTTCGTCAGCCGTGAACTGTATTTAACGTGCATGAAGAAGAGGATGACCAGCACGGCTTTGATGCAGGCGATGGCAATCGCGACAATGGGATTGAAGATGCCCAGCTCGAGATAGGAGGCTCCAACTGTAAGCCCCGTACCAAGAAGGAGCGCCCCGAAAATCACACCATAGATCTTCGGGCTGACGATGTGTTCCGAGTGGTGCGTCGGTTCCGTATCGAGTACTTCTACTTCGTGCGGCGTATGTTCAGACATCGGTTATCAAATCCTCACTGGTGACGACTGATCAGGTAAAGCAACGGGAAAAGAAAGATCCAGACAATATCGACGAAGTGCCAGTACAGACCAAAGTTTTCTATGGTCGTCATGTGGCCGTGCGTATACGCTCCGCCCCACGCTCGCACCACCAAAACAAGCAGGATCGAAATGCCTATGACCATATGCAGCGCGTGCATGCCAGTCATGGCGAAGTAGAGTGAGAAGTAGACCTGCGTCTTCTGCGCCATGTCCATAGGCAGCGGCGGCTCTTCTTTATATTGAGCCGAGGGGTGGGTGAAATCCTGCACGCTGAAGTTCAAACCGGGAACATGGTGCTTCTCCCACTTCTCGTGATACTCATCGGCCTTGACGCCAAGGAAGACGCAACCGAGAACAATCGTAGCCAGCAGCCAGCCTACCAGAGGTTTACGCCACTTCATTTCCGCCGCGTGGACGCCCATGGCCATGGTGAAGCTCGAGCAGATGAGTACGGCCGTATTGAATGTGCCCAGAAAGATCGACAGCTGATGACTGCCCGCGACGAACGCGGGGTAGTACCAGTTGCGATAGATGAGGTAAGCCGCGAACATGCCGCCAAAGAACATAATTTCGGTCAGCAGAAACAGCCACATGCCGAAGCTCGCTGTTTCGCGCTGCTGCTCTACCGTGGCAAAATGATGGCGCAAATATGGCGGATGCGCCGCGTGCTCGTCGTGTCCGTGAACTGGCTGGGTTGCGATCGCTTGACTATCCAACGGTCTGCACCTCGTGTTCCGTCTGGTGTGCCAGCCATTCGTAGTCGTATGCCTCGTGGTCTACGATTGGCGTTTCGATAAAGTTTTCTGTCAGTGGCGGAGACTGGATCTGCCACTCAAGACCCGTCGCCTGCCAGGGATTGCTGCCGGCGATCTTGCCGTATTTCAGTGACCACGTCAGGTAGAGCATCGGAAGCAGGTAACCGATACCCAGCACCGTAGCACCGGCCGTCGACAGAACATTCAGTACCTGGAATTCCGGTGGATACGCAGCATACCGGCGCGGCATGCCCAGATAACCCACGATGAACTGCGGGAAGAAGGTCAGGTTGAAGCCGATAAAGGTTGTCAACGCGGCCAGCTTCGAGAGCGCCTCCGGATACATGCGTCCTGTCATCTTTGGCCACCAGAAGTGGATGCCGGACAGGAAGGCCATCAACATGCCACCTACCATGACGAAATGGAAGTGCGCAACGATAAAGTAGGTTTCGGTGAGGTGGATATCCATACCCAGCGATCCGAGAAAGACGCCGGTAAGGCCGCCGATCGTGAACAAGCCCATGAAACCGAAGGCATAGAGCATCGGTGTCTCAAAGGTGATAGAGCCTTTATAGAGTGTCGCGGCCCAGTTGAAGATCTTGATAGCGGAAGGTACCGCCACCAGCATCGTCAGCAGGGAGAAGACCAGAGCCGAGTAATTTGAGACACCCATGATGAACATGTGGTGCTCCCAGACGAAGAATCCGAAGACGGCAATCGCAACCGAGGAAAACGCTACAGCGGTGTATCCAAAGACGCGTTTGCGCGAGAAGGTGCTGATGACCTCGGAAATAACGCCCATACCGGGCAGAATCATGATGTATACGGCAGGGTGTGAATAGAACCAGAAGAGGTGTTGGAATAGGAGCGGATCCCCTCCCTTGGTCGGGTCAAAGACGCCAATTCCGATCGTGCGCTCCAGAATGACCAGCACCAGCGTAATCGCCAACACCGGCGTGCCCAGAACCATCAGGATCGATGCCGCATAATGCGACCACACAAACAGCGGCAGACGGAACCAGGTCATTCCCGGAGCGCGCATGCGATGGATGGTCACTATGAAGTTCAACCCGGTAAAGATGGAACTGAATCCCGCGATAAAGACCGCCAACCCCGCCGTAATGACATGCGTATTCAGGTAGTGGGTACTCAGCGGCGTCGTGAAGGTCCAGCCGGTATCCACGCCCCCCATAATCAGCGCAGCCAGGGTGAAGATTCCGCCGGCAATGTAGAGATACCAGCTCAGCAGGTTGATCTTCGGGAACGCGAGATCTTTGGCGCCTACCATGATCGGGATCACGAAGTTGCCGATGGTTGCCGGAACCGATGGCACCAGGAACAGGAAAACCATGATGATGCCGTGCATGGTGAACACCTTGTTATAGGTGTCTGTCGCCATCAGGTCGGATTGCGG
>JABDHA010000037.1 GCA_013285705.1 Acidobacteriota bacterium
AAAGTAATGGCAAGATGCTGGAAGTCGCGACAAACGCCAACGCGTTCGGTAAAAGTGTCGAGGGCGGTGCGAGTTGGGCGCGCAAATTGATAGCCAAAGGTGATCCGTTGGTTTACCCAAGTGCACACGGCGTAAATCCGCTGCCAGCCACGCGGAATGTGACCGAATAGCTCGATGGCAACGGCGGAGAGCCGATCCACCTCGCAATAACGGCTGCTCAGGAGGTAAACAAGGGCTTCGTTGGGGAGTTCTTCAACCGGATGCTCGTATGCGCCCACGTTGATCGGATCAGGATTCCCAGAGTCTTGAATCAGGGTTTCGCCATAAAGGCGCAGCGGACCCTGGGGCGCAAAAATGCGAGAACAAAGATTGCCGAAGGCATCCTGGTATTCAACAACAGGAATATTCGGTTCAACCTGCACGGCGTCGGGCTTGAGGAGGTCGCCCCGACGGGAAGGATGGACGTGGAGCATCGCCACAATGGCGACCGGTGCAGGTATGGAGAAACGAATATCGTAGCCTAAACGTATTAACACCAGGGTAGCCGCCCTTCGTTAGAGTCACCTGTGCCTCGTTCTTGTAACGCTCTGCTGCGAAATTGTTGGTGTGATTCTTCGAGAGATGTTTGAAAATGTATCATCTTCTCGCATCGAGCTCTACATTTTGTCTCGAATTGTCACGATTTCGCAAGGCAGTACATTTTCGATCAAAACTGAACAGCAGGCTTTGTTGAGGAAAAGCCTGACTTGATTGTGTTGGCATAATGACCCACGACGGACTGGTTCTGTTATGGCGTCCGACTCGCGTACAAACGCGACGTGTGGCCAGGTAAACACTTGTTATAAGATGCACAGTTTTGTTTAGACGAGGAAGCGTCCCTTCATGGCTATTAATGGCCGACCCCTCGAAAAGTGAACTAGAGCTGTCCTGGCAGGCATTCGATCTGACGGGCAGCGTCAGTTTTGGTCGAATGCTTTAGATGGCCATCCGTCAAGGGTTGCCGGGCGCCTTGCTGTCGACACCCAATGCCAGTGGAGTGAAATCTTTGATCCCGATTGCAGCGCCATCGCGCCAGAATGCAAGGGTTTCACGATTTAACGAATTGCCGTTATGACCTCTCATTTTCCTTCCCTTTTTGGGCCAGGTGGGCCTATGACGGAATCATGTTATCGAATGTATGGTGAGTCAAAAATAAAAATCTCTCAAGTATTTCATTTCATGAGACTTGTTTTGTCTTTTATGCGAATTTTCTCAATCTGGGAAACGTTGCATCTTCGCCTTTTGTTCTCTACGCTGGTATCGCCATGTTCCACTGAAGACGCACTTTCCGACTGGGAGAAGAAACACATTTGCAGTGTCGAGACGATTCTTGCAAGTCGCGCTTACGTCAAAAGCCATTCACAGCCGCTCGACATCAAAGGCCACTAGGGCGTCGGGCAAGTGAGTATTGAATGCAGGAAACTCAGCGACCCAATGAATGGCCTCCGAAACGCAGACACCTAGCGTCCAATATGGGCAGCAGCTCACCCCTCTAAGGGGAGGAGCGGCTACGGGAACCGCGGCCAATCTTCGGCTCCAGCTGAAAGACGCGGAAGAGAAATCGGAGGTAGCGCGCACGGAATCCAGGGGAAAGAATGACATTTACGCTTTGCACACCAAGCGATATTTCCGCCTTGGACCAACAAAGTGCTTTATATAAATAAGTTACAAAAACTTATAGATGTTAAACATTCATGTAATATGCCTTCTCCTGAGTAACTGAACTCTCCAAGCGATCAAAGAGTATTACAGTCGCTTGCGAGCACATTGCTAAGAGCTTCCATTCAATCGGGTTCGCTGATTTGAGCCGACTGAGCTCTATTGGTCGGTTGGGTTCTGCGAACCGGGGCGAAGAAAATAAGCACTTGTGGGCCTGCTGTGACGGACTTTTTTTTTGAGGTCGGGTGCCCAGGTCACCCCGACCGCGATAAATGCTAGGCCCTGTTCTCCCGAATCGAGCTCGCTATCGCCCTACATAAGGCGATTTCGGATCTTGGTACGTCACTGATTCAGAGTTCAGGAAAATTGCCGTCTGCGTCCAGAAGTGCCTGTGGCGTTGGGTCGATCTCGACAGGCATCGATGGCGTCGTCTCTACGGTGAGACGTTCGGACACGAGCATGTGGGCGAGACTCAGGGTGTTTCTGATCCGCACGATGCGCAGATCGTTATCTTTCGCACAGATGAGGGAGTCGATGGCGCGTTCAAGGGCTTCACGGTCGGTATCAAAATAGAGTGGGATTTTTGCGCAGGCGAGGCCGAGCGAGGTGAGGGCGTTGGTGTAGGTATATTCACGATGAATGGAATTGACGACGCGTGTCGTGGTGAAATCCGCCAGACCGATTCCGATGGCATTGCCGTTTGTCGCAGGAGTTAAATCGCGAACGAAGATTCTGCTGATGTGAATCTCCGGGCTGCCCTGCGGGCGCAGAGATGAGATATAGCCGAAGACCCCACGGCCAATGACGTTGGTGTCCATGCCACTGCCGCTGATCTCCTTACCAAGCTGGTCGACGATGAGGAGGTCTATGTTCGAGAAGGGGAGGCGCGCCAGGAGTTGCTGTGACTGGAGGAAAAGAGCATCCTCTTTCTGCAGAATCTCATCCCCACGGATAACTTGTAGGTCGTTGGTCTGGTGATGTTGATCCTCAAGAATGGCTACAGCGAAGAGGACAGGCACCTTGCTGAGAATGACCTGTGCGGTTTCTCGGATGGCGGCCTCATGCCCGAGTTGGCTTGCCACCCGATGGGCATTCGCGGCGCCGACGTGCTTGCCGAAACCAATAACAAGCATCTTCTGGATTCCGCTGCCGAGTTTTCCGAAGAAGTCCGTGTGTGGCTTGATCCTGTTGATAATGACAATCGCATCGGCTTGGAGCGCGGCTCGGCTGAAGACGACGGGACAGCTGTCACCGAACATGCCGATCTCGTCGACGTCCATGCTGGTTTCAAAGGAAACGCCAGTTGACTCCGGTGTGACGCCGAATCCCGCAAGGACGTTCTGCTGACCGGAGGGCGTGGCTCCTCCATGGCTGCCCATAGCGGGAATAATGAAGGGCTCTGCTCCGTAAGCACGAAGGAGATTGATCACAGAGCGGACGATCTCAGCGAGGTTGGTAATGCCGCGGCTTCCGACTCCCACTGCCACACGCATGCCCGGATGAATCTTAGGTCCAAGCGATTTGCGGTCAAAACCCTCGCGAAGGATGGCTCCAACATCGAGCGACCGCGACGCTGGATAGCACTGAGAGAGATGAAACATCTTAGGCAGGCTTGGATACATGGCGGCAATGATACCCGAGACACTGCGCTGCTTGAAGCGAATCCCTTGCGGGTAGTTTTTTGTTCCGCTGACCATTTTGTTACCGAGGGAACCAGAAGTCGCATGGCAACCGGCGATCTGTGTTTTGGGAACCACATAATGGTCCAACGGGCCGCAAACCCAACATCGGAGCCACGAAAAATATGCGGCAACCTGTCCGATAAGCGTAGGGCCGGGCAACCGGTCGTTATTTTTCACGAAAGGTAAATCATCCGCATTTTTTTAGCCTATTAGTGGCGGACTGAAGCATAGTTCCGGCAACTGAAGGCATCATGTGTGTCTTTGTATTAAAAGGGGCTTTACTGGCTATCGGTTCAAAACCGCAGAAACACGGTGGGGGCATGCGTCAAGAACAATTCGTCACACTTCACGCGAACTCGACGGCGATTTGACAATAAGTCCCGAGGAATTTCATAGCCTGTTGCATAGGAGTGTGAACTATGCGACCGATGATTCGTATGTTCGTCCTGGCGGCCGTCGCAGCAAGCGCGACCGCAGTCTTTGCTTCTGAAACTATTGCCGTCGACGTCCCCTTCAGCTTTGATGCGCATGGGAAGGCATTTCCCGCCGGCAGATATCAGGTGGAGTACAACCCAACCATAAATTCTCTGAGGCTCCTCAGTAAAACCGATACGAATAAGTCATTTATGTGGCTTGCTCTTCCTGCGGACTATACCCCGACGATGGCAAGGCTCTCACTGCTATTCGACAATGAAGCCGATGGCACACGCGCGTTGCGCAGCATCCGATTGGCTACGTGGGAAACACCGGTACTGGATAAACGTGAAAGGCGTGCCGCCCAGAGCGAGGTGTCGATTACGGGAGGACGGTAGTAGAAAGCGACTACTGGATTTCGGTGCATTTCGAAAGGGCAATGCTTCAAAGATCGCACTTATGTATCAACCACCTCTCTTCCCCGTTCTGGCCTCTTTTATTTGCTGTGCTGTGGGAAATTCTGATTTCCGCTATTTGAAACGCGGTCTTAACTTAGCAGGCAGGTAAACTGGATGCATCACCATGCTCTATCCAGCAATGAAAGCGGTTCGGAAGACCGGGCAGGAACGTTCTTCCGAGATATCGAGATTGGGGAGTTCGATGTCGATGCAGTGCGGTTTAGGCCCACGCAAATAATGCGATGACCTTGGATCGCCACTATGGTTGGCTGCTTGTCTGCTGCGAACACTTACGGAAGCTTCGCGTCCGCAACGCACGCGCCTGCCCTGTAAATTATGGCGGACGATCCCGAGGTGCGCCACCACTGTTGTCAGCGACTTTGCCAGTTCGGGATTGCATCGCCGCCGGATCCCTGCTCTGCGTAGATGTGCGTGAGGTGCATGAAGTCTTCGGCACCAGTTCAAGACCTAGATCTTCAAAGCGAAAGACCTCGCTAATGAACACCCTGTCCTTGTGCCAGCTAATATCACCCCTGTTGTTTACCCGTTTACCCTGCGAGTCAGAAACCCTTCTGGTAGACGAACTCGCCTGGAGTGCGAGGAAACATCACTGTGGGCTTTTGGCCCTTGGCAATCAATGCGCGATACCTCACACAGAGTCGGTCTGCGCTTCCAAGCGATGTCGCGGATGGCTTTCGGCGGTCGAACGAGGGACATCGGCCCCTCTTCCCTGGCAATTCGACCTCCGGCCGGCGAGAATTGCCCTCACCATCTCGTCCTTGAAGAGTACCGACTTCTCCTGCACCAAGTTACTCCGGTTACTCCCCCCTAACTTAGGGGCTAACTTCTGTGATCTATTCATCGCGGCACCCCACCTGTATGCTTCCTTCAATTAAGTCCCGCTCAGATTCTGCTTTGGGTAACCCACGTTAGAAACCCATGCACAAAGAACTCGACCGAGAGGCGAATCCAGCTGAGTCTAGCGGCATAGTCATCCCTGTAGAAATAGAGCAGAGGAATACAGAAACGCTCACCCAGGCCAGTAAGAACTTTATCGTGATGGATAAAATCAGCGATATGGTTAAGGTAATTTAGGTCGCATGAACGGTACGTCAGATACAAGCTCATCAGAATCAGTCGGGATTGCCGAAGTGAATGGTTTCATGCTGTCCCTCCAGACATGCGTCTGGCCCTGAACGAAAGTTATCGTCCTGGTTAATTGCGCAAGCAATTCGCTGATACTCCTGAGTCACGAACTAAACCGTAGGTGCATATGGAATACAGTCATATCGTTGCTCTCATTGATGCCTACCTCGACCGGCTCCAACGGGTGCGAGATCTTTTAAGCCCGTTTCATGTCGCTTCCGAATCGCCCCAGATGAAGGTCAGGAAGCGTTCAGCCAGATCATCAACTCCTAGCGTTGTTGAGATTGAGAGATCACCTACAGGGCGATTAGAGATTGATCGAGATCCCATACTTCCTACTCCTCGGATCATCCCACCGGTGATCCCGAGGAGGAAGCGAACGGTAACAAAACCTCCTCTGGCGCTTGGCAAGGCGGCATTGGCCGGAAACGTATCTAGCAAACCCGTCGTTGTTTCGGCGGAGCAGGTTCGTCTCGAGGAGGTTCACAGACAGGCTTTTCAAGCGACCGAGCAGAAACTGTCCGATCCAGCTGATAACGAAGCCCCTTCGGTCAGATCCCTCACTCTTAGATGGATCCATGAATCGAACTCAATGTAGCTTCGATCTTCAAGATTAGGGGTGCTTCTCGAAATGTGTCTGAATGGCACCAAACCAGAATCCTCAGGTGAAGAGTCATTCTTCTGGAACGGAAACGTTGGTACGTTCACGCTTTGCGCCTTGGTTAGGACTCAGTGAAAACAGATGATGCAACCGTTCTATCGGCATGAGTAGCGCTTCCAGCTTGAATAGAGTCCCATCAACGCGGTATAGACGATGAAAGGAGCAAAGGCGATACGACGATCTGGCGTATGCCAGAGATGCCACGAGGCCAGAAACGAAAGTACGAACAGAGCGATAATGCAACAGAGCTGCAGCCAGGCTTTGAGCGGCAATTTAGAAATCGCCATTGGTAATCCTCCCCTGACACAATACATTTCCCTTTATTTAGTGCGCCAGCCGTCCAAATTGACTGTGTGGCACTCCTGAACCACCGTGATGTTACTATCCCTCAACAATGGAGTGAGCCGGTCGACAGCCTTACTCAGCGGCGTACTGGTGTTTGTGAGCCGGATGGATCGTTTGCGCCACCGCCGCTAAAGACGTCATCAACAATGCCATTGCCACTTTCATAGTGGCCTTCCCTTCCCTCCTTCAGCGAGGCGAGGTTGCGCGTGACGTTGATCCTCGGTCGGGGCTTCCTTGCCTCCTCTTTCGAGGACGGCCGAGCAACGAGCCTTGACGACTTCATATTTTCCTGTTGTGGCGTGGCTGTTTGGTCAGTGAATGATCCTTATTTCTCTTCCTAGTGAGAGCCGGAGAGCCATGTTCACTCTCCATTCGAATGTTCAGGTGAGCACGCGGACCATTTTGGTTGGGACGGCGATAACTTCGTTTCTTCAATTTTGTGGAACCAATCCACAAGAGGTTGCAATGTGATCTCTGCATTTTCCTGAGATTTCTGAACTGGTGTGTGCGAGCTTTCCGGTACTGCTCCAGCCCAGCCCATGTATCCAACAGTCTTGACTACCCCATCTTGTGTGAAATCGATAGTTACTCCTCTGCGTAAGAGCGTTGGGCCGGGGCTTTCGGGCATCACAAATGTTGGAAGTTCCTGTATCCGATCCTGACCGAGCAGGTTGTGAATCCATTGGAGTTGCACATCGGTCAAAGAAGAATCGTAAGTGCGCAGCGAAGCTGTGGGATCAGGCAATTGCTGCAAGCGACGTTCTAAATGGAACTGGCCATCTGTGCTGACCACGATGCAGTCACTGGAAATGCCTCCCTGCGGAGTTGCATTTATCTGGGATTCTGTAATTCGGACAAGCAGTGAGGTATCCGCGCTTTGTCCAGCAAGGGATGCATATGCGACAGAGGCGAATACGAGGCTAAAGAGTTTACGCATGGAGTGTTCTCTCTGCACCGACGTCTACTGTCGACAGCCGGATGGATTTTTGAAATTTCGGTCATGACGGATCTACACTATTGCGTCATTATTGGGTTGCGTAACTTATTCAGACGGGAAAATGCGATTTGACGGCAATGATATCCGGATGTAAGTCCGCCGAAATTAGGTCTCGTCAGGTGCATGATACATGCAACCCTTTACTTTATCTCATTCTGGAACACCAGGGGGGAGCTGGAACGGGGAATTTTTCACAACTCTGAGCATGAACCGCTGAAGGAAACTATCGGTTTCGATCCGGGCCGCGGCGCGTCGCCAGATCCCCTTTGATTTGACCTTTGACGGAGTCCACTAAACCATGAGCGTAGAAGCGTGCGTTATCACTCTGGCCGTGTTGTCCAGTGAGAAAACCATGAATCTCCGATCTGTCGAGGCCATACAAGAGGCCTGCACGAACCAACTCCATGTCTTGTTTGACCACCGCAGCGTCCAGCTGCGCTGCGTAGGGATTGGTCGCCGTCCAGGCCGGCAAGGGAGGAGCATCGCCGTTGTCAATCGCAGAGCCATTCTTTTGCTGTAATTTCGACTGCGTTGTAGTTCGCGCTGGCTCCATTTCTGATCTGCTAATCAACCGTGGTCTCGGACAGACATTGCTCGCCCATTTCAATGACGTCCTGAATGGCCGCTTAATTTGAGAAACAGGACAAAACAATGGACGCCCGTAAGAAGCGTCCATTGCAGTTGCGAGGCTGGAAAGGTGACTACTTGAGGTCGAGGTCGGGTAGGACGGGCGTCCCTTCCTCACGAACGGCATATAGTTCCCAGGGATTGATGTCGAGTGCTTTCAGGATGGTTGGCGCTACTTGCACGGTCCCGACTTCGGAGCTGACCGTCTTAGCCTGGAGGGAAGGATTGGATAACAGCATAACCACATTGGTGTCGTCATGGGCGAATCCGCCATGCTCGGAGAGTTTGGCCTTGCTGCCTGAGTAAGTGACGCCCACGTTCGGGGTCACGATAATGTCGGGCGTGCGAGGATCCACGGTTGGGTCGTTATAGTTGAGCGAAAGCGAAGGACCGTAGTAGATCTGGCCGAGACCAATTCCCGTGGTGGTAGACGGAGCATCTTCGAGAATCTTGACGCTGGCGTCGGTATCAGCAGAGTTCTTCAGCCAGACCAGCGAGACGTCATCTTCGGTCGGCCCGATGCCGGTAGGGTTGTTAGTGGATTCAGAAAATGGGATGTAGCCCGCATTGGAGAGCAGGGTGACGGGTGAGGTGCCGTTGATAGTCTGACCGACATAGCGGCTGGGATCGATGGGTGACTGCCCGTGCTTGGCCGTGATCACGATCAGGGTCGAGTCGTAAAGGCCCGTTGCCTTCAATTCTCTTATCCAGGCTGCAAATGAGGCATCGACGAACTTGAATTCGGCCAACAGTGCTGCGGTGGGGGTGCCTGCGGCATCGAGATATCCGCCGGTCACGCCATTGCCTTTCTCAACCAGCTTCTGACCCACACTTACCGCCTGGAAGTTCATGCCCAATATGGTGGGCACGCGAGTTCTTCTGGTACCGAGATGGTTCTTGCCATCGATCTCGTTAAGTACGGCATCGACCTTCAACGTGTCGTAGCATTCAATGTTTTGGAAGCTGTTCGTCCAGGCGGTCAGATCTGCGCCTGTATCGGGTATGGTTTCGCAAGATATGCCGGTCGGCGTCCTGACGCCGGGCAATGCGATCACGTTGGAGTTGATCTCAGGTCCGTAGAAATCGTCGAGCGCGGCAGGGCCAATACCAGCAGCAACAGCTGAGTAGGCGGGATGCTTGTCGGACCAGGCCGTGTATCCACCAGCCTGATGGATGACGCTGAAGATGGTGTTGGTGCGGACAAAATCCCAAGGATAAACCGGGGAGCAGCCTCTGCGGGGATCACGGATAAGTCTTTTGGGATCGATGGAAGCGATGCCGCCGTCAGTCAACGCAGCGCCAGGAGCACCACCGTTCACCTTGGTTTGGTCGATGTCGATGCCTTCTTCGTACTCGCTGGTGGTTCCAGTTGGGGCGGCGCCGGGCGTGCAGGGACCAGCCGCGAGTCCGTTACCAGTTGTCTGTGCCGGGGCATCAAGATTTCGAGCATAGGCGACGTCGTAATAGATGCCGGTAAGTGCGGGGCTTCCGCCGGTGACGATCGCGATCAGGCCGGGAAAGGAGTCCGAGGGTTTCGAGGTGCTGGCAGCGACGTAGTTAACGCCGGTCTTGCTCAGTGCAGCAAGTGCCGGGCAGTAGGGTTCGCCATTGTTGATGGTACTGATTCCGTTGATGCAGTTCTTGAGGTCCACAGCGTGCATACCATCGACGCTGATCAGAAGAACCCGCTTGATAGGTTCCCTGCCCCAGCTGTTGTCCTGTGCGAGCGCAGAAGCGGCTGAACACGCAATTACGAGGGAGAGTACAGCACGTGCTTTTTTCATTACTACCTCCGGAACGAGGGTGACTGAAGGTCGGGGCACTTGCATTGCCGGAGGATGAAAATTAAGTGAAGAAACCCAAAGAATCAGGATGTGTCCGATTACCCGAACGTCTATAAGTGCTGTTTAATTCGAGACGTAGCTATCTGTTGTAGTGCGCCGGTGTTTGCTTTTCTGCTCGTCAACAAAAACAAGAGGGCCGCCGAAGCGGCCCTCTTGTTCATGGCAAAATTATCTGAGTTGCGACCAGACCTCCGGCAAAACCGCTGTGCCTTCTGCTCTTACGGCATCCAGTGCTTCAGGATTCAGACCCAAAGCTTTTAGGATCATCGGCGCTACCTGCGCGGTCGTGGTGCCGTCAAAGACTGTCTGTGGCCTAAATCTTGGATTCGACACCAACAGCATGACATTGGTGTCATCATGCGCAAAGCCGCCATGATCCGCGATCATCGTGGTGCTCCCGGAATAGGTTACGCCTATATTTGGAGTGACAATGATGTCTGGAGTCCGCGGATCCTGCCCCGGCTCCCAGCCGCCTACGTTGTAATTCAGCGACAGTGTCGGTCCGAAGTAGATTTGCCCCAGACCAATCGCGGCTGCGTTCTGTTCAAGCAAGTCCACGGCCGCGGATACGCTCTCGCCTTTTTTCAACCAAAGCACAGAAACATCGTCTTCGGTTGCACCAATGCCGGTTGGATTCAGCGGGGATTCCGAGAAAGGAATGCGCGTGCCCAACAGGGTTGCCGGCGTATTAGTGTTGGCTACGTACCGGCTTGTGTCGATGGGTGATGCCCCATGCTTGGCGGTGATAATGATCAGCGTGTCGTCATAAATGCCCCTGTCTTTCAGAGCGTTGACGATGTCGCCGATTGAGACGTCCACCGCCTCGATCTCCTGCAACAGCAATTCGCTCGGCTGCCCGGCAGCATTTTGATAACCACCGGTGCCTACGCCGGGCTCATCGACCGATTCTCCGGTATATACCGACTGGAAGTTCATGCCCATGATCGTAGGTGTTACAGCCCGGGAGCCGTTGTGAGTCTTACCCGCAATCTCGTTCAACAATGCATCGACACGGAGCGCGTCATAGCATTGGATGTCTTCAAAGCTGGCATTCCACGAAGGAGCGGTTGCATCGCGGACAGTGGAGCAGGATGCGCCGAGCGAAGTCTTGATGCCCGGCAGCGCCACCACATTTGAGTCGACCTCGGGGGCGTAATAGTCGTTCAGACCAGTACCACCGGGCCCAGCTACCATGGCATACGATGGGTGCTTATCGATCCACGCGGTGTATCCGCCCGCTGCATGGATAACTCCAAAGATGGTGTTCGTCCGGAGGAAGTTCCAGGGGTACACCGGTGCACAACCTGCCGCGGGATTGCGCGAAAGCTTCCTGGGGTCGATCGCGGCCGCGGTGGCATCCGCGCCGCCGTTCAGCTTGGTGTCGTCGATATCGATGCCCTGATCGTTGTCCGTCGTCGTTCCCGTCGGTACCGCAAAGGGCGTGCACGGCGCCGCAGCTAAGCCAGTGCCGGTCGTTATTTGCGGCCCATCGAGCGTTCGGTCAAATGCTACATCGTAGTAAATGCCGGTCGTTCTCGGCGTGCCGCCGGTAACCAGGGCCATGAGTCCGGGGGCAGAATCGGAGGGCTTTGATGACGAGGTGGCCACATAATTGATCCCTGTCCCGGCCAATGCGGCCAGGTTAGGGCAATACGGATTCCCACCGTTCAATCCGGTAACACCATGCGCGCAGTTATAGAAGTCGACTGCGTGCATACCGTCTATGCTCAAGAGCAGTACATGCCTGACTTTTCTCGATCCCACCATGTTCTCGTCCGCGGCCATGCCATAATTCGACGACAGCGTTAGAGCGATCGCAAATCCAGTCGATACAAGCTTACTTACATTCATATAGATCCTCCACGCGAGTAGTAGGCGCTCCAAGATACGAATGTGTTACCGATCTATGAAATCTTCGCGAATGCGGTGTGAAAACACCCTTAGATTTCAATCAGCACTACTTTACAAATGCAGGATCAATAGCCGTAGTGAGCGTCTGTTGGAAAGCCCTCCAAACGCAGGGAAAATTCGCTCCGCCCTGGCTGCAGCCTGGAACAAAAATATTCGCCCTGACGGGACCCTTGTCCAAGGTGAGTGGAGTGAGCTCGCGCATCTGCTCCAGTGTCTGTGCCGTGTAGTAGGTCCTGATCTCGTAGCCTGAATCCGCGTCCTGCCACAGCTCGAAGACCAATGCTCCTCCGGGTGGAGTGTCGTCGCGGCGTCCATCGATGACCCAGTTCAGGTTGAGCATTCCCGCCATGTTGGCGAGGTTGGTATCGTGACCGACCAGAACGATCACCCGGTCTCCTGGTTTTCCCAGTGCGCCTGGGACGTCCTTACCGGTTGCCGCCTGCTGCAGAGTGTCAAGAATGTGGGCTAGCGTATTCGAGGCCTGCACAGTCGCCAGGTAGGATGTGCGACGGTTGAGATCGGACGCGGCGGTGTGCAGGTCCATGAGTTGCTTTAGAGTCGCGAGATCAACCCGACCCCAGCCTACCTGGCCCATTGGCAGGCCGCTGGTGTATTCGAGCAGCAGGTTCTCAGTGATGGTCGATGCAGTACTGAGTGGGCCCTTCAATTCCGCGAGATGATCGCTCTTGCCGCCATCAAGGCTGGCCGGAATATCGGCCAGGAAAGCTGCTGCGGTGTGCCCCGGCTGAGGACAAGGGGAAGCTGGAGCACATCCGAGAAGGATGCGCTCCAGTGCTTCGAATTGCCACCGGTAAGCTTCGGTAACGCCAGCTGGGTTGCTGCCGATACGGCCGGCAATCGATGCCGCCGCTCGTTTACGATCGGGCTCACCCACCCCAGCTGACAGCGAATGGAAGAGTGGATCGACCTGACCTTCAGCGAGGGTATGCTGCTCCGGTTGCTGATTGGGGGAGCAGCCAGGAAACATTCCGGCGGCAAGCGACTTTCCTGTCTCTGCCGTGCGCTGGTCCGAGTCTGAAAAGAAAGAGACACGCGTGGCGTCAGCACATCCGCTGGCGCTCAACACCTCCCGTTGTGCCAAGTAGGCCCGGTAATAGCCACCGAACAGAGTCATGAGCTTGGCGCCCTGAGTGGTGAGATTGCCGGACGGGCTATCCCACTTTGGCCAGGGCTGGGCGGAATATTGATTCAGTTGCTCGTTACTTCCGGTCGGTGTTCGAACGCCGTGACGGCTGAAGATGATGATGAATTTCAGCTTTCTAGAAGCGTCATCCGCGCGCTGTGCAAGGACCGGGGGAACTGCGGCAGCAGCGCACAGTAGAAGCGTGAAGCAGTGTAATGCACGCCGATGTGATGGACAGTTCTTCATTTCACCTGACTATTTGGTTGCGTAGACCAGTATTGATGCCTGCTTGCCGTCGCTGCCAGGCACTCCAACGTAGAGGGTGTGCTGCGAGGGTACCAGCAACCCCGTTTTGGCTCCGGTAGATGTGCGAGTAACGCTTAACGCACGGACGCTCTTGTTAGCGTCGATCTCATAAACGTCAACTGCTCCGCTTCCAGCGATCAGATAAATCCGATGCAATTCGGCGTCATAGAAAATGTCGTCAGCTCCCGCATCCGATGGTAGATCCGCCAGTTCTTTACCGGAGTTTGCGTCGAGGACCACCAGGCGCGCGGGCGTGCGACAGGCGACGAACAGGATCTGGTTCTCTTCGTCGTAGGCAAGCGGCACGTTGTCCTTGGCGCGGGTCAGCTTCCACGTCGCAGATCGCGCGTGCGTCTTTCCGTCGATGACTGCAATCTCGCCCGCGTCGGCAATGTTCGCAAAGATGCGATCATTCGCTTTGTCGATCTCCAGCCCTTCCGGGTGCGTCGCGACGGGAAGATTCGTCACCACCGTCTGGCTGGTCGTATCAACTACTGCGATCTTGGCGGGATGGACGGTGCCGCCGCCATGCCCCACGTAAAGTAACTTCGTACCGCCGTCATAAACCATGTCGTCGGCGTCGTCGGAAAGTCCGATGGACTTCATTTGCTGGAGCGGCGCACCGTCGTAAATTTTCAAATCGCCCTGTAGACCATCGGAGGCAAAAAGCCGTTTTGTTTCGGCGATCCACGCGAGGCCGTGTGGCTTGCCTAATCCAGTCAGGCTTTCGGTCACCTTCCCGGAACTCAAATCGATTACTTCGACCGAATGGTTCCCGGCAGAGGCAACGAAGAGCCGGTTACCGTCCGGATCGTAAGCAAAGTGATCGAACTTGCCGGTCACTCCTGGCAATGTGATCGTTCGTTGCAGTGAGAGTGGAGAAGCCATCTGGGCCTGAGCAGAAAGAACGCCCACCCATAGTAGAAAAGCAGCAACCGTAATTATCTTCATCTATGCTTTCTCGGACTGTGCTCCTGTCCCCGGGCTAACCCCTCCAGGAATTTGCTCAAGCATTGTCCTGCAATGAATCTGTCTCATTGGCAAATAAAGTTCTTTGTGTTTCGTCGGGTTCAGGAATTCATCATCATTTGAGTCTTATTACTCGTGGTGCAGGCTCCATCGCAGGCCGAAAGAATAGGTGGGCTTGTAGTATTCACGCTGTGTCATGTATTGGGTACTCCCGTTGAAGAAGCCAAAGACCTCGTTGTTCATGTTCTCTCCGGAGGCCAGCAACGAGAACCCTTTGGCGATGTAATAAGTCGCCTGGGCGTCGACTTGCGTGTGTGAGTAGAAGTAGTTATCGCCAAATGGCCCCGTGGGTCCGTAGGGCACTGCAGCCGGACCGGTGCTCTGGTATTGATAGGCATAAATATTTGCGCTGTTGTGCGATATCCCTACAGTGACCAGCGCTCGCTTGGTTGCATAAGACGGTCCGATGTTCCAGGAGAACGGCGCCTGGCCTACCAACTGTGGGTTATCCGCGCGATTGGCGAGGTTATAGTTTTTCGAGTTCGTATAGGCAAAGTTCGCGTTGATGCGCGCTCCACTCAGTACGCCCGGCAGCATGGTTAAGTGCTGCTGGTAAGACAACTCGATACCTTGCACATACGCGTGGTCTCCATTGACTTCCTGCTGCACATAATCCCCGGCATAGAGCTGGGACAAGGGTGAACCCGTGGCAGGTACGATCGATTGCTCGAGAAAAATAGGCTTGGTTATCTGTTTATAGAAGTAGCCGCCCTCCAACATGCCGACAGAGGGTAGAAAGCGCTCGTACAGCACGTCAAAGTCATTCGCGTGCTCGGCTACCAGACCAGTATTGCCGATTTGCACCAGGTCTATCCCTGATGGGCCTCCCTGGGTCGTGAAAACGATATAGGGGACCAGCTGATAAGGATCAGGACGCGAAATGCCGCGTCCATAGACGGCGCGAATGTCTGAGTCGTTATCCAGGTTGTAGCGCAACTGAACGCTCGGCAACGGATTCACGTAAGAGCCGCTCCCGTATTGGGGTGTCGTCCCGCCGTAGCTGCCGTCCGCATTTGTCAAAACCAAATATCCGGTGTTGGAGGTTTGCGTGCCCTCGATGCGCAATCCCGTTTGCAGGTGGATGCGAGTGCCAAATTCGATCGTGTTCATTACGTAGCCAGACGACACACGCTCTTGAAGGTTGTAGTTGGCCGCGTCAGAGTTCTGATGGGTGGTTGCTTCATCCAACGGAAGCTGCGACGAGTTCGCCGCAAGGTAGGAGGTGATGAGATCGAAGTTGGTCACCGGTGGCAGATAATAGCTTCCGCCGTAGAAGTGCGGATTGGTGAAGGAGCTCAAGAACTGGGTCATCGGCGGGGTCGCGCCATTGTCATAAGTGGGCGAGTACGCGTTCTGTCCCTTATGCTCGTTACGGAACTGCCCTCCAAACTCGAAGGTTGATGCGTGCGTGCCCAAATGGTAGTTGATCCCCATGGCGGCGCTCCCCTGTAGATTGAGCTGAGTCGCCTGGCCGGTGGTGAGATTGATATCCGAGAGCTGGTACTGTGTGGGATCGGCGATCGAATCGCTGGGGTTGTCGCAGGTATATTGCGGCCGATAAATGCTGACCGTAGTCGACGGGCTGTATCCGCAATCGGCGCCGGCGGAACTGCTGAAGTCCGCGCCGGGATTTCCCGCGGCCCCACCAAAGCGCGAGTGGGCGATGGCGATCTGGTAATGGATGAACGAATGCGTGAAAACCTGATTTCCCCCTAAAGCTAGGTCGGCGATCTGCAGATTGGGCCGGCGGACGCTGGTGTGGTAGGAACTCCCCCCAGAACCAGTCGGTCCCGACAACTCGTATTGAAACTTCTGGCCGTAATCCCGGAAGTTCGAAAAGAGTCCATGCACATAGAGATCAGAGTCTTCCGCTAGTTTGTAATCGAGAGCGCCGGCAAAGCCATATCGGGTCCGGTCGTAGAGATATTCCTGCACGTTCAGGCCGTCATCGAACGTTGTCTCCCCATTCGGGAACAGGTCGGGAGTGGGTTCGACGTCGTCGATCGCTCGTCCATTGTAGTCATAGCTATAGCCGAGCATGAGCCCGAAGCGCTTGCCATGCCCGCTGTTTGGGCCGAATCGCATTCCTGCGCTTGAGTTGATACTGAACACATTGCGGGTCCCGGCAATGGGTGTGTAGCCGCCTATCCCTTCAACATTAAACGTTGGCTGGTCGGAGGTGGCTTGCTTGATGCGCACGTCGACTGAGCCACCGATAGCATCTCCATCCTGGTTTGCGGAAAGCGTCTTATTGATGGCTAATGAGCCAACGATGTCCGCCGGGATGGTGTCGAGATCGACCTGGCGCACTTCCGGATCAGGCCCGGGAACGATGACTCCATCGATCGTTGTGTTGCTGAGGCGCGGTTCTGTCCCGCGAATCTGCACATATTGACCTTCGCCTTCGTTGCGTTGCAGGGTGACTCCAGGCATGCGCCCGATAGCGTCGGCCACATTCGCGTTGGGCAGGCTTTGAATCTGCGTGTCAGTCTGCACATCGAGGATGTTAGCGGACGTGCGCTGCTCGTTGATGGCGGCGGCATCACCCACTAAGCCGGCATTCACAATGACTTGCTGGTTAGCCGACGCGATACTCATGGTTGCGTTCAGCGTTGCTGTCTGGCCGGGTTTTACAACGATAGTAGTTACCATATTGTCGAAGCCGACATAGGAAACAGTGACGGTATAGGTGCCCGGGGCAATATTTGGAATGACAAAGGTTCCCTGCTCGTCGGAAGCCACCGAAGTTGCAGTTGGCTGCAGGACAATCTGGGCGCCTTGGAGCACCGCTCCGGCCGCGTCCTTAACGGTGCCGCTCACACTACCACTGGGAGTACCTTTATCTCCGGTTGCGGCGCTGGATAACAATGGTAGCAAGAGCATTGTGAGGAGTAGCGGTATACGGATGGCCTTCGCGAACATGACTCTCCTTCGGCGGCGATGTTGGGATTTGCAGAAGTCCAACATCGATGTTAGTGAACTGGGACTGACCATAGCTTCCGCGTTACAAGTAAAGCGGCGTTTACGTAAAAGTGAATAATTCCTAAGCTATGGTTCGGTTGCGCTCGATGAATTGAAGATTGCCTGGAAGGCTGATCCAGAAGGTAGGCTGCGTTGTTAAAGAGAGGTTAACGGCGCGGTGAAAGTTTTCTAAGATTGCGATGATGCCCTCCACAACCGAAAATTGCTGTGTTGAAATAGGGCTCAGCGTAGATAGTGGTTTGGAGCCCTGAGCATGCAAGTTCTGGTGATAGAAGACGAACCCCGAATGTCAGCCTTGCTGCACAAAGGGCTTTCAGAACAAGGTCACGAAGTCACTGTCGCCCTGGATGGGGCGGAGGGCCTTAAGTCAACGCTCGATAGAGATTTCGACGTCATTCTCCTCGATCTGGGGCTTCCCGGTTTGAGCGGGTACGATGTCGCGCAAGTGCTACAGGAAAGGAACTACCCAGCTTCAATTCTTATGCTGACGGCGTACAACAAAGAGGACGAAATCGTTCGCGGACTTAATCTCGGTGCCGACGATTACCTGACCAAGCCGTTCTCATTCCCTGAGCTGCTGGCACGCCTGCGCGCTGTCACTCGTCCAGGACCTGAACCAGCACCGACGACCTTCACCGTTGCGGATTTGGTTGTGGATACGGTCCGGCATTACGTCACTCGTACGGGACGAGTCATCGACCTGACTCGGACCGAGTATCTGCTGCTCGAATTGCTGGCACAGAAGTCTCCTCAGGTCGTTTCAAGAGGCACATTGATCGAAGAAATCTGGCGGGACCACAGAGAAGTAAGTCCAGGCGCGCTTGACGTGCTGGTTAACTCGCTTAGGGGTAAGCTCGATGCGCCTTTCCCAGCAAGGCTGCTGCATACGGTAAGGGGCAAGGGCTATTTGTTGAAAGCCGAGGCATCTGTCCTTGCTCAGAGGCGCCGGGCCGGGTACATGAGAAAGCAGATCCAATGAAACCATTGCCTATTCGGCTTCGTTTAACGTTGTGGTATTGCGCCATGTTCGCTGCGGCGGGCGTTCTGTTGAGTGTGTCGAACTGGTGGATGCTGAAGCGAAGCCTGAAGGCGACCGAGTATCACGAATTGCAGGAGCGGGTGGAAGATGTACAGTTGTTGCTGATGCAGCTTGGCCCGCACGCCAGCGTGGAATCTCTGCAGCAGAGACTCGCCGAGATTTACCAGATCAAAGACGATGGCAAATATCTGCAGGTCCTCGATCAGGACGGAAACTGGATCTATCGTTCCAGGCGCATGATCGATGAGGGTTTATTGCCAGGAGTTCCCGGACTTCTACCGCCGGAAGGCACACTGGTTGAATTCCATCAGGGCACACGGTTCGTGCTGGCACTGACTTATCCGATCCATGCGAACGGGCGTGCATACTCGGTCCAGACCGGACTCGCATTAAATAAATCGATGGTTCTACTTTCTGCCTTTGGCCAGAAATTGTTTCTGCTGACGCCGGCGGTGCTGATCCTGGCAGCAGTTGGTGGACATTTCATGAGCCGCAAGGCCCTTGCCCCGGTGGCCGCAATCGCCACGGAAGCGCGCCGCATCAACGACAGAAACCTCGATATCCGCCTGCCTATCTCTCCCACCAAGGATGAGATTTCCGATCTCTCGCAAACACTTAACCAGATGTTGGAGCGCGTGGAATCCGGGGTCCGCAGCATTCGTGATTTCACTGCCAATGCTGCCCATGAACTGCGCACCCCTCTGGCCCTCATTCGCACCGAGGTCGAGGTTGCTCTCTCCATGACGTCGCGCTCCGCCGAAGAGTATCGGGAGGCTTGCCAGCACGTTCAATTAGAATCGGTCCGCATGACCGGTCTCATCGACGGCTTGCTGATGCTGGCGCGGGTGGATTCCGGAAACGAAACGCTTCGCTTCGAGTCGATAGATGCCAACCACCTGGTTCGCCAGACGGGAGAAAAATGGAAGACTTCTATGCTCCAAGCGCTTCTGGACTTCTACGTGGAACTGACGCCGGAGCCGGTATTTGTCTCGGGAGACAGTGATGGCTTGCAGCGGCTCCTGACGATTCTGCTCGACAATGCCCTCCACTACACGCAGCCAGGGGGCTCGGTGAATCTTTGCGTAACGTGCGAAGACAACCGTGTGCTTTTCACGGTTGCAGATACAGGGATTGGCATTGCTCCCGAGCATCAGACTAGGGTTTTCGACAGGTTTTACCGAGTCGATCGCACACGGGGCCGCACCTTTCGCGGCGCGGGTTTAGGATTGGCTCTAGCGAGATGGATCGCGGAGAAACACGGCACTACTCTTTCTCTGAAGAGCACGGTGGGCGAGGGCAGCTCCTTTAGCTTTGGACTCTGCGCGGTCAGCACGGCACCACAATCAAATTCGGAGGCAACTGAGTACTCACTCAGCAGGAGCTAGTGACTGCTGGCGGAAAACCGTCGTACCTTGGTGCAACTGATAGCCGCTGTAGCGAGAATGAGAGCCCTTGTCCTTCCTCCCGTACTTTCGGAGCCTGTGGACTCGCCAAATGGCGATCTCTTGATGAATCAGGGATGTGGACTTCGCCCCTATCTGCTCTGTCACTTGTAAATTGGCGGGTATGCTACGCCTGTTGAGGTGACTGCTTGTTGTCACCCGATCCTTTTCTCGCAGCGATTTTGGTCCTGGAAAATCCAGCTCTTCGACAACAGCTCACGGTCTTTAAACGGAAGTATCCCCGCCACGAGTTGCCACTGCAGACAAACTATTGGTGGGAGATCTGCCTGATCCTAGTCGCGGGCATCTGGTCGACAGCGCACGGACATTTCGCGCATAGTCCAACGGCGTGTCGCCAGATGCGTCCAGACGACGAGCTCCTGACCGTAGGCGACCATTTTGGCTTGTTCTTTGCCGAGAGTCTTGGGCTTCGCCTGCGCAGATCGTCCCCAACTGTGTATCGAGGCCGGTAAATGTGTCCAGAGTAAATGAGCGCCAATCTGCGGATTGCGGTAGGATCTCCACCAAATGGGAAGCAGCTCGGAAACGGGGTTACATCCCCATTGGCCACAAACCGTCCAGAACCCTGCTATCAAGTAGGAGCATGTTTAGGATTTTCCTATGAATCGATGTGTTCGAGTTGCGTATCGCTATCACGACGCTGATGTTGTAAACCTCAATGTCTCCGCCTGGAATGGCAGCTTCGGCGGTTCAACCGATCTCTGGTTTGCGCAAGGGGAGTTGGGGGCCCGGGACGGGCCGCCGTAGACGTTCATAAGGGTTGAAGATAGTGACTGTCCCCCGAGTCTGCGAACTACGAAGTGAGGTCTATGAAGACGATTTCTGCCTATATGTTGGGGCTCTTGGGCACCTTCGCCGTAGCCTGTGGGCCCGTCGCTGCTCAAGTAAAAGTATGGCAGGGCAGCATCACGCTGCCGACGTATGAGGAGGGAAAGCCCGACCCGAATCCTCCATTTGATGTGTATTCGACGACCCAGTTCAGTTATCCCTACACGTTGCGAAAGAATCTGACCGGTCAAAACGCAGAGCATGTCTGGCGCGCGGTTTTTCTCGAGAACGAGTATCTGAAATGCACGGTGCTTCCCGACATCGGGGGCCACGTCTACACATGCGTTGACAAAATCAACGGTCAGCCTATCTTTTATGCGAATCCATCCATCAAGAAAGCGCAGATAGGGTATCGAGGCGCGTGGGCCGCGTTTGGCATCGAGTTCAATTTCCCTGTTTCGCACAACTGGGTCTCCATGTCACCGGTCGATTTCGCATTTGCCGCGCAACCGGACGGCAGCGCATCGGTGTCTGTCGGAAATATCGATCGCGTCTACGGTATGCAGTGGACGGTGGAGCTCATTCTTCGGCCGGGATCGACACTGCTTGATGAGAAGGTCACGCTTTACAACCGCAGTGATGTGCGGCACCGCTACTACTGGTGGAACAATGCTGCAGTTCAGGTATGGGATGACTCGCATGTTGAGTACCCGACGCGATATGTGGCTTCACACGGCTTTACTGAGGTGCAACGCTGGCCTATTGCGCCCGATGGCAGTGACCTGAGCGTAATCAAAAACCAACAGAGCGGTCCGGTGTCGTTCTTTGTGCATGGAAGCCACGAGCCGTTCATGGGTATCTGGAACCCGAAGACGCAGGCGGGCACGGTGCACTATGCCGAATACAGTGAACTGCCTGCCAAAAAGATCTGGTCATGGGGTGCCGACGCCGAGGGCCTAGGTTGGCGGAAAGCTCTGTCTGACAACGATAGCGCCTATGTCGAAGTGCAAGCCGGGCTCTTCCGCAACCAGGAGACATATGCGTTTCTTGATCCCGGCCAAACAATCCGCTTCAACGAACATTGGATGCCGGTGCGCGACACAGGTGGTATCTCACGCGCAAACAAGGCAGGGGTTATCTCTCTTCAGTCAAATGGATCCAGCGTATCTGCTGGCTTGAATGTAAATCAGCGCATCCCCGGCGCTCAGATCAGACTGCTGCAGAACGGAAAGACCCTCTGGAGCGAATCAGCGGACCTGGCACCGGAGAAGAAATGGTCTCACATCGTGTCAGTCAAGGATCAGTCTGCGAGGGTGACGTTCGAACTTCGAGACCATGAAGGAAATATACTGCTGCAGCACACGGACGGCCAGTACGACTGGGACCCGGATTCGACCATCCACGTTGGCCCGCAAACAATCTACGTCACTCCCGATGCAGACAGTCGAAGCGAAGGCGATTGGCTCAAACTGGGTACAGACCAGGAGCTGAATGGCAAGGTAGTGCTGGCGATGGAGACCTACGAAGCTGCGGTGACAAAGTATCCGGACAGCTTCGTGCTACAAGTCGCTGCGGGAAGACTGGCGGCATCGTTGCAACGGTATGCCGAAGCAGAGAAGCTGCTTCAGGCAATGCAGAAGAGCGATACGTCGAATGCCGAGATCGCCTATTACCTTGGAATTGCTGAAGAAGGTCTGGGCCACACGCGTGATGCCAAGGTTGCGTACGAGGTTGCATATCGTCAGGCCGAGTTTCGTGGCCGCGCAGCAGCGCGCATCGCCCAGTTGCAAGCGCTGCAAGGAGACCTATCCAGCTCGCGGGCATTTCTCAAGGATGCGGTCGAGGCCGCGCCTCTGGACATGCGCTCAATGGAGCAGTTGGAAGCAGCTACGCGTGCGCTTGGCGATACAACCATGGCAGACCAGATTGCGCGCAAAAGTCTGGCGATGGACCCAATGAGCGACTTCCTCAAAGAGGAGACAAGGTCGCCCGATCTGCCTCATCTTGCCGCGGATCCTTATCGAGTCCTGCGCGTGGCAGCTGAGTATATGAATCTGGGTCTGTATCAGCGCGCGTTGAGCGTGCTGTCACGAAATTACCCAGAGGTGCCTGCCGATCAATCCGAACCGGACTCGGTCTTGCCGCAGAATCATCCTCTAGTTCTCTATTACGTCGCATACTGCAAGGCTAAGCTTGGCGAAGACGCGACACGGAACTGGCAGGCAGCTAACAGGCTCTCGTCCGCGCTTGTTTTTCCCTCATCGCCAACCGATCAAACTGTGCTGCAGCATGCACTGCATGCAAACAGCGGTGATGGAACAGCCCAATATTTGCTGGGAACGTTGCTCTTTTCCAAAGGCATGTACGATGCCGGGATCGAGCACTGGACGGACGCAAAGCTGCTTTCCCAAAACATGCCGGTGTTGGACGCAAATCTGGGAAAAGCATGGCTGCACATCAAGAACGATGCCCAGCGTGCCCTCGAATCTTTTGAACAGGGCGCGAAGAACGATCCGACGAACGCGGACATCTACGCAGGCCTTGACACTGCAATGAGCCTGACCGGCGTCTCGGCCAAAGATCGCGCCGCAGCGCTCGCGCGTTATCCATCTGCCGATGACGCCTCTTCGACAATGCCAGCTAGTCTCGTCTATCAGCTTGCTCTCACGCGTGCCGAAGCGGGTCAATACGACGAGGCTCTCGCGTTGTTCAAAGAACGTTTCTTCCCCAGCGAAGAAGGCGGCGTCAGCGCGACGCAGGTCCTTTTTGAGATCAAGCTCATGCGGGCTGAAGCCGAAGCTGCTTCTGGAAAATACGCAGATGCGGAGTCGTTTCTTGCAGTTGATCATCCGGGTCTTACGCTGAACGGGGCAGTTTCTCAGGCGTATGTGAGGATGGCTGCCATTGCGAAGCGCTGCCTTCGACAGCAGGAGTCCGATCAATTCCTGCAAAAGGCTGCGGCCGGCAAAAACATAGCCGATGCGCCATGGGCGGCCCGCCCGCAACAACTACTCGGCACCTACGATGCTGCTCAGCTTCAGGAAAAGCTTGCTACATCACTGGCCGATGCCCGTTATGTAGCAGATCCCAGCAGTATCACTGGATGGTGGTGGCTCAACATTGGAGCCATCGAACTTGCCTTGAATCACAAGAAACTAGCCAGAGAAGCGTTCAACAAATCTCTGCTGCTTCCTGACAGTATGATGTCCCATCACTTGGTAAGGGCTGCTGTGGCTGATTCTGAAGCGAGCCTCACAGCTCACTAGCAGTTCAAATAAGGCGGTGGTCGTCGCAAGAGTCGGCGAAGAGCCTAAACACATTGATCGTGTCTTTCGCTCGCTGAAAGAGATCATTCTCCTTTCGGAATAAAGAGGCAAGGCCTGTGCTGGTAGTTTCTACGCATACGAGCAGCCTTGTCGGACCCGTACTGGTACGCGCAAAAATGAACACAAGATCGCCAAAGCACTTACCGAGACTCTAGGGAGCTCGGCGTTCTGGACGTATTACCGGCTATACGGAAGCTTCGATCCGTTTCTGAGAGCTTCACGCGCCTCCGGCGCGGATCACTTTAGCGTTTACAACGCTTCCCCCCCCCGTCGCAGAAGAGATCATCTGCAACTTTTGGTAGCATCCCCATTTTGGCACACCCAACTCAAGTGCATTGAATAAACGACGCTGGTGTGGAAAATTGGATTCGAAAGCATAATCTTGCACTTCTAGTGAAAATAAACCATATCTTTGCACTTCACTAAAGAGTGATCCATGTCCGCTGTGTGCCCAGATCGACAACCCCCACATATATCCATTCATGCACCTAAAGACGTGCAGCGCGCAGACTTGCGGCACAAAAGTTGACTTTGTGCGGTCTTGAAAATATCTTCACGCATAAATGCATTATCCAAAAATATGCGAATTCCCCATTGACGGAGCTTCATTTTTTGGTGAACTTATACAGCTATGAGTTGCGAATATCGGGCTCCGACTCAGTTAATAGAAGCGCATCTTCATGAACGAGGGTGGACGCATCGTGTATTGGCAGTGATCCTCGGCGTTGACGACCAAACCATCAGCAGAATTCTTACCGGGAGAAAAGCCGTCGATGCGGAGATGGCCCTCACTCTTCAGGTCGTCTTGGGCATTGATCCTGACCAACTGTTGCAACTGCAAAGGTCTTATGACCTAGCGAAGGCACAGATCGAGGTGTTTATCGATCCGAACATTGCCACTCGTGCAGCGCTATTCGGTGAGCTGCCTGTTGCCGAGATCATAAAGCGAGGCTGGCTTACGGGCATTACTGATATTCGCGACGCAGATTTAGAAGTAGCGCTATGCAATTTTTTTGGAACTAAATCAGTTGACGAAATTGTCCTCTCTTATGCCACAAAGAAGACAGGCGTCACCGCTGTGACTGCAGCACAACTGGCATGGCTTTTCCGTGTTCGGCAGATCGCCCGTGAAATGCTCGTAGCAAAGTATTCGCCCGATGCGCTTTTGGATGCTATAGACAGGTTCAAGAACTTGCTCGGTTCGCTGGAGGGAGCAAGCAAGGCGCCGCACATCTTGATGGAGTGCGGCGTTCGTTACGTCATCGTTGAATCGTTAAAGTCGACCAATGTTGATGGCGTTTGCTTCTGGCTGAATGATCTCTCTCCAGTGATCGGTATGTCATTGCGACTTGATCGCATCGATAACTTTTGGTTTGTTCTCCGGCATGAAATCGAGCACGTATTGCGACAACACGGACGTGCATTTGCATTGTTGGATATCGAACTGGAGAAAGGTCGGGCTGGAGCAGGAAGCAACATTCCTGAGGAGGAGCGCGTTGCTAATGAAGCGGCGGTTGACTTCTGTGTACCGCAATCTTCGCTGGAGCATTTCATCGCGCGTAAATCTCCATCTTTCACAGACCGTGACATTTTTGGATTCGCTAAAACGTTGAGCATTCATCCCGGTCTTGTGGCTGGTCAGTTGCAACACCGAACCGGACGATACGACCTCTTCGCTAATCATCTAGTGAGAGTCAGGTCAGCGGTGAGGGCTGGTGCACTGGTGGATGGCTGGGGAGAGGTTGCCCACGTTGGACTCTAAGCGATTGATCCTCTCGACTTCCTTCTCGCAAGGCAGAGCTTAGAAGCCACACACAATTGTTGCCCCCTATCCAACGCACAGAAGTACCGGTTGGAAACTCCCTCTAAATTTCTTTATTGCCTTCCTAGACATTTTGGCCTACGCTTGTGCCTAAATTTTGCGGTAGACGCCCAGAGCGAAACGGAAATCCTCACGACGCTCGGCCCTTGCAGGTAATTGTATAGTCAGCTGTACAGGATACTTCGTTCCGCGAAATCGGAGTCTTTGAATACGACCTTCCACATCTAGCGAATCCCTCGGGATGCGGTCAATGTCGCCCGCAAAAAGGGCCTTTGAGCTAAAGCTTTTTGGAGGCGAGTATGAAACGAGTCGTCTTATGGGGCTTCACTCTGGGGATGCTTCTAGGAAATCTAGGCGTCCATCAGCGCGCGTGGGGCCAACAGATCACTGCAGCAATCACAGGGACAGTTGTTGATTCAGCCGGCGCGTCCCTGAATGGCGCTGCTGTCACGGTCACCGATGTCGATCGCGGTACCGTCTACGACACAAAAACAAGTGACAGCGGCAGATTTAACCTTTCGCAGGTTCCGATCGGTACCTACGACGTGAAAGTGGAAGCGTCTGGTTTCGAAACGATTATTCAATCTCATCTCACTCTGGTGCTCAATCAGACGGCCCGTCTCGATTTCAAGATGAAGGTGGGTGCAGTGACCAATACCGTGCAGGTCACTTCCGAGACACCACAACTGCAGTCGGATACGACACAGGTCAGTACCCTCATGAATTCCAGAGCGGTCACAAACATTCCGCTGGCAACACGCAATTACGTCGAGTTGACATTGCTGGCGCCGGGCAGTGTGCATCCGGATAATTCGATGTTCAACAACGGTGATAACACCGCGAGCGGCGCACGGCCCTATATCAACGGCAACCGCGAGCAATCGAACAACTTCATCCTCGACGGAATGGATAATAACCAGACGTCGGACAACCTTCTGGCATTTACTCCCACGCCGGACGCCATTCAGGAATTCAATCTCATTACGAACAATGCGTCGGCGGAATTCGGCAACTACATGGGCGGCATCGTCAATGCTGCCATCAAGTCTGGCACGAACCACTTCCACGGCGATGTATGGGAGTTCTTCCGCAACGACGTTCTCAATGCCAACCAGTGGGAGAATAAGTTAAATCCAACCCAAGTACTAGCGAAGCCGACAGTCCGATGGAACATGTTTGGCGGCACACTTGGCGGTCCGATCTTCAAGGACAAGCTATTCTTCTTCGTGGATTACCAGGGACAGCGCTTCGACCATCCTGCAAGCAGCAGCTTCATCACCGTTTTCACCAATGCCGAACGCAATGGTGATTTTAGCGCTCTTCTGCCAGGTACGCAGCTTAAAGATCCAATCACGGGTACGCCTTACCTCAACAACCAGATTCCGATCGGCCAAAGAAATATTGTCGCGACAAATCTGTTTGCCTCCAAATTCTATCCAACGCCGATCAACGACGCGACCACCAATAATGCGATCAATACATTAACCCAGGCTTTTAACGCGGATCAGGGGGACATCAAGGTCGACTACAACATCACCTCAAAAGATCGTTTTGAGGGTCGGTATTCGCAGGGATACCAGAACGATCCTTCAAGCAACTCGCTGTTGATCCTGAGCAATACCTTCGCGTCAGCTCCTATCCACAACTTGGTTGGATCGTGGACCCATACCTTCAGCCCAAGCATTTTGAACGAAGCCCGTCTGGGAACGAGCTGGGTCACACTTTTCAACGGAAACGCCTTCGATCCCAGCATTGGCAATCTGGGGACCGAACTCGGAATCACGAACGGCAATGCCGGCGGCCCCGGCCTGCTATTGCTTGGCTTCGGCGGCGGTCAGGCGCCCGCGCCCAACAGCGGTTCCAGGCTCACCAACGTCGGCAGCCAGATTGTACAGCAGGACTTCGCCGACACTGTCATTCAGTTCGATGATGGTGTAACGTTCACACGTGGCAAGCATGTCTTCAAAACCGGCTTCCAGTTGTGGCGCTATCGCATCAACACCGGTTACACCGGCAACACCGGCGAATACGGCGATATCCTCTTTGGCGGCGGCAGTACTGGCGTCGATTTTGTCGGCGATCCAGCCGCCGATTTCTTCCTCGGCTACCCGGAAGCCAGAGGTATCGGCGTGAGCGCCGGTTTTGTCTGGCATCAGTTGTCATGGTTGTTTGCAGGATACGGTCAGGATGATTGGCACGTTACCCCGACTCTGACCCTGAACCTGGGATTGCGATATGAAGCTCACACACCTTGGGTCGAACTCAACAATCGCCAGTCCAATCTGGATCTAATTACCGGCGCACTCGAGCTTGCAGACCAGAACGGCAACAGCCGCTCGCTCTACAACTCGGTGTACGGTCTTCCTGCTATCCAACCCCGCATCGGCTTCGCTTGGTCCCCGGAAGCGTTTCACAACAAAACAGTGATTCGCGGCGCCTACACCATCTCCTCCTACCTGGAAGGCACGGGCACCAACCTGCGACTTGCCAGAAACCCACCCTTCACTCCTCCTGAGGTTGGAGCGCAATATGCGTCGGCCACGGTTCAGACGCAGGATGGCCCTGGAGGCGCACTTCCGGGCAACCCCTTTGCAGGAGCCATCATGTATGTCTGGGATAAGACTGTCCAGCCGGCGCTTGATCAGGAGTGGAATCTGACCGTGCAGCAGGAACTGACACCCACGACCAGCCTGCAGATGGGATATGTCGCCCAAAAGGCAGATCACCTGATGGTGCCGATGCCCTATCTGCAGAAGCAGCTGGTCAACGGAGTCCCCACGACGCCGTTCTATTTCCAGGACAACCCTGCACTGATCAATGTTCTCTCGAACGTGTCCGGAACTGCTTCGGTGGGCTACATGAACTACAACTCGTTGCAGGCAGTCCTGCAGAAGCGCATCGCCAATGGGCTGGAAGGACAAGTGGCCTATACCTGGTCGCACTGCTTTACCAACAACAGTGGGTACTATGGTATTGGTGGTTCGGCTGCAAGTGCTACATCAGCATCTCCCTACTACCAGAACCTCTACAACCCCGCAGGCGATTACGCTCCCTGCTACTATAACTCCGGCAACATCCTGGCCGCTTTTGCGACCTACGACCTGCCGATCGGTAGAGGCCAGCGTTTCGGCGCTAATATGAATCGGGTCCTCAACCAAGTAGTCGGTGGTTGGCAGGCATCCACGATTGTGTCCACACATACTGGTTTCCCACTGGCGATTGGTGACAACGACGGCGATGCCACAGGAACCGGCGGGCGTGGACCTCGCCCAGACTGCGGTGTTCAACAGGTATTTAAACGCAGTCAGCTAGCCCCGAATTTTGGGGGCTTTCAATGGATGAGCGCTTCGGGATTCTCTCAACCTGCACCAGGTCACTTTGGAAACTGCCCGGCGCAAGGACCTATTGATGGCCCGGGATACTTTGACGCCGATATAGGGCTAATGAAAAACTTCCACTTCACCGAAGCGGTGTATCTGCAGTTCCGGACGGACTTCCTGAACGCCTTCAACAACGTCAACCTGGGCCACCCAGATACCGGCTGGAGCGCGAGTACGAGCACATTTGGCCAGATCGGGCCTGCAGCCGGCACGGGTTCACAACCAGCCAGAAATATTCAGTTCGCGTTGAAGATGTACTTCTAACTATTGTTTCAAGTTCTCCTGATAAGTTCACGGGGCAGACGCTCAAGCGTCTGCCCCGTTCTTCATTTACGAGTAGATTCTTTGCCTCGCTTTCCTGCTCCTCTGCGCCGCCGGCGGCGCACATGTTCACAGCGCTGCCGTTAGCCCAGCCGCGGCGGGAGCATGCTGCTACGCTCGCTGAGAACGGCACTTACAATAACAAAATATCCACAACAATTGTCATTTCACGCCCGGCTAGCCGGACACCGATTTCTTCGTCTTTTGGTTCATCCGTACCGAATGAGAGAACTAATTTTAGGCAAGTGGGCATTCTACTCAACGATACCGATGTGCTCGATGCGAACATTGACTTACGTGCGCAACCGAATGGAAAGGAGTAAGGATCACCCGATTTGTCCGCGCTATGAGACGGTGTCAGTCCTGTTGCAACGTTTATCATTTGCACGAAATGCCAAAAGACTCAACTTCTCAACGAAGCGGAATTAGCGCCACCCGACTTGGTTGGCTCATAAACGCAAGCCTTGCACTCCTTGCGCTTGTGATCCTGATGGTCGTGGGCATCCTTACGCAGCGAGCATTTGGGTTTCTAGGCCTTGTCATAATGTGTGTTTTTGGCCTGATCTACTATCGCCTCTCGAAAAACGACGTTACCAATTCCACTCAAACTGGCACTAATCCCAAGTTGAGCCAACGCACACGCTGGTACATTCTCGTGGCGAGAGTGCTCTGGCTTGTACTAGCACTTTGGCTCATCAGAGAACGACGCGTGGCTACCTCGGATTGTAGGAGCATCGTTCGTCGCATTCCTTATCTATGGCGACGTAATGCAGAGGCACGGCTAAGTAATTCCTTTCATATCTTTTTGGGATGATTGTTGGCGAATCACCGGCTACACAGAAGTTTCTCGTTGAAATGTCCGTATTGCAGACCAGACACTATTCACCCGGCTCCTCTAACTCATGACAAAATTGCTTCTATGAACAGCCCGAGCGAAGCTCTGCTTTGCGAAATTGAAGCGGAGGCACGTGAACTAATTTCAGAATTAGGCTTGGCAGGATGGACCGTTGCTGCTCTTAAATGCGACGGGGATGTCTTCGGCAATTGGTACGTAGATTTGTGTCGAAATAGTCGTACTCTACGATTGGTAAAGGACAGGAGCCAATATACGATTAATGGCCCACCTACACAAGAAATGAAAGATGTTGGCCTTTGGAAGGCATTTGATTCGTTTGGGGAATTTCGTCGTTTGGTCAGCGAGTGGGCGAGATTACCGGAAGATCATCGCTAACGCCGCCTACACCGACATTACCCAGCGCATGTGAGACCCGACCGACGGACTGAAAGGTCCGTATGCCGACTACACGGCCACAATCCGTCCATGAGCGCGTCGGCCTCACAACGATAGAGGAGGCGCAATCAGACCTCAGCTTTGCGATTTGTTCATCAAGTAACTGCAGCGCGAGCATTTGCCCGTGCATGGGATGCGATCTTCCGGTAAGGCTTCGACCAGTTGTTCTTCGGTGCACTTCAACCGGTCGTCTCCCAACAACGCCAGGCTCTTTGCGTCGGTCTCGCCGTTGGCCAGAGCATGCAGGATGCGAAGACCGCTCGATCCCAGCAGATCGCTGACGACAATCGACAGCTTGATGCGCATCTCTTCCAGCAGACACTCGATCTGACTCTGTATGCGCACCCGATCGCGTGTGAGTTGAAGTTTCATGCGGGTCAAGTTGCGCCAGATGCGCTGTTCTCCATCGGGTACAAAACTGAGAATCAGTTCCTTTGCAATCAGCCGCCGTACCAGCCGCTCTGCGTCCTTGAAGTCATGCTTGCGCCCTCGTGGAGCGCGGTTGGAAAATGCCTGCGCCAAGTGCAAGCACATATGCGGCTCCAACTCCAGCCACACCGATCGCCAGTACTGCGCCTTCGATTCCATCACCGCTTCTTCGACGCCCCGCTCCTGCAGCCACGTCGATAAGCGGCGCAACTCACTCGGCATGGTGGCAAATCGCCGCCGCTCCGGCTTCAACTCCGGCGTGCGTGCATCCATGACCACCACCATCAGGACCTTCTTGTGTACGTCGATTCCTGCAATCTTGTCGGCCATCGCAACCTCCCGGCGGGATGGGTGGCGCGACACAGATTGGTTCAAACACGCATCCCAGACCAAACTCGGAAACGGCCTCAACAAATCCAGAGTTGCGCCGGTCTTCGCTGTTCCACGCCACGTCCATCGTAAAGGCTCGCGGCTCAACACGATTTTCATCCCTATGGGTGGGCCGCAGGCCCATGCATAACTCGGAAGTCACCCCAAAAACGAGTTCCTTCCGGTTGCGCCACCATCTACCCGGGACCTCCGAGGGCTCCCTGTTTGGAGCTCGATGAGCGACATTGCCCCGATATTGCCAGCCGACTGTAGAGGAACCCCCCGGCGGCCGCTTCGAACCCGACTTGACTCTCGATTCTCCCGAGGTAGTCGCCGCAGTCGAAGGCGCGCTCAAGCAGTGGCCCCGTCGAGCGAGGGTCTCATGGCCGCACTCTAGCCCGTCCAACGACTATTGGCTCAATTACCAGGCCCTGACTGTGCGGGCCAAGGCAGCGAACCAGGTCCAAGTAACCGGATCAGTGCGCAGAAAATCAAATTCGGTGCGGCTTACGGCCCGTAGTCTTGCGGGTTTGGGTCACAGCTGCATCTAATCGTTCCGCGATCGTGACGAAGGTGGGTGTAGGGCCTGTCCATCGCAAGGCATCCACATTGTCGAAAAGCGGGATATCGGTTCGAAGTGTAGCGAGAGTTCGAAAAAGCAGAGCTCGATCCATCTGTCTGACGAGCGTGTCTGCCAGGGCGCTCGCGCCTGCGGCGTTCACCTTCCATTCATTACAATCGCTGGGGATCGATTCGAGATGAATAAATTTTGCCAGCACTGCCGCTGATGATTTTGCACCCCAGCCCCGTAGACCTGGGTAACCATCGGCGGCGTCACCGACCAGCGCTAAGTAGTCAGAAATCGATATGGGTGAGACGCCGAATTTTTCGATGACACAAGCTTCATCGCACGTTACACCGGTTCGCCGATTCAATTGGACAACTCGCGTGCCCCGTACACATTGGGCAAGATCCTTATCCGGGGTACAGATAATTACTTGCTCGACACGTGCGTCTTGCGTGGCGATGGCCGCCCCGGCTGCGAGCGCGTCGTCCGCCTCGAACTCCACCATCGGCCAGACAACAATGCCTGCCGCCGACAGAACCTCTTCGAGCAGGGGAAATTGCTCTAACAGGTTGGGTTCAATGCCTTCGCCAGTTTTGTAGCCTGGCCACAATGCATTGCGGAACGACTCGATCACATGATCGGTCGCAACCGCAATGTGCGTGGCTCCCTCCCTGATCATGCCCAGCACCGACGCAACTACACCTCGGACAGCAGCAACCTCGCGTCCATCCGAATCTCGTGCGGAGGGCAAAGCATAGTAATGCCGGAATAGCTCGTATGTACCGTCGACGAGATAGACTTTCAAGCAAAAGCTCCGATACAACCCGACCGAAACAATAACCGCCTCATCAATGCAACGATAGGTATCTGATCGCTTCCTGTGCGCCAATTCCTCGCCAGCCTACTCGTCTACCCTGGGACTGAGATGGTTCGATCACATTTACATTGGTTCTCAGATACATCTGAGAGACCAAATGGGATAATACTTGGTGTGACTACCCTCGACCACTCTCTGAGTCGCCGTCGTTTTCTTCGCCAAAGCTTCATTTTCAGCGCTGCGGCGGCATTGCGTCCCTTTACATCTTTCGCGACCATAGACAAGTCATCGCCCAATCCCCATGCCGCCCACGCGCTCATGATCGGCGACTGGGGCGACGACCGCCATCTCGAGTCACAGACCTCCGTCGCTCGTGCCATGGCCGCCTATGCGCGACAATACAGGCTGAAGCAGGACGCACTCTTTCTTCTGGGCGATAACTTTTATGGTGAATTCCCCGGCGGGGTGAACTGCCCCCGCTTCCGCACGGATTTTGAAGAGATGTATCCGAAAGACGTCTTCGATTGTCCGGCCTATGCAGTTCCCGGCAATCATGACTATGAGGCGCGGCCAGAAATCAAGTTTCAGTCTCAGCTTGCCTATGCCGCGCGCGGCAATACACGCTGGACCGAACCCGCGCAGTGGTACAGCTACAAGTTCCCCCTCCATAATCCGATAGCGACCGTCATCGCGCTGGACAGTAATATGCCCTTTCCTGACGGTAAGTTGACCCATGGCTTCACTCACGTCATGACCGAGGAGCAACGAAAGCAGCAGCTCGAATGGTTCAAAGCCGAATTGGCAAAACCGCTCACCACGCCTTTCCGTATCGTCATCGCACACCATCCGATCTTCTCAAACGGCCCGCACGGCGACCATAAGGTACTCATTGCAGATTGGGAGCCTCTTCTCCGCGAACACGAAGTGCATCTGTATCTGGCGGGGCATGATCACGATCTGCAGCACCTCGAATTCGAGGGCCATCCCACCTCCTTCTTCCTCTCTGGCGGAGGTGGTGCGGACCTCTATAACGAACGCAACGAGGTTGTTCAGCGTGGACCCTTCTTCAACAAGGTTCACGGTTTCAGCCATCTGGAAGCGACTGAGAAGCTCCTTACCCTCCGTCACCTCGACACCGACGGCAAAATAATTCACGCTTTCACTAAATCGCCCGATGGCAAGGTAACCATCCTGGCCTAGCGACGTAAGATTGGCCAAGCACCTTGTCGGCTGCGCCAAGCGCCACGGGATGAAACGTAGTCTCGCCCAGGTCAATGCCAACCGAATGTATCTTCCTATGGCCAGTGTTGATCAGCTTGTGGACATGTCGCACTGCGTCCAACGCGCTGCGGTCTGCCCGATAGGCATACTGCTCAGGCTGCAAGTCGGCTTCGAAAATCGGTTCGAGCACCGACATTGCCGCCGTCTCCACAACCCTATCCCGGATTGTTGGTATCCCTAACGGCCTCTGCTTCCCATCCGGCTTGGGTATGTATACCCGCCGCACAGGTTGCGGTTGATAGGTTTGACTTTTCAGTTCTTGCGCCAGTTCGTCCAACCACCGTTCCAAACCGTGCTGTTCGATGTCCTCGAAAGTCTGATTGTCCCCTCCTGCTGCTCCGCCATTGGCTTTGCAACGTTCGCAGGCATACATCAGAACATCCTTCCGGTACACCTTGTCATACAGCGCGTAGAAACGAAAGTCGGGCGATTCCTTCGCTTTTGCGTGTAACGCCGTCTGCAACTTCTGAACGCTTGTTAGGGTTGTTAGGCTCATCACCAATCCCGTTGTCCTTTGTCGCTTATTACGTTCGCCTTCAACTGAGGCCCCTTCCCTCCACCGGCATTACCCGGCTTCATCGGTACTACAAGCCTCTCCGCCACCCCAAACGGCCTGGCCTGCCTCTCGCGAGCTGCCAGTTGATCCAACCGCAAATCACCGCTGGGGCTTCCCGTGTTGCCTTCAGTCCCCTTTGCTTGCATGCCGTCGCCACTACCCCGGCAGGTTGGCGGAAGCTGTTCGCTCATAATCTTCCCCCTCATCGGCCTTTCCCCAAGTCCGCGGCGGGTCGGCACCTGCATCATGGTTTTCGAGGCTTGCTCAGCGTTCACTCACGTTACGGCCTGTACGCTTGCAGAGTCGCCTTCACGACCCTCTTACATCGGAGGCTTCAGCAGCTTTGTTACCTCCACCGCTGCTCCGATTGCTACCGGGCGGAACGAACCAGTTCCCGGGTGGGACTTGCACCCACTGTGGACTAACGACTTTCACGGCGCACGCGGACCATCTCAGTAACCGGCTTTTCGTTACCATACCCGAATCACATAGCGGGCGCCTTCAGACTTTTCCGCTTTATAAACCGCTCCTGTAGATTGACTTTTGGAGATTAGCGTTGACGTGTACCCTTTAACGGTATGCCTGAGACGGTAACAATCACCCGGGAAGAAGACGAAGAACTCTCCACGGCGTGTAGTGCCCCATGAGCTTTTGTGTAGTAATCTTCATGGCTAACCAGTTGCCGGTCTTTTACTATGACAATCACGATCGGATGAATAGCATCTGTGTGGACAATTAATTTCGCGAGGATTTCCAATGTCACACGCTCTCATCGTTCTTCCAGAAGATTCCAGTGCAGAGATCCTAGGCGCGATCTCTCAGGCCAAAGTAACGCTCTCGATCAAGATGTTTGTCTTCAGAGACTTATCACTCCTGCGCGAGGTAATCAAAGCTCACACACGAGGGGTTCGGGTTCGCGTCATGCTCAATCCCCAGCGCCGCGATGGAAAGAAAGAGAATGATGAAACTCGCGCTGCATTGAACGCCGCCGGTATCGAGGTCAAGGACAGCAATCCAGCCTTCGATCTGACCCATGAAAAGTCGATGGTCGTCGATGACCAGCTCGCTTTTGTTCAATCTTTTAATTGGGAAAGCGAAGCATTTTTGACCTCGCGGGATTACGGCATCATAACCTCACGAGAGTCCGAGGTTGCAGATATCCTGGCCTGCTTCGATGCAGATTGGCATCGTACAACATTTGTCCCGCGAGAACCCTCACTCATCTGGTGCGTCGGGAATGGAAGACAACGGCTTGGCGAGTTTATCGACCATACAAAGCACTCTCTCTGGATCCAGAACGAGCGATTTCAAGACCCGGTTATTATTGAGCATCTCGTACGTGCATGTCGTCGCGGAGTTCGACTTCACGTCATTGCGAGATCGTTGCACAAGCTGAAAAAGGAAAAGTTGGCGGAAGCAGCCAGTGGCCTTCGAATACTGGAAGATGTGGGCGCCAAAATTCATACGCTGAAGCACGTGAAGGTTCACGGTAAGTTGCTCTTCGCAGATGAAAGCCGGGCCATCGTCGGCTCCATCAATCTGGCGCCTGGCAGCTTCGACAGCCGCCGCGAGTTGGCTATCGAAACAACGAAAGGCCATCTCATGGAACAGATCCACAATATATTGCGCGCAGATTGGACGATGTCGAAGCCAATGGATCTATCGGACCAAGGTCTTCTGGAAGAGTTGAAAAAGCGCGATCCGGAAGTGCGAGAAGACCTCGGTTTGGCTCATCCATAATTGCATGTATTTTGCCTTCGATCGTGTCACCCAGATGGTTGGGAAAGAAAGCAGACGATTTGCCTAATGGCCGAAAAGACACAATCAGGATCATGGACGCTCATCCGTCAGGTGCTGCAGCCGTACCGGCTTCATCTCATAGCCATCTTGGCTGCCATGATCGTCGAAACGATTGCTAACCTTGCAGCACCATGGCCGCTGAAGGTCATCATTGATGATGTGGCTGGCCACGGCCATTCCAGCCCAGTGTTTTCGCGGATCGAATCGGCCCTGGCAGGCACGCAGAAGATGAATCTCGCTGTCATCATGGCGCTGTCCTTTCTTTTGATTGCCATTATCGGCGCAGTCGCCGGTTACATCGACAACTACATCACAGAGAGTGTCGGTCAGCGGGTGGCACATGATCTGCGCATGCGCACATATCACCATCTCCAGCGCCTCTCTCTGAGCTATTACGATACACATGCAACAGGAGGGATTCTCAGCACCATCACGACAGATATTCAGACGGTCCAGTCGTTTGCCTCTTCTTCAACACTCGATATCCTCGTCGACCTCCTCACAATTGTCAGCATGCTCGGTCTGATGTTTTGGCTGAACTGGGACTTTACGCTCATTGCGCTTGGCGTTACCCCTATACTTCTAATTTTTGTTTTCCGGTTCAAGAAAGCGGTCAAAAAGGCTACACGCGAAGTGCGGAAGCAACAAAGCGAAATCGTCTCGGTAGTCCAGCAGAATCTCGGCTCCATGCAGGTAATTCAGGCATTCGGGCTTCAGGATCATCAGGAAAAGGAGCTGGGCACTGTCAGCCAAGCGGTCATCGATGCAGCACTCAAAGCGCGACGGGTGAAGTCTCTCCTGTCGCCCATCGTCTCGATTGTCGGGGCAGCATGTACGGCGGTCGTGCTGTGGCGCGGTGCATGGCTTACGGTGAATGAGGTGATGACTGTAGGAGCGCTCACCGTCTTTCTGGCATATCTTACGAAGTTCTTCAAGCCGGTGAAGGATCTGGCAACCTCAACGAATGCCATTGCACAAGTTGCTGTGGCTGTGGATCGAATTGAAGAGGTTCTCGACGCCGACAATCTGATCGTCGAGAGGGACGACCCTGTAGAGATAAAGAATGTTGCCGGGAAAATTGAATTTTCCAATGTGTCATTCGGATACACGGAGAAACCGGTTCTCAGCAACCTGAACTTCACCATCGATGCTGGACAATTTATCGGCATCGTTGGACCCACTGGAGCGGGGAAGTCTACCGTCGTCAGTCTCATTCCTCGGTTCTACGACCCTCTTCTCGGCTCGATCAAAATCGACGGAGTTGACGTACGTGACATGAAACTGAGCCACTTGCGAGATCAGATCGGATATGTGTTGCAGGATACAGTCCTTTTCCGCGCCACAGTGGCAGAGAACATTGCCTTTGGAAGGCCCGGCGCTTCCGAAGACGAGATTATCGCTGCCGCCAAGCTGGCAAACGCACACGAGTTTATTATGCAAATGCCTGGCGGTTATCGCGCGATGGTCGGCGAACGTGGTTCCACGTTATCCGGCGGTCAGCGTCAGCGGATCGGCATCGCTCGCGTCATGATTCGAAACAGCCCTATCCTTCTTCTCGATGAGCCTACCGCCGCACTTGATACCGAGTCGGAACGACTCGTTGTCGATGCTCTCGAACGTCTCATGGATGGAAAGACAGTGATTGCGATCGCTCACAGATTGAGCACAATTCGCGATGCCGACCGGATCATGGTGATCAGTCGTGGAACCGTCGCTGAGATGGGAAGCCACGATGAGCTTATGGCAGCGGATGGCATATATGCTGCCTTACACAGCGCCCAGTTCACCACCGATGGTAAGAGCGAAGTGCCAAATGCGGTCCGCACTACCGTCTGAAACGACTTGTGAAGCATATATCTGAAGACAAATTTGTTCTTAAGGAGCGCTTTCTTTCAGGCCGGCGCCTCATTGTATTTCCCTGATCGTCTGGTGATCTCAATCATAGAGAAGTCGATGGCCGAAGTGGGCTATGCAAATTTTAGCCTGCCTTCGATCTCAGGGCAGTGCGCTGGGCGATCAGATAGCCAATCCCTACTACATCACGGGCGGTCCGGGAATCATCGAACAGCCAACCGTCGCGCGCTCTCAAACGCTCCGGCCATTCCCGCAGTTCACATCCGTCAATCTCTTTGTGAGCTCCGCTCACGCTGACTACAACGCGCTGCTCATCAAAGCCGAGAAGCGGGCCGGCCATGGGTTGAACATCGTGTCATCCTTTACCTGGTCGCGCAATTTGGACTCCTCCTTCGGCACCGCCAACAGCATTCAAAGTCCGGGGTTCAGTGCGCCGCAGAATGTCTATGACCTCGAAGCGGAGTACTCTCACTCCGTGACCGATGTCCCTTACCGTTTCGTGGCTGGCATTCTGTACGATCTTCCCTTTGGAAAAGGCGAGCGCTTTGTGGCGGGCAATCGCTGGATAGATGAAATCATCGATCGCTGGCAACTGAACGTACTACCCACCTTCCAAAGCGGATTTCCTGTCTCCATCTACCAAAGCAATAACCCAAATAGCACAATCGCGGGCAACGGCGTTCAGCGTCCTAATCGTGTTCAGGATGTTTCTTTGGGAACGAAGGGCAGCCTCTATAACTGCCTGAATGGATATATCAACCCGGCAGCATTCACCGCCTCTGCGGCCAATACGTTCGGCAATGCACCACGCACATTATCATTACGTGGACCTGGATACGAAGACTGGGACATCTCTCTGTTCAAGAGCGTGCTCGTGAGAGAGCACGTCAATGTACAGTTTCGCGCACAAACCTTCAACACCTTCAACACGCCATTGTTTGCAGGGCCGAATACGGCATTCGGTAGTGCAAACTTCGGTGCCATCACTTCGCAGGCGAATTT
>JABDHA010000038.1 GCA_013285705.1 Acidobacteriota bacterium
CATCCGGAATTTTCCATTCTTGTGGGTCCGGAACATTTATTAGCTGAGGCACTTCTTCTCGGCGCGCACGGTGGCGTCCCCGGCGGAGCCAATATCTTTCCCACGCTTCCGGTGCGCCTGTATCAGGCCTTTCTCGATGGAAATCGCGAAGAGATGCAGAAGCTGCAAGCGCAGATGGTAAGCATCGGTGCGCCTATATGGACCGTCGACGAAACAGAGCCAGGCTATCTGCACAGATTAAAATGTGCGTTGTCATTGTTGGGGCTTTGCAGCGGGCTTCCGACATGGCCCTATCAGCCATCTACAGAGGAAGAAAGAAAACAAATCGCGGAACATCTTAAGAAATACGGAATCCTGCCTGCATAATGGTCTGTTCCTTCCATCCAGTAGCAGCAATAGAATGGCTGGTGGTTCCAGCCTGGAGTGAGTTATATGTCGACACAATCACAATCTCCCATTTATCTGGTTGCCAGTGGCGATCTTCGGCCTTCCGCAAATCAACTCTGCTGGCCGGCGCAGAAAAGTTTTGAAGATGCTCTGATGAAGGCCGTCAACTCTCTTGGGCGAGAGGTCATTCGTGCGCATCCCTTCAATCCATCGAAGCAGCACGGTTTCATCGACAGCCAGCGTTACGGAATGGAGGTCTTCGCGAACATTCCGAAAGATGCTCCGCTCATCGTAGCCGAGGCCGTGTGGCAATATACGCACCATGTGCTTGCAGGTTTGACGCATCACAAAGGGCCGATCCTGACCGTTGCCAACTGGAGCGGACAATGGCCTGGGCTGGTGGGTCTGCTCAATCTGAACGCCTCTCTAACGAAAGCCGGAGTGCGTTATAGCAGCCTGTGGAGTGTAGATTTTCAAGACAACTTCTTTCTCGACAAATTGAAAAACTGGTTGCAACAAGGATCTTTCGATCACGATCTTTCCCACGTTAGATCCTTTCAGCCTGATTTCATCTCCGCTTCCGCGCGCTCTGTCGGTTCTGCTGTTGCAGAACACATTCTTCAGCGCAAAGCCATCCTGGGTGTCTTCGACGAAGGTTGCATGGGCATGTACAACGCAATCGTTCCCGATGAACTGACGCACCCCATGGGAATCTTCAAAGAGCGTCTAAGCCAGTCGAGTTTGTATTACGAGGTGACGCAGACGTCTGACGATGAAGCAGAAGCGGTCTATGCATGGCTCGTCGAAAATGGGATGCACTTCGATCTTGGCTTCGACGAAGAAACGCATCTGACGAAAAAGCAAGTCCTTCTGCAGTGCAAGCTTTACATCAGCGCCCTAAGGATCGCGGATGACTTTGGCTGCGATGCAATTGGCATTCAATACCAGCAGGGATTGAAAGATCTTTTGCCCGCATCCGATCTTGTCGAAGGGCTTCTCAACAATGTAGATCGTCCGCCGGTCAAGGACCGCAGCGGCAGCCGCGTGATTTTTGAAGGCGCTGCATTGCCGCACTTCAATGAGGTGGATGAGTGCGCTGGAATTGATGCCTTGATCACCAATCGCATCTGGACGACACTCGGCATGGCGCCCGAGACGACGCTGCACGATCTTCGCTACGGGGAAGATTATGACGGCGAATTCGTCTGGGTCCTTGAAATTTCAGGAGCAGCTCCACCCGCCCATTTCGCTGACGGCTATCGCAGCTCCGTCAGCCAAAGACAGCCGCCAATGTATTTTCGTCTCGGCGGTGGAAGCCTGAAGGGAATCAGCAAGCCCGGCGAAATTGTGTGGAGCAGGATCTACGTCGAGCAGGGAAAATTGAAAGCCGATCTGGGCCGCGCGCGGGCAGTCGAGTTGCCGAAAGAAGAAGTGGAGCGCCGCTGGAGCATCACCACATCTCAATGGCCCATGATGAACCTGGTTTTATCGGGAATAACACGCGATCAGATGATGGCGCGTCATAAAGCGAATCACATCCAGGTCGCCTACGCCAAAGATGCGCAACAGGCCGACACAGCCCTCGCAGCCAAGTGCTCCTGCTTCCATGCTCTCGGTATCGATGTTTCCCTGTGTGGAACAACATCGGTATGAGTGAAGCGCTCTCACGCCCAGCCAAACTCGAACCGGGAGCACCACTCGTAACAACCGATATGTACCGGTGGGTAGTCGTCCTTTTTCTTTGGCTGGTCTGCTTCTTCAGTTATGCCGACCGGCAGGCATTCTTCTCGGTTTTTCCTCTGCTGCAAAAAGAGATGGATCTCACCACGGTGCAGCTGGGCCTTTTAGGTTCTTCCTTCGCCGTGGTGTATGGATTGAGCGGACCGTTCGCGGGATTTGTCGTCGATAGAATTCGCCGCAAGACTGCGATTCTCGGCGGACTGCAGGTGTGGAGCATCATCTGTGTGCTGTCGGCACTTTCGCGCAGCTTCTTCCAGCTTCTAATTTTCCGCGCTTCCGAGGGTCTCGGCGAAGCTATCTATTATCCCGCCGCTCTCTCAATGGTCAGCGACTATCACGGCAAGCGCACCCGTTCGCGGGCCATGGGAATTTTGCAGACCAGCGTCTACGCGGGCACCGTGGGAGGCGGATATTGGGCCGGCGCCATCGCGCAACGGCACGGTTGGAGAGTAGCGATTCTTGTATTTGGCGGACTCGGTTGTCTGCTGGGCCTGGGTCTCATTCGCTTACTGCGAGAACCGGTGCGAGGCAGCGCGGACCGGGAATACGGCACAGGCCAACTGAACGGTCCATCCGTCCCACACACCGCGCCTCTTTCACTCCGCGCCATCCGCTCTGTTCTCGCGATCAAGTCTTTGCTGATGTTGATGGCGGTCTTCGCCTGCGCTAATTTCGTGGCGATGGTGCTTCTCGCCTGGATGCCGACGTATCTCTATTCACGTTTCCATCTGAGTCTGGGGATGGCAGCTTTCGATGCAGCAGTCTATCCGCAGGTGGCCAGCATGGCGGGCTCTGTATGTGGTGGGTATCTGGCAGATAAATTTGCCGCGCGTAATCGTCGCGGACGCATGCTGGTGCAATGTGCCGGAGTCATGGCAGGCGCGCCCTTTGTCATTCTCTGCGGACTCAGCGGCTCGTTGATGCTGGTGAAACTCGCGCTGATTTGCTGGGGATTTTTCAAGGGCATCTATGATTCGAATATCTTTGCGTCCGCGTTTGATGTAGTTCCTGCGGAGAGCAGAGGAACTGTAAGCGGGTCCATGAATTGCGTAGGGTGGTTGCTGGGTGGGGGCATCGCGCCCGTGCTGATTGGCGCTCTTGCGCTACGCATGTCACTCGGCAGCGCGATTGCTCTATCTTCTATGGTTTACTGCCTGGCCGGTATCTTGCTTGTTGTGACCATGCTGTGTTTCTTAGACGGGGATATCAACCAGCTCCAATCAGGAAAGAAAATTGCGGCATAGAATCCGAGACACTGAGAGTGACGAGGCCATAAACGCCGACCACACCGATGGCTTGCATGTGGCATCGCTTCATCGCACTTCGTGAACGCTCAGCCGCAGAACATCTCTCACAATGTACTGCGCGCGATACATTGCGGACATGCGGATCGGAACTCTGCTCGCAATCGTTGCACTCGCCGTTCCTATCGCGCACCTTCACGCGCAACAAGCCCTCCCCTCAGGCCCCAACGGATTTACCTTCACCGGCGAATGGGATTGCAAAGGCCAATTTATAAACGGCAAGCCCCACCATTCGCACTATTCCGCAGAGCCTGTTCTCGGCGGAGCATGGCTTCAGCTTTCCGAAAAAGATATCGACCCGCCTGGCTACCTCAGCAACTATCTCATCCGCTTCGATCCCGCGCAGAAGCTCTACGTTGACGAAGACATGAACAACTTCGGCTACGCGCGCTACACCAGCCCAGGCTGGCAGGATGCAAAGCTCATCTTTACCGGCACGGAGTCGCATTACGCACAGCCGCTGCCGGAAAACCGTTTCGTCTACACCATCACCGGACCAAAATCCTTCGACGTTTCATGGGAGTCCCGCCGGAGCAAGGACGCCGATTTCAAATCGTCCGACACGATTCACTGCGAGCAGGCAGCGGACACAACTTCAGGCGACTATTTCCAGACTCAGCTCACAGCCGGGCAAAAAATCAACAACGTCTTCTCGCGCACCATTGCATTTCACGCCGAAGGCATGGACGATACTGTCCGCCGCGTCAGTGGAACCGCATATTACGAGGTAGCTGACCCGTCGCCCGAGCACACGAAATTCAACGGCACCGTGCTTTACGATGGCCATCCACAGCAGGTTGACTCTGGCGAGTACCACGACCACGGCCAGACATTTTGCATGAAAGAGCATTGCGTGCCTGTCAACGATGCAAGCGGCCCGCTCTTCAATCCTCTGCTCTGGGGAACGCCTCCCGCGCAACTCGCTCCCGGCACGACGTGGCAGGTAGAGATCAAGCAGCCCTGGGAACTGGGACCTGCTGCTACGCAGACCATCACTGTTGTCAGCCTCGATCCCGCCAATCACGAGATCACACTCAAACGCGAAGGCTCAGGCGACGGCTGGTATGACAGCGAGCGCAAGCAGGTTCAGGTAAAGAAAGATGGCAAGGACTATACGGCTGACGTCACGCCGGGAACATCGCGCTGGACCGGCTACACTACGTTCCATCAGGGCATCGTCAAGAATGATGAACTGCTTGTCGAGCGCGATGTGACGTTAAGCGCCGCCGATTTCCCCAAAACAACAGCCAAGGAGCGGCAATACATCCTGCTGAATGCCGCTCCCTAAGCCCAGGCGAAGCCGAAGTAAGACTACGATGTCGAAGTCGAAACAAGAGACGCTCTAGTAGGTCTTGTCCGGGTCTTTGAACAGGAACAGGTAAACAGCTCCTCCCACCACGCCTCCCAGGATCGGAGCCACCCAGAAGAGCCACAATTGCTGCAGGGGCCACCAGTATCCAGCAAAAATCGCCGGTCCAGTGCTGCGTGCAGGGTTTACGGAGGTATTCGTAACCGGAATGCTGATTAGGTGGATTAACGTCAACGCCAGGCCGATAGCGATCGGTGCAAACCCAGCAGGAACGCCGCGCTTGTCTGTCGCTCCCATAATTACCCAGAGAAAGAAGAAGGTCAGCACAAACTCCGCCACAAAGCAGGCCAGCAGCGAATAGCCAGCCGGTGAGTGCGTGCCGTAGCCATTGGAAGCAAAGCTGCTCGTTCCCGCATTGAAGGTTGGGTTGCCGGTCACGATGATGTAGAGCACCCCGGCTGCGGCAATACCACCAAGCACCTGGGCAATCACGTATGCAGGCAAGTCTTTTACAGGAAAGCGCTTGCCAACCACCAGCCCGCAGGAAATGGCCGGGTTGAGATGGCAACCGGAAATATGGCCGATGGCGAAGGCCATCGTCAAAACTGTTAAACCAAAGGCAAATGCTACGCCGAGAAAGCCAATTCCCAGTTCGGGATAGGCTGCCGAGATTAAAGCTGATCCACACCCACCAAATACCAGCCAGAAAGTACCAATGAACTCCGCAACCGCACGCCCAACCAGAGACACCTTCATAGACGAATCCCTCCCCTTGTGTACGCCAACCGCCCTTTTGAGTTCTGAATACCGTCCAAAACGCTAGCACAGAAGCACTTACGAAAGCGAAACAATTTCCTCGAAATTCGATGGTGCTAGCCCTGCTTTTCAGGAGGACTTCTCTAAATGTATGAAATGGATGAGCTTATGGGAGGATGCAAGCGTCTTACTCCACCACGACTTCCTCAACGCCCTTGCCCCCGCTGGTAAGCGCGATAGCCGCAGCCAGAATCAAGCCTCCGCCAACCCACGCCAGCGGCCCCAGCCGTTCACCCAACAGCTTCACGCCAAGAATCGAACCGAGAGCCGGTTCAATATTCAAAAACACACCCGCTCGCGACGCCGGAACCCGGTGAATGCCAATGTTCCAAAGCAGCATCGCCGTAGCATTGCACAATAGACCGCTCGCGGCCAGCGCCAGCCACGCTTTGACGCTGATGCCATGCACCGGCGGCAATCCATCCCTGAACACCACCCAGACCGCCAGCATCGCCGTCCCGCTCAACAGCCCGTAGGCAGTCACAGCCATTGGCGAATGCCCCTGCATCAGGTGCTTGTTCAGCAAAACCCATGCCAGGGCGATCATCAGCGATACCACGATCAACAGATCCCCGGCCAGGCTCGGCCCGCGTCCGGAGGCGGCCCGATGCCCACCGCCCAGCACAATCATGGACACGCCAGCCGTCGAACCAGCCAGCGCCAACCAGCCGGTCCAGTCCAGCCGTTCATGAGTAAAGATCGATGCGCCCACGGCAAGAATCACCGGCATCGTCCCCACCATAAGTGCCGCATGGCTGACCGTCGTAAGCGAAAGTCCCCAGAACTGAAGCAGATACTGCACCGGAATGCCAAGAAACGAAGCCACCAGCAGCAGCGACCAATCGCGCCGCGAAAACCCCGGCCACTTCAGCAAAAATAAGAGTGGAGGGCAGGCAAACAAAAACCGGTAAAGCACCATATGCCCGACTGACATCTCAGCCAGCGCAATCTTGCCGAAGAAGAACCCAGTGCCCCACAAACATCCAGCCAGCGCACAAGCGCCATACCCAAGCAACGCGCGAGTAGGCATCTTCACGGAACTGGCTGCAATGGAAGGCATATATATCCACTCTGGCACAAGCGATAAAATCGCGCTCTCCGATTCATGTGAACGAAGCAATTTCTTCCCTGAAGCGAGAAATAGTAAGGACAACCGGTGCGCCTGCGAGCATTCTTCGGCCGTCCTTGTCCCCACTCCTAAAAATTGTCATTCCCACGGTAGCGAAGCGAAGCGGAGGAACCTGCAGTTTCTTAGCAAGGCAGCCGCGAGCTCAGCCCTCGCAAAGTCTAGCCAAAAAACACAAGCCCGGCGCGAAGCCGGGCTTGGCGCCGAAGGCGCGGCTGCCTTGATGGCAAATCACCAGATCGCGCAGCGGCTGGCTGGAGCCATGGGCGCTCCCGTCTTGCAGCCAAAGGCCTTCTGGAATTCCGGCAGGTTCACGACCACGCCATTCACGCGGAACTCTTCCGGCGAGTGCGGATCGGTCTGCACTCGCAGGCGCAGATCTTCCGGACGGTTGTTCTGGCACCAGCCCTGCCCATACGCCACAAAGAACTGCTGTTCTGGAGTCAGTCCGCCGTATTCCGCATCGCCTTTTTTCGCAAGGTCCGTGCCTGCCTTCTGCGCGCGATCAAGATAGGCAAGGAAAGCCAGCTTCAATCCGCCCAGATCGGCAATATTTTCGCCCAGCGTCAGCTTGCCGTTCACATGCAGGTCATCGACGGCGACAAAGCCGTCGTACTCCTTCACCACGCAGTCGGCGCGCTCAGTGAACTTCTTCTCATCGGTCGGAGTCCACCATTCTTTCAGATTGCCCTCCGCATCGAACTGCCGCCCTTCATCGTCAAAGCCGTGTGTCAACTCGTGGCCAATCACGCCACCCGCGTCGCCATAGTTGACCGCATCATTCTGCTTCGCATCGAAATATGGCGGCTGCAGGATGCCGGCGGGGAAGTTGATGTCATTCATCTGCGGGTTGTAATACGCGTTCACCGTCGGCGGAGTCATCCCCCATTCACCGCGATCGACCGGCTTGCCAATCTTATTGATCTGTCGGTGCTCTTCAAATGAGGCCGCTCGCTCAACGTTGCCCAGCGCATCGCCGCGCACAACGTTGAGGCTCGAATAATCGCGCCACTTGTCGGGATAGCCAATCTTGTTGGCGACCGCATGCAGTTTTTCCTTGGCACGCGTCTTCGTCTCAGGACTCATCCAGTCGAGCTGATCGAGATCGCGTCCCATCGCCGCCTCAATGTCGTGCGTCAACTCCTGCGTGCGCTGCTTGTCCTGCGGGCTGAAGCGTTCCGCAACATAGACCTGTCCCAAAGCCTCGCCCAGCGCACGATCGGTCGACCGGACACAGCGCTTCCAGCGGGCCTGCTGTTCCGGCTGGCCCTCCAGGATCTTGCCGTAGAAGTTGAACGATTCGTCATCGAGCGCCTGCGGAAGCGCCGTTCCCTGCGTCTGCCGTATCGCTGCCCAGCGTAGATACGTTTTCAGCGAGTCCAGATCGCTCGTCGCCAGCACCTGATTCAAGCCGGTAAAGAAGCCCGGCACCGCAACATTGAGTGAAGAAACCTGTGGAGTGTCCAACGTGCGCAGGTAGCTCGTAAACGCAAAGTTTGGAGCGGTGCCTTCGAACTTCTCCAGCGTCATCTTGTGATACAGGGCCTGGGGGTCGCGCCGTTCCACGTTGGTCAACGAGCCCTTCGCAAGCTCGGTTTCGATCTTCAGAACGGTATCCGCATCTTTCGCGGCCTGCGCATGCGGCTCGCCCAGCAGTTCAAACGTACGGGCGATGTGATCCTTGTATTGCTCGCGCAGCTTGACTGACTTTTCATCCGTGCGGTCGTAGTAGCCTTTTTCCGGCAGCCCCAGCTCTGACTGGTCGAACTCGGCAATCTGCTGGGTGGCGTCTTTGTAGTCCTGATCCGAGCTGAAACCGAAGAAAGTGCCTATACCGATCCCGTCCAGATACGCCGCCAGCTCCGGCAGGCCATCTTTCGATTTGAGCGCATCAATACGATCAAGTGTCGGCTGCAGGGGCTTGAGCCCGGCCTGGTTCACGGCATTCGAGTCCACGCAGGTCCCGTAATAGTCGCCGATCTTCTGCTCGTTCGCCGTGCGCCCCGCGCCCCCGGCAGCTGCTTTCTCCAGAATGGCCTTCAGTATCAGCCGGTTCTGATCTTCCAGCTCCGTCCCGCGGCCATAGGACGATTCGTCCGACGGAATTGGGTTCTGTTTCAGCCACCCTCCGCAGGCGTATTGGTAGAAGTTCGTGCACGGATCGACGCTCGCATCGATCAACTTTGGATCGAGCGCTTTCAGATTCTTTTGTGTTTCAGGAGTATCCTGCGCTGTAGCGATCAATGGAAGCGCGAGGGAACCGGCAAGTATCAGGCCGGAGAAGAGTGACGTTCTGGAAAAGTTCATGCAAGCCTCAAAAATTACCGCTGGCGAAAGCAAGACGGGCAATCTAGCGTTATCACAAACATACGTGTCCGGGAAGCCAATCGTTTCATTTTGTAGGAAAATAGTGACCATGGGCTTGAGAATGATGGTGAACGTGCCCATCCGGATGCTTCTGGCGTTCTCAGCGGTCCTATGTCTGCCGCTTTGTGCATTCGGCGAGCAGAAAAATGATCCCGGTCCCAAGGCCGACGTGCGCGTTCCCGTCGAGCCCCTCGGATACGTCGCTCCAAGCTCCTTTTATCTCACCTCGCGTCTTTCTTCCACGTCGCTCGACTTCATCGACAAGGATCACCTGCTCTTCACCTTCCGCCTGCCGGGTCTCATGACCCGTATCCCCGATGATCCGCCTACGGATGAGGATCAGATGATACGGGCGGCCGTGATCGCATTACCCAGCGGGAATATCTTGTCGAAGACGGATTGGCGCATGCATGATCGCTGGCGTTATCTCTGGCATATCGGTCATGGCAGGTTCCTCGTACGGCAGCGCAACACCCTGTTCCTCACGGACGACACACTCGAGCTCCGTCCCTATCTCAACACTGATTTTCCTATCCAGGCCGTGCAGCTCTCACCCGATCACAGTTTGATCGTGGTCCAAACGGAAGGGAAGAAACAGAACGAGACACTCGCCAGCACCGTAGGCGTTCTCGGAGACCCGCCGCCTGAAACAAAACCCGTTCATGTCTTCGTTCTGCAAACCGAAACACGCGCGATGATCGCCCGTTCCGAAGCGCTGAATCCTATCGCGCTGCCCATGATGGGCGAAGGATATCTGCAGGCTCTGTCAACCAAGCAGAACAAATGGATGATCCGCTACTCGTCCTTTAAGGGAGCAGAGCCGCGCTCGCTGACTGAAATTGAATCCTCATGTCATCCAACCGAAGAGGCCGTCGCCAGCGATGTCACGCTGGTCATGGCCTGCCCACGTTCCAGCAACGACCACATCGTGACCGCCGTCGGTCTCGATGGCAAGACCCTCTGGCAGCAGCATTGGGAGAGCCGCTACATCTGGCCCACCTTTCAACTGGCGCATGATGGAAGCCGTTTCGCCTACAGCTCGCTGCAGGTAAATCATCCGGTCGGCACCATGGACCCGATCGATGAAACCACGATTGTGAATCAGATGGTAGGCGTCTTTGACACCAAAACAGGTCAGCTGCGTCTGGTGAAAAACGCATCGCCCATCCTGAGCGCGGGGCAGAACTACGCGCTCTCCCCGGATGGTTCGAGATTTGCGATCCTGCGCGATGGCGCCATCGAAGTCTACGATCTACCGCCAGCTTCCGAAGCCGCTCCAACTACAGGCGCAACCACCGGAAAACACTAGAACCTAGCCTCTACAAGGTTGTCATCCTGAACGTAGTGAAGGATCTGCTTTTCGTCGAGCAGTGGCAAGCCTCTCGGCTTCGAGATGGGTCGTCGCCCGCACTGCAAACAGCTAAAGCTTGAAAAGCTCCCGCAGCCTTCGCGTCTGCGCGCGACTTACTGGAATTTCCGTCTGCTTCTTGTCATCCATGCGCAGCTGATAGCTGCTCTTGAACCACGGCACGACTTCTTTAATGTGATTGATATTCACAACAAAAGAGCGATGCGCCCGCCAGAAGATCGACGGATCGAGCAGCTCGAGCAATTCTTCCAGCGTCCGGCATTTCGATTGCCCTTCGAGCGTAGGCGTCACCACCGAAATCACGCCTTCGTCGATCGAGGCAAAGCAGATATCTTTCTGATCGACGAGCAGCAGACGGCTCTGTGCCTGCAGAATGATCTTTCCGCTATGGCGCTGCGGCTGCTGTTGCTGCTCGATGAGCTTGAGTAACGCTCCGATGCGAATGTCGCCGCTGAGGTCGCCATGACTGCGGCCATGCGAACCGGAAGAAGAATTCTCTTCCTGGGCATGAACCTCCTGCAGCCGCAACCGGGCGCGTTCCAGCGCCTGCAGCACGCGAGCGCGGTCAAACGGCTTCAGCAGGTAGTCAATTGCATTCACATCGAATGCCTTGACGGCATACTGATCGAAGGCCGTGGCAAAAATAATCTGCGGAAGATGCTCTCCGTCGTTGTGTTCGAGCAACTTCTTAAGCACGGCAAATCCATCGAGACCGGGCATCTGCACGTCGAGGAAGACAACGTCCGGCTGGTGCGTGCGAATCAGATCGACAGCTTCAATGCCATTGGTTCCCTGCGCCAGCACTTCCACATTGCCCGTGGTATCCAGCAGATACTTCAGCTCCTCGCGAGCGAGTTGTTCATCATCGATGATGAGCGCTGTCATTGCCATGATGCCAAACTACAAGTATAGGAAGTCGCGGAAACTGCGGTCAAACTTGGAGATCTCGAAAAGCTTGCTTCGGCCATGCAAAATCTTTACCAAAGCCGGAAATTGCAGGGAGTTTGCTCGGTCTCCTGATCCACAAGAATAGTCAGCGCGATGCCAGCCGTTCTTTCACTTGAGCAGAGAGAATCCGCACCTGCTCTTGGGTGATGCGAGCCTCGCCATCCAGAACCACCAATAGGCGTCCGTCTCCGGCATCTTTGAATTCGGCATTCTGGATCGTGACATAACCCTGTACCGCCGGAGGAAGGTTTGCACTCAGATTCGTGCCCTTCTGCAACGCGGAGAGCATGGCGCTTTGAATTTTTTCGCGTATCGTTTGGCCGAGCACCCCCGAGCGCAGTAGTTCGCCGAGAGAACCGTCCGCCTGAATCTGCCCTAGTTCCGGGACCAGTTGTAATCCTGTGCCGTCTTCAGCAACTGCCGGGGTGAGCTTGATCTGGACCTGAGCGTCGCCTCCGATCAACTTCTTGGCTGCCTGTTTGCCCAGCACCTTGACGCACCCCCAACGCTCATAGTGCAGCTGAATCACGGCCAGACTTGCGGGATCGGCGGGAGTGAGCGTGGCGTTCTGAATCGTCATGCGCTCTCCGCAGCGGTCATCCTTATCCATCTGGGAGCTCAGCAGGTCAGTCAAGTTGCGCTGCAGATCGGAGAGATCGCCAGTGAGCTCAAGATTCAATGTCAGCGGATTGCGGTCCTTTGACGAAAGGGTGAGGATCGCCGAGGCGGTAATCGCGATGGGCTGACCTTTGACATCAAGCGGTATCTTTACGGGTGGAATCTTGAAGACAGTGTTCTGGGCGCTTGCGCCAAGTGACGAGATTCCTATGGCAACAATCATAGTGAGCGCGGCGGCGCCACGCCATCTGCATGCTGTCGAAGCGTGTCGGTGGACGAACCGGCCGAAGGCTACGAAGTATAAAAATCCAACGAAAGAACAGAATGCGGAGAGAAATCGAGACGGGCAGAGCCATGAATTCTTCAACGATGACTTCAGCAGAACCTCCCGGAGACCCATTCCATCGTGCTTCGATGGTTCAGTTCCGTTTCCTTATTAGACGAACTTGCGGCAATAGAGGTTTAGCGTTCGAGTTAGCAACCACTGGCTTCCGAATCGTCGCCAATTTGGAAGGAATTCATGTGGCCGTGTAGTCGCGAATAGAGGACAAGTGCTCTCTCCGATCCTGACCGGCTGAATACGATGTATTTGGGGAACCGTCTCGATCTTCTGTGGATTCAGACTGACCCACGGCCGAGATTTTTAGCTGTGAAAAGCGTGCAGCCGGGCTGGCCGATTGTCCGAGGCAAGATCGTGTCCGCAGTGCACGCAGTAGAGATCGGTGATGCGCACGCTGCGATAGCACTTTCCGCAGGAAGCAGAGACCTGATAGGCGCACTGCGGGCAGAAGTGGTATTCACTTTGTACGCGCGTGCTGCAGGCAGGGCAGAGAGAGATGATCGGCTGCCGCAGCAGAAAATAAAGCACAGCGCCAATCCCTCCCGGCATGACCAGGCAAACAATCATCCAGATGCGCGCACTCATGCCGCGCCGTGGCGAATCCTTGCTGACATACCCCACCATAAGCATGTAAAGCGACGCCAGCGCGCCCCAGGAGAGCGCGAAGTAGAGGCGCATTCCTATCGGTGCAGGCGGGTGGCGATGCTCTTGAGGAAAGACCACCCAGAACAAATACTGCATGACAACAAACGTGAGCACGGCAGCCGCAACTGACCAACGCGGGATAAGCCTTAACTCACTGGAAAAAGTCGCGGCCTCTTCTTCTTGACTGGGGTAATTCGTCGCCATCGCGTTTTAGCGCCTTCCGCGTGGCATGTGCTGCTGGCTGCGTAAGCCTACAATAAGTGCGCTGAGGACCGTAGAAAACAGCAGCGCGCTCAACACCATCACCATGCTGTGCAATTCAAACAAGTCGCCGCCGGCAAGAAAATCCTCCACGCTGCTCCAGATAGCTGGTGTCAGCAGCATGCCAAGCACCGTTACCGTCAGCGCTACGATCGCCGCACTCCGGCGATTTCGACGTTTCTGCTCGCGCAGTTCATGCGCCGCTTCCATTACGGCGCGGCGTGTACGCTGCACGACCAGCATGTCGGCATTGGCATTCATGCCCGCCAGCATTTCGATGATTTGGGGATCTGAGATCTGTGTGACTGGTGGCTGGCTGGAAGTATGAGTCAGGGGCCTGTTCACAATGCCTCCTGTTGCGTCATTGCTTCAAGCCGCGGCTTCAGTGAAGCCAGCCCGCGATACAGCCGCGATTTCACCGTCGAGAGCGGTGACGTGGTTACCTGTGCAATCTCATCGAGCGAAAGCTCTTCATGGAAGCGCAAAACAAGAACTTCGCGATGCAGCGGATCGAGCGTCAAAAGCAGCTTCGCCACAAGCTGGCTGTTCTCATAGCCCTGGTACAGATCGAAAGGATTGGGACCATTACTTGGGACTTCGAAGGCGCGGTCATCTTCGCCGTTTTCGCACAATTCTTCCAGGCTCACCATCGTCCGCTTGCGCCGCATATCGATCACAAGGTTGCGGGCAATCGTAAAGAGCCATGTATCGAAGCGGGCATTACCATTGTATTGCGCGCCGCGCAGCAGCACGCGCATCCATGTTTCCTGGAAGAGATCTTCAGCCTGCTCGCGATTTCCCGTGAGATAAAGCAGGTATCGCAACAGCCGATGCTGATACTGCACAATCAGCTCATCCAGCAGGCCCGCATCATGGCGCTTCAGGCCCTGTGCGATCAGGACATTTTCCTGTCGCGACTGTGTCGTGAGTGTGAGAGAGGCTGTGCTCATTCCATGTTTAGAGACGGGACTTTCGTTGCCAAAGACTCTCTTCAGAAGAAAATTTTGTACTTTTTCGACAGGGCTCATGGGTCTAATCCTGATAAATTTCGACAGCGGATGAGTGCCACGAGGCGCAGTTTGGGGAGCGATCCGCTAACACTCTTATTATCCAGCACATATCCAGCGGACAGCAAGCGATACACTGGATAGGATGGAAGTCCTTTATGGCTTGCACCCGGTTGAAGAAGCATTACGCGCCGGCAGCCGCCAATTCGACCACGTTTGCGTCGCCCGTGAGCGGCATGACCAGCGCCTGCAGCGCATCATCGACATCTGCCGCGAAACCGGCGTCCGTCTGCGCTTTGAGCCGCGCGATCACCTGACCAAGCTGGCGAAAACGGCAGGCCATCAGGGCGTCGTGGCCGTCGTCCGCGAAAAGGCGCTCCTCGAACTCGAAGACCTGCTCGACGGACCCGAGCCGCGCCTGCTCCTCGCACTCGACGGCGTCGAAGACCCGCAAAATCTCGGAGCGCTCCTACGCACCGCCGATGGTGCAGGCGCCGACGGTGTCATCCTCACCGAGCGCCGCTCCGCTCCCCTGAGTCCCGTGGCCGTCAAAGCATCCGCCGGAGCAGCCGAGCACGTCCCCATCGCCCGTGTCGTAAACCTCAGCCGCGCTCTCGAACAGCTCAAGGAGCGAAATTTGTGGTGCGTCGGACTCGACGAACGTGGCACGATGTCTTACGACCAGTTCGATTTCACGTCTAACTGTGTATTGGTGCTGGGCCGCGAAGGCGCCGGTTTGCACGATCTGGTGCGGCGGCATTGCGATCACCTGCTCAGCATCCCGATGGCGGGCAAAGTGGCATCGCTCAATGTATCGGTTGCCGGTGCGGTCGTCCTCTATGAGGCAGCGCGGCAGAGACGCGCAGCGCAGACGCAACCGAAAGCACCGGCCATAGCCAAAAAGAAAGCGCAAAAAGGTTTAGGTTCATGACAGTAGTAAGGCCGCTTCTCGCGGCAGTGGTATGCAGTGCTGTAGCCTTCGCGCAACAGACCCCACCGCAAAGTCAGTCTCAAGAGAGTCAGCCTCCCACGACCCATGGGAAAGTTCTCTTCTCACGCTCCGCAGAGGATGCAAAGACGGACGACGCGAGGCAGTCCGACGCCCAACCGGAAAAGTCGCAGGCGGCAGCCGTAAAGGTCAGCGATGCCGAACGATCAGCCCTTGTCTTCACCGCTTACGATCTCGATGTCCACCTGATGCTTCAGCAGCAGGCCATCGCCGTCATGGCGCACGTCACCGTTCGCAATGACAGCGACCAGCCCCTGGCCCACCTGCCCATCCAGCTCTCTTCTTCCCTGAAATTCGAATCCATCAGCTCCGCCGGACAAAAGCTCCCCTTTACCCAGCAGATTATCAACAGCGATGCCGACCACACCGGCCAGCTACGCGAGGCAGTCGTCGTTTTGCCTACACCGCTCGCGCCAAAGGCCGAATCGACGCTCGAAATCGCCTACAGCGGAGAGATCCCGCCTTCAACCAAGCGCCTCGACCAGATCGGCACGCCCGTTGACCTGGCGCAGCAATCCGATTGGGACCAGATCTCCGTGGACTTCACCGGCCTGCGCGGCTTTGGCGACGTCGTCTGGTATCCCGTATCTTCCGTGCCCCAGGCCTTGGGTGAAGGTGCAAAGCTCTTCAACGAAATCGGACGCCAGAAGCTTCGCCAGCAAAATGCGCAAGCCACCGTGCGCGTCACCGCCGAATATATTGGCGCCGCTCCGAACGCGGCCGCGATCGACGGTCATTTTGTTCCCGTTCCAGCTCCTACAGTCACGCCGACGGCGTCCTTCCCCGGCGTCGTAACCTTCTCGCTGCCTGCGCAACGCCTCGGCTTCGGAACGCTCAACCTGTTTCTTGCTCCGCGCATCGCTCATGAAGCAAACGGCGTGCGCGTTCTCGCTGCCGATTTCGACGAGCCCAACGTTCAGGGTTACTCAACGGCGGCAACCATGGTCCAGCCGCTCATCGAGCAGTGGTTAGGCAACAAGCCGAAAGAGCCGCTGACCATCTTCGACCTGCCCGACAAGCATGACGCCGCCTTCGAGCAGGGAGCAGTGACCGTCACCGGCTTCCAGTCACTGGAGCCGCAGGAGCTGGCCAATATCCTGAGCCACAGCATGACGCATGCCTATTTTCAGTCGCCGCGTGAATGGCTGAACGAAGGTGTGGCCAACTTTATCGGCACTCTCTGGGTCGAGCAGACCAAGGGCCGTGAATTTGCGCTCGAGCATCTCGAAGCGACGCGCGGAGCCCTCGCCGTGGGCGAGCCCTCAAGTCCTGGAGAGAGTGCAGGCCAGTCCCTCATCGACGCAGCCGACGCCGTCTACTACCGTAGCAAAGCTACCTACGTGCTCTGGATGCTGCGTGACCTCGCTGGGGACAAGGCTCTCTCCGCAGCACTGCACGCGTACGATCCCGCGCAGGACACCACCCCCGAATATTTTGAACATCTGGTCGAGCAAGCCAGCAGCAAGGATTTGAAATGGTTCTTCGACGACTGGGTCTATCACGATAAGGGCCTGCCCGATCTTTCCATCGCCGGCATCTATCCCACGGCGTCAGCGCAGGCCGGTCAGTATCTGGTAGCCATCGACCTCGCCAACGACGGCTACGCCGGGGCGGAAGTGCCAGTCACGGTGCGCTCGCAGGCGACGAAGCAAACCGTGCGCGTACAAATTCCGGCACGCTCCAAGGTCACGCGCCGCCTCCTGGTCCAGGGACTGCCGACTGAGATCATCGTGAATGACGGCGTCGTACCCGAGCTGCAGGCTAGCGTACACCGCCGCGACATCACCATGATCGATGGCGCAAAGTAGGATTTCCGAAAAAAAGAGAATTGTCGATCAGAAAAGACTAGAGCCGTCATCCTGATCCTGACTCTGAGTGCAACGAAGAGGAAGGGGAAGGATCTGCTTTTCTCCCGCCGGCAACCAACGACTCCAACAACCTCCATCGTCGATACCGGCAGGGAAAAACAGATCCTTTCCCCACGAGTTCCACTACAGCCCGCTCAATTCGCGTTGAGTGAAGCCATATCGATCACAAAGCGATAACGCACATCGCTCTTCAGCACGCGCTCATAGGCCTCATTGACCTTCTGAATCGGAATCAGCTCAATATCGCTGGTGACATTGTGTTTGCCGCAGAAATCGAGCATCTCCTGCGTCTCCTCAATGCCTCCGATGGCAGAACCCGCAAGGCTGCGTCGTCCGAGAATCAGAGCGAACGACGCGACCTCATTCGGCTTTTCCGGAGCGCCCACGACCACCATCGAGCCATCGACCTTCAACAGGCTGAGATACTGATTCCAATCCATGTCACCGGAGACAGTATTGATAATGAGGTCGAAGTTGCGCTCCAGCTTCTTGAAGGTTTCCGGATCGGAAGTCGCATAGAAGTGATCCGCTCCCAGGCGCTCGCCATCTGCCTGCTTGCGCAGCGATTGGCTCAGCACCGTGACCTCGGCGCCAAGAGCATGCGCGAGCTTCACGCCCATGTGTCCCAGTCCACCCAGGCCGACGATGGCAACCTTTTTGCCAGGGCCGGCGTTCCAGTGCTTCAGCGGGGAGTAAAGCGTGATGCCCGCGCAGAGCAGCGGTGCCGACGCGTCGAGCGGAAGATTGTCCGGCATGCGGAGAACAAAGCTCTCATCGGCGACGATCTTGTCGGAATAACCGCCCATCGTCGGTACGCCGTCCTTGTCCTTTGCGTTGTAGGTCCACACCGCCCCTACCGCGCAATACTGCTCCAGTCCTTCTTTGCATTGCTCGCATTTGCGGCAGGAATCGACCATGCAGCCAATACCTGCCTTGTCGCCAACCTTGAATTTCGTGACCTTGCTACCCACCGCCGTCACGACTCCGGCGACCTCATGTCCCGGAACCATGGGGAAGATGGAGCCGCCCCACTCATCGCGGGCCTGATGGATATCGGAGTGGCAGATGCCACAGAATTTGATGTCGATCGCCACATCTTGCTCGCGCAGTTCACGGCGCTCAAAGGAATAAGGCGCCAGTGGAGCTTTGGCGGTAGCAGCAGCATAACCTTTAGCATTCGGCATGTTTGTTTGTTCCTTTCCAGATAAATATTTCAAGTGCTTCACGCACGATAAGTACGGGTTCTCAAGCAGAGAGCCATGGGATCAACCCGCCCACAGAAATAAGTGTGCCAGCAATTCCTTTCCGGACGGTAGCTTGATTCTGCGAAATGATTGTCCGATCCTGCAAAGCCTGGAGTCGAAAACCGGCAGAAGCGATCAAATCAATAGATAATTGCGTAAGAGCAAAATATAGCTAAAGCATGAAAAATACATTACAAAGTCACTCTCTGACTTCGAATAATTTTGAATCGCAGCGAAAAGAACTCGCATCGGTGCTTGCACAATTCACCAGCTCGGATGGGCCTCAGAAGACGGAGATTCCTTTTCTTACGCTCTATCGCTGGAATACTCCCACCGCAGCAGCCTGTGGAGTCTATGAGCCATCGCTCACCCTGGTAGCACAAGGATCGAAACGCGCTCGCCTTGGCGGCGAAACCTATGTATACGATCAGACGCATTTTCTGGTCACATCCGTCGATTTGCCGGTGATGACGCAGGTAACCGGCGCAACCAAAGAAACGCCGTATCTCTGCCTTTGTTTCAAGATTGATCTACGCCGGTTAAGTGAGTTGATGACTGAGGCCGAACGAGCCGAGCGGGAGACGATTCCCGAAGGCCGAGGCATATTCGTCGGCCAGCTGAGCACGCCCTTGCTCGATGCGGCTTTACGCCTCGTGCATCTCCTGGAGACGCCGCAGGACATCCCCGTGCTCGCGCCTCTCATTGAGCGCGAAATCCTCTACCGGCTTTTGCAAAGCGACCAGGGCATGCGCCTGCGGCATATCGCCAGGCGGGAGAGCCAGTCGCATCAGATTGCGAAGGCGATTGACTGGCTGAAAATGAACTATGCCAAGCCATTGCGCATTGAGGAACTGGCCCGCCGCGTCAGCATGAGTCCTTCCTCGCTGCATCATCACTTCAAGGCGATCACCGCCATGAGTCCGCTGCAATACCAGAAGCAGTTCCGCCTGCAGGAAGCGCGCCGCCTCATGTTGACGGAGATGCTAGACGCGGCATCGGCAGGCCATCAGGTGGGCTATGAGAGTCCATCGCACTTCAGCCGGGAATACTGCCGTTTATACGGCGCGCCACCGCTGCGCGATATTGTAAGGCTGCAAAATGGCGAACAGACAAAAGGAGAGTTTGAACAACAACTCTGACTAGCCCTGTACGGAGATGCCGGAGAATGAGAGGATGACCAGTCCCCGGACCGGCTGGCCGAAGAAGCGGGCTGGCTCAAAGATGCTGAATAGCAGCTGATTCTCAACCTGTGAGCGCGTGCGCGGATCGTTCGGACCCGAAACGATGTGATAGTCATAGACCCGGCCGCTGCCGTTCACATAGGCCTCTACCACAACAGGATTATCGCGCTCCCCGATCTGAGACGTGGTTGCCCCCCAGATTCGAATAGAGAAAGTGCGGACTGGAAGCGTTGCCCAGAGGCTCATCGCCCGCCGACGCTTGCTCCGGCGCGGCTACGGCGCCGACCAGCAGGCCAACCGTTCCGATCAATAGAATCGCGCTCGCAAAACCTGCCGAGGCCTGCAGCAGGAAAGGAGCGACGGTGTTCTGCCAGCGCACCTGCCAGCGGGCCAGATTTTGCTTCGTTGAGTGGGTTTTCTCCTGCGAAATGGCCACGCGCAGCCGCAGCGCCAGATCAGCCGGAGCCTTCGCTGGTCCCAGGTCCGCGAGCATATGCTGCGCACTGCGCCAGCGCTCGAACTCTGCGGAGCACTTACGGCAGGATTCCAGATGCGCCGCTACTTTCTGCATCGCAACTCCGGTAATGGCACCATCCAGATAATCCGAAAACTGAGAACGAACGCCGCTGCATTTGCTCATTGGGCCTCCTTTGCGCAGGCAACAGCAGACAAAGGTCGCCGCGCGGCCCCTGCGGGGCGCTTCGCGGCAGCTTCAGCAAACGGGGCAAGGCGCGCTTTGATCTGGGCGCGGCCGCGCATCAGGCGCGACTTAACAGTTCCAAGGTTCAGTTTGAGGATTTCAGCAATCTCGTCGTACGCCAGACCTTCAATATCGCGAAGGATCAGAACAATCCGGAATGGCTCGGCGATTTCGCGCAACTCAGCTTCCACCCGCGCGCGGATTTCCGCATGCGCAGCCATGTCGAATGGCGACTCATGCTCATCGATCAGGGTGTCCTTGATGCAGAGCGCCTGGCCGTCTGCCGAATGGCCTGTTTCGGCCTCGATCGTCACTTCCTGACGGCAATGGCGCGACCACCAGCGGCGCTGATTGGAAGCCTCATGCAGCGCAATGCGGTACATCCAGGTGCGCAGGCTCGATTCCCCATGGAAACCGGAGATGCCGCGGAAGACTTTAATGAAGACATCCTGCGTCACATCGGCCGCGTCCGCTGGGTTCTGCAGGGTGCGCGCGATGACGCTATAGATGGGTTGATGATAGGTCGCAATCAGCCACGAAAACGCCTCTTCGGAGCCTGCTTTCAGCTCCGCCACAATGTCGGCCTCTTCGGGCCTGACCGCGATAACACCTGCCAGATTTCCCACTACAGTTCCTGCTTGCACCTCGGGATATCCTCCTACAGTAACAAATCCACAGGGAGTCTGGCATCTCCCATGCGCCAGAGCGAACGACTGAAGATATCAGCGGCTCATCGGAGACTGTATTCAGTTCGTACGATTCTGCCGCCGGCGGCCGAGTGTCTCGCTCACTCTACCTGCTTAGACACCGGCAAGAGGGCTTTTAGTTCCTGAAAATCGTCTTCAATCGCACAACGTCATTCTGAGGAGCCCCGCGACGAAGAATCCAGCAGGTGCGTCGGAGAGCAGGACTGCTTCAGCTTTCTCACAAAAACGCGGGTTTTGCGGGTGCACGAAAACGGGTGCCCCATCCTTTGCGCAGCAAAGGGTGGGAAAGCAGGAACCCAACCCGGAAAGCTCTTATATTTTCGCGAAGCGAAAGTAAGGAACCTAACCCTTAGCCGCGTCGATCGTAGGCAATTCCATCTGCTCCGAATCCACAAATGGCTCAAAATGAGCCCGGCAACGCGCCTCGTACACTCCCGCAGCACCCACCATGACCAGTTCCTGGCTGCCGCCAAGGCGCTGGGTATGGATCGCCGGAGCACCGCACTTCATGCAGACCGCCGAGAGCTTCATCACCTCGTCCGCTACAGCCATCAAGTCGGGAATCGGCTGGAATGGCTCTCCGGCAAACGTGGTATCCAGCCCCGCAATCAGAACCCGCTTGCCCAGATGGACCAGTTCGAGCGCCAGGTGCACCAGTCCTTCGTCCAGAAACTGCGCCTCATCGACACCGATGACTTCCACTTCGTCAATCTGTGCGAAAAGCGCCTCCCGCAGCCTGTCTACATTGGCCACAACACACGCATCATGCGTCTGCGCGCTGTGCGAGGCGATGGCCGTCTTGTGATAGCGAAGATCGATATCCGGCTTGAAGCAGATGACGCGCTGCTTCGCGATTTTGGCCCGCTTCAGCCGCCGGATCAGCTCTTCCGATTTTCCGGAGAACATCGGCCCGGTGATCACTTCAATGCGTCCCGGTTGGCCAGACTCGATGAATGACGACATCAGCTCACCGCCTTATGAATCGCCAGCAGCGTCTCCAGCAGCGGCCGCAGGTATTTCAAGTCGAGAGCATTGGCTCCATCCGATTTCGCCTCGGCCGGGTTGTCATGCACTTCAAGGAAGATCCCATCCACGCCCGCAGCCACGGCGGCGCGCGTCAGCACGGGAATAAACTCAGGCTGCCCGCCGGAAACGCCATTCGCCGCCGAGGGCGTCTGCACCGAGTGCGTCCCGTCAAAAACAACGGGAGCAAGTTTGCGCATCACCGGCAGGGAACGCATATCCACGACCAGATTGTTGTAGCCGAAGCTGGCCCCGCGCTCCGTGAGGAAGACACGGCTGTTTCCCGTGGTGGCAATCTTCTCGACGGTATGCTTCATATCCCAGGGCGCGACAAACTGGCCCTTTTTCACATTGATGGCGCGCCCCGTCTTGCCCGCGGCCAGCAGCAGATCGGTCTGGCGGCACAGAAAGGCCGGGATCTGCAGCACATCGGCGCCTTCTGCCGCAATTTCGCATTGTGACGGCTCGTGCACATCGGTCAGCACCGGCAATCCGGTCGATTCGGCCAGCCGCCGCAGAATGGCCGTGCCTTCTTTCAGGCCCGGTCCGCGAAAGCTGGTCACCGAGGTGCGGTTGGCCTTGTCATATGAGGCCTTGAAAATATAGGGGATGCCGAGATCGGCGGTAACACGCTGGATGGCGTCCGCCATTTTGCGCACATGTGCTTCGTTTTCGATCACACACGGACCGGCAATAAGAAACAGCTCTCCCGAGCCGACATGGACGCTGCCTACTTCAAATTCGTGACTCACATCTCTAATTGAATCATAAGAAAAGGCCTGCTGGTGAGAGCAGGCCTTTTCGTTGGTTTAAGGAGTGGTTCTAGCTGCCAGCGGGCGCCGAGGGCGATGTAGACTGCGTCGAGTGGTTGCCGTGCGGAATCGCTGCGGCGCAGGTTGGCTGTCCGGCAGCCAGATACGGCGAATTCTGGTTTGCCGTCAGTGTGCCCGTATTCGGGTTCAGTTCCAGGCCAGAGACCGTGTTGTCGATGAAGTTGGCAGTGTAGATGAAGCGTCCCAGCGCCGGTTCAATCAGCACGCAGGACGGGCCTGCACCGGTCGCATAGGACGTGGCTCCGGCAACTGCTGACGGAGTACCTGTGGACTGGTTGATAGCGAAGGCCGAGATGTCAGCTGCGTTGTAGTTGGCAACGTAGATGTACTGTCCGCGCGGGTCCACCGTAACGGCAACCGGGAAGGTGTCCGTTTTCACCGGAGGATTCAGGCTCGGGTTCAGAATGCCCGTCGAGAGAATCGTGTAGGTGATCAGCTGGTTCTGACGGCTGTCCGTTACATAAAGGAAGCGGCTCGTCGGATCGCTGGCAATGGCCGAGGGTGCGGTGCCGGTCGGATATTTGGTCACATTGGACAACACGCCGGAGCTTACATTGAAAGCATCGACTTCGCCCAGCGTATTTACGCCGGTCGGAAGGGCATTCTGGGCCGCGACAAAGACCGAGTTGCCATTGGCCAGCACATTCACGCCGGTCGGGGTAAAGCCCACAGGCACATACGTCGTTGTTTGCGTGGCGTTATTGGCGTCGATATATGTCTGCGTAACCGGTGTGCAGTTGCCGCCGCCAAGGCTGCCCGATGTGGGATCAACTGGATAGACTACGAGATCGCCCGGACCGGGGTTGGCAGAGCTGTAGACAGGGCCGCCTGGGGTTTCGGGCGAAAAGAAGTCAACCACGTAGAGAAACGTTCCCGCTGCGTTGATGGCCACCGCGACCGGCTCGGCACCGGGAGTGTTGCAGGTCTGCTGCGGATAAAGCTTGCCGTCCGTGCCGATAGCGAACTGGACGATGCTGTTGTCATCGTGATTGAGTACGAAAAGATTGTTGCCGTTTGGCGAAGTGACTGCTGCGACCGGATTTCTGCCCCCCGAAGGATAAGGGGAGTCCGGGATCTGCGTCAGGGCGCCAGACTCGGAGTCGACCCGGTAGACGCTGATCTGTCCGGGATTGTTCTTCGAGGCGGTAACGAAAACATAGTCGACCGTATTGCTGGGACTGCAAGACGTGAGACCGAGGCCTATTCCAAAAGATGCTGCGGTGGCCAGAAGCACCCGGCCGGATTTCCTCAACTTCATGCGCTTCCTTCATCCTGGCCAGTGCGGCACAGGCTTCGTGTGTAAGGGATTGCTCCCGCTTGCATTGTAAAAGCTTGCGCCGCTTTCGGCTACATTTGGAGCGGCTTCTCCTTGGCAATGCGGCCCGCTTTCCTGCTGCGGGCCGCATTGCGGGAGGGTTTTACTGGCTCCTGGTTAAGTGGTGCGTCCGCTGACTGCGCACCAGGTTGGATTGCCTACCGTATTAAATGTCGAGCCTCGGCGCAGCAATGTCAGGTTGCCGGAATTCGGATCGAGAATGCGTCCGGTGATCTGGCTGTCATTGAAGCTCGTCGTGTAAATGTACTGGTTCGATGGGTCTTCGAAGATGCAATTCACTCCGGAGCCCGAGCCGAATGGTTCCCCGGCGATATGCAGCAGCGTACCGTTGGTCGGGTCAATCGTCCATCCGGTGATCTGGCTGATCGGATTCACGATACCGGTCGTCGGCCCCGCGTTGACAACGAAGAGATACGTTCCCTTGCTGTCGACCACCAGCGAAATCGGCCTGGACGCAGTCGAATCGTTGTTCACCGTCCCGTTCGTGAGCGCCTGCAGTGAGCCGTTGGTGCCTGCTGTGAAGGGCAGAATCGCCCCTGAGCAGTTTGGCGGGATCTGCCCCGAGCCCGTGGGGCAGTTCTGCCCGGAATCAAGAATGTAAATGTACTTGCTGCCGGACAGGGCCGACGCCTGTGCCGTACTGATGGCTGTCATGTTCGTGGCTCCTGTCGACAGCGGCGCATTCTGCGTCGTAGTCAACTGGCCATTGGTCGCATTCAGCGCGTAAGGGAAGACCGTCTGTTCATCGGCGTTCGTAGCGCTGCCGGCATCCGCTGTGAAGATAAAGCCCGAAGCGACAGTGAAATCAACCGGGGCGCAGCCGACAGGGAAGTACGTCAACTGCGTTCCATTGCTGTTCTGCGTCTGTTGATTCGTGATCACCGCCAGGCGTCCCGTATTTGGGTCGATGCTGAACGCGGTAATGTCGCCCGTTGGATAGAAGCCGTTCGGTCCTTGGCAGGGATGCTGCGCGTCCTGCTTTGCAACAGGGGTCACCGCGCCATTCGTAACCGGCGCGTAGGTATCGAGCGCGAAGAGGAATTTTCCCGTCGAATCGGGAAGAATACGAATTGTATTTGTGCCCTGGCTAGTGTAACTCGCCTGGAAGGCCAGCGTACCGCTGCCGCCGATGCTGAAGAGGGAGATATTGGCGCCGGTATAGGTAATATTGCCGCCGCCGTCTACCTGCTCTGCTCCTTCATTCAGGACATACAGGTAACGCCCGCCGCTGAGGACGAAGATGCGAATGGGGTTGGTGCCGCCGGAGCCGAAGGGCGAGCCGGGTGCATTTGTCAGGGCGCCGGTCTCGTCGCTTTCCTTATACGAACCGATCTGGTTGAACTGGGATCCAACGGTGAAAACAAATGCTTCCGTGAAGTCTTGCCGGCACGAGGTGGCTCCGAACACAAACACAAGGGACACTACCGCAGCCAAAGAAATCTGGCCAATTTTTCTAAACTTCATGCGCTTCCTTCATCCTGGCCATGGGAGGCGCAGGCAACTAGGTCGGGATATTGCTCCCGTCTGCATTGTAAAACAGGCAAAGCATTCAAAGTACAGCGATCAAATCACAGTTCTCCGGGTGCAGGGCTCGAGTCTCCCGTCCAGGAGTAAAAAAAGCTGTCAATGCGTGCTGTTCTTCAGACTTTTACGCGCGTCGACTGTGAGCGTGTGAAGAACAAAAAAAGTTCCTACGATTTGAGACCTGATCCCTGTGCTGTGCCCCATGTCTCGATTCTCGAGACATGGGGCCATCCTGCGATTCTACCCTGTCTTCTTCTACCACACGCGGCAACTGCTCTCCGGCATCATCGGCTGGCCTTTGTGGCAGCCGAAGGCCTTGCCGAATTCGTCGAAGTTCTGCACCACGCCGTTTACGCGGAACATTCCCGGCGAGTGCGGATCGACCTTCGCCGACACGCGCTGCGCCTGATCGGTGCGATTTTCACACCAGACCTGCGCAAACGAGATGAAGAACCGCTGCTGTGCCGTGTAGCCGTCGATCTTGGTGGCGGGGCTCTTGTGTTCCTCGGCCAGCGTACTCATCAGCGCCTGGTATGCGATGTGAATGCCGCCGTTGTCAGCCGTATTCTCGCCGAGCGTCAGCTTGCCATTCAGCTTCGTTCCGGCAACCGGCTCGAAGCCGCCATACTCCTTCACTTCGCAATCGGTGCGTTGGTCGAATTCTTTCTTGTCCGTCGCAGTCCACCAGTCCTTCACATTGCCCTTGGCGTCATACTTGCTGCCTTCATCGTCGAAGCCATGTGTCATTTCGTGCCCGATGACCACGCCAATCCCGCCGAAGTTCACCGCGGGGTCCTTCGAGTTGTCGAAGAATGGCGGCTGCAGAATGCCGGCAGGGAAGTTGATGTCGTTCATGCTCGGGTCGTAGTACGCATTCACCGTGGGAGGCGTCATGCCCCATTCCTTTTCATCGACCGGCTTGCCAATGTGATTGATCTCCCAATCCCACTCGAATGCGGCGCTCCGACGCAGGTTGCCCACCAGGTCGTCACGCTTTACCTCAAGCTTCGAGTAGTCGCGCCAGTTTTCCGGATAGCCGATCTTCTGGCGGAAGGCCTCCAGCTTGACCTCGGCCTGTTTCTTGGTGTCTTCGCTCATCCACGGCAACGATTGGATATCCTCACCCAGCGCCTTCTCGAGCGCTGCCACCAGCTTCTCCATGTTGTCCTTGGCGGAAGGCGGGAAGTTCTGCTTCACCCAGTCCTGGCCCACAGCTTCGCCCAGCGCGCGGTCGGTAAGCGCCGTGCAGCGCTTCCAGCGGGCTGTTTGCTCTACCTGTCCTTGTAGGGTCTTCTGGAAGAAGTTGAAATTGGCGTCGGAGAAGTTGCTCGATAGCCATGGCGCAGCGGTGTTCACGGCGTGGAAGCGCAGATAGCTCTTGATGCTGTCCAGGCTCTGATCGGAGATCACCTGGTTCAATGTCTTGAAATACTCCGGCGTCGCCACATTCAGCGTGTCGAAATGCGGAGAGCGCAACTCACCGATGTAAGTCTGCCAATCAAAATCAGGCGCGAGCGTATTCAGTTCGGTGACCTTCATGACGTGATACACGTTATCGGGATTGCGCAGCTCCACGCGCGGCAGCGAGCCCTTCGCCAGCGCCGTCTCGATGTCGATCACGCTCTTGGCTTCCGCTGCTGCCTTGTCATCGGAATCGCCGACGAGCTTGAAGATCTCGACGACATAGTCGCGATACTGCTCGCGAATCTTCGTCATACGCTCATCATTGTCCAGGTAATAATCGCGATCCGGAAGCGAAAGTCCGCCCTGCGTCGTAACCGCAATTTGCTGCGTAGAATCCTTCTGGTCCTGTTCGACGCCAAAGCCCATGAACGCTCTCACGCCCGCCTGAAATTGCAGGTGCCCTAAGAGCATGCCGATCTGTTTCTTGTCCGTGATGCCGTCAATGTGCGCCAGCACCGGTAGAACAGGCTTATCGCCCAGCTGATTCACCGCATCTGTGTTCATGCAGGCGGCAAAAAAGTCGCCGTACTGGTGCTGTAGCGGCGTTTTGGGCGCATCGGCTGCCTGTTTCAGGTCTACATACAGCAGATAGCGATTGCGCTCGCTCAGTTCGTTGAAGCGTCCCCAGCGCGTCTGGTCGCCCGGAATGGGATTCGCTTTCCGCCAGTTCCCGCAGGCGTACGCAAAGAAATCGCTGCAGGGATCGGCCGTCTTGTCGATCGCGGAGACGTCGAAGCTGTGCAGCGCTTTCGGTTCAACAGGAGCGGCGCTGGAAGGCTGGTCCGCCGCCGCGAAAGCAGCAGGCGTTTCAGCAGAGTGTTGCGCGATGGCGAAACCGGTGCACAACAGGAGCACCGAAGCAATACGGATAGATTGCATACGTTCCTCAACATGAGGGGAGCACCTCTGCGTTCGTGATATGGTGCTCGCCCGAAATGGCACAAGGCGAACTATGTGCTCGCTCATGAAAGTAGCACGCGGAGGGATCAATGGTCAGCTAAGAAGCTGCCAGGCGAGTGGATGGCAAAGAGCATGCCTCCATCGACTCTGGTGATGAGTCAATGGAGGTGTCATCCTGACCTGAGTGAAAACGAAGGGAAGGATCTGCTTTTTCTTCAATTTGCCGCCGGGTCCAGCGATCCCTTTAAAAAATCTTCAGATGAATCGTCAGATATTTCTTCGGATTCTGGCGCACGGCGGTGATCAGATTGTTCGTATTCTGAATCATCTCGTCCGTGTGGTTGTAAAGATCCTTGTTGCGCATCAATGCCCCGATCGTTCCTTCGCCGCTGTCCACGCGATTCAGAATGGAATCGAGCTTGGTCACCGTGTCATTCAACTTATCCGCAAATTTCGGGTCTTTGGCCAGAACACCGATCGAGCCTTTGCCGGCATTGATGTCTTTCAATAACGAGTTCAGGTTCGCCGTCGCCTCGCGGAAGTTGTTGTACACCGCGTCATCTTTGATCAGCTTGCCGATCGTCCCGTTTCCGCTGTCGATCTGGGTGGCGACATCCTCCAGCTTGCCGACCGTTGCGTTGGCGCGGTTATAAAGCGTGTCATCGGCAATGAGCTTGCCGATCGATCCCTTGCCATTGCCCACCTGGTCGACCAGTCCCTGAATCTCATTCAATGTGGCGACGGCCCGGTTATACAGATTGGGATCATTGATCAGCTTGCCGATCGATCCCTTCCCGCTGTTCAGCGCGTCCACCAGGTTGTCGACCTTCGCCAGAATGGTGTTCAGCTGCTCAATCGTCCCCTGGCTGGACTTGATCACGTCGCTCAGGTTCGGCGTCTCCGTGGTCTGCAGTTCAGAGTTATCCTGAATCGGTCCTCCGGTCGCAAACTTGCTGTTGATGTCAACGACCGTATCGCCCAGAACGCCGATCGTCTCAAGGCTTGTTTTGGAATCCATGTGCAGCGCGGGTGTGTACTTTTTGCCGATGTGCATCGTCACTTCGACAGGCGTGAGCTTGCGCTCAGGCACAATGCGGACGCTTTTCACGGTTCCGATCGTCACCCCTTCGAGATTGACCGGAGCGCCCACCTTCAGGCCCGCCGAATTCTCAAAAAAGGAGCGGACGGTAATCTTTCCCGCTAAAAAGCCGCCCGTGTTGCCTGACATCAGGAATACGAGAGCGGTAAGCGCGGACAGTGCCACCAGCACCAGCACGCCGACTTTAAGTTGGGACCACTGAACTTCCTGCTGGCTCGGCACAGACCCCCTCGTTTAGCCCATGGAATCAAATCAACATTCGCTGCGACTTGAGAATATCAAACATGGCATGGATATCGTGGTTTTCGTTTGGATGACCGGAAACCGCAAGCCGTTGCAAAACGATACAGCTCTCAATCTTACTGGCCATTTTCAAGTTGGACCGAGGCCATCGCCAGCGTCGCCGTATGGCTGATCGAAAGTGAGACATGCGCCACGCCCAGCCTTTTGGCGAATTCGAGCGCCCGTCCCGTCAGGTGCAGCGTGGGGCGATGACCCGGCAGCCGCTTCACCTCCAGTTCCTTCCACGTGACCCCGTGCTGGATTCCCGTTCCCAGAGCCTTGGCTCCAGCCTCCTTCGCCGCAAAGCGTGCGGCAAAGCTCTCGGCAAAGTTCTTCTTCCGCCGGCAATACACAATCTCCTCGGCAGTAAAAATCTTCTCGAGAAAACGGTCTCCATAGCGGGCAATCGAATGAGCCACCCGCTCAATTTCCACAATGTCGATTCCTGTCCCTACCAGCATGAGCAGTTTTTTCCTGAAAGGAAGGTAGCACAGCTCCCAGCCCAGGTTACGGAAACGTACCAAAGAGTGGGGAAGTAACGATGAAGATTCCGCCCTCCTGGTCCGATCATGTAGATGTGGTGAATATAGAAGAACTCGTAGATTGGGATCTAAGGTTGACGGCGACCTGCCCCGAAGATCCGCAGCGCGTGATGCGCTTTTTGACTGGCGCCGTCCTGAGCTGTGGCGGATGGGTTCTGTCCCGCAGCATGGCTGGCTCCGATACCGTCGAAATAAGCTTCGAGTTTGCCCGCGCCGTGAGCCTCGAAATTTATAGCGTCCTGATCGCCGCCGGCCTCGAGCTAAGCCGCGACGCGCACATGAGCTTGACCGAGCTGTACCAGTGCACCAGGAACCTGATGCCAGCCAAAGCCTTTGATGTAGCCCGCGTGCGCCTGCTCGTGCTCACCGCCCCCCTCGATCAAAAGGACCGTACCGGCACGCACTCCTCCGCCGAACTGGCGTAATCTCCTGCGCCATTGATTTTTAGAGAGAAGCTGTCATCCTGACCCTGAGTGAAGCGAAGGGGAAGGATCTGCCTTAGACGTTAGGGTGCCAATTCTGACGCTATCATCCTGAGTGCAGCGAAGGATCTGCTTTTTCTGTGAGGAGGAGCACGAAAAATGGGTGCCCCATTCTTCGCGAAGCGAAGGGTGGGAAAGCAAAAAACCAACCCAGCCGAAAAGCTGGGATCATCTTTTTGCACAGCAACAATAGAAAGAGTTGTCATCCTGAGTGAAGCGAAGGATCTGCTTTTTCCGTTTTGGACACGAACGTAGAACAACCTCACCCAGCCTCTACCAGCCCATACCTTCGCTGCCAGGCCTCGCGAAGCCGCACACGAACAATTTTCTTCTCGGTCTCCGTACCCTCAGTATCCGGATTCTCAACAAACCGGGCCGACTCCTTCTTAGCCAGCTCCAGCAGCGCACGATCCCGCACAAGATTCGCCACGCGAAAATCCGGCAACCCGGCCTGCCGCGTCCCGAAAAACTCTCCCGGCCCGCGCAGCTGCAGATCAAGCTCCGCCAGCTCAAACCCATTCTGCGTGCGCACCATCGCCGCCAGCCGCTCTTCAGCTCCTTCTGACACCTTGCCGCCCGTCATCAGAATGCAATATGACTTCGCCGCCCCACGCCCCACGCGCCCGCGTAGCTGATGCATCTGAGCCAGCCCAAACCGCTCCGCATGCTCGATTACCATCACCGTCGCATTCGGAACATCCACGCCCACTTCAATCACGGTGGTCGCAATCAGCACATCGATCTCTCCGCGCTGAAAGCGCCGCATGACGACTTCTTTCTCATCCGAATCAAGCCGTCCATGCAGCAACCCCAGCCGCAGTCCGGCAAGACTGCCCGCGCGCAGCGCCTCATACATATCCGTCGCTGCCTTGAGCGAAGGCTTCTCAAACAACGACTGCGTCTTCGCCTTCTTTCCAGACTTTTTCATTGGCTCCGGCTCAGCCTCAGGCGGAGCAAAATCCAGCTCCGGCTGATCGTCCTTCGCGCCCTCAATCACCGGATAGACAACATACGCCTGATGCCCGCGCCCAATCTGTTCGCGCACGAACTTCCAAACCTCATCCGCGCGCTCATCGGAAACCTGCCGCGTCACAATCGGCGTCCGCCCAGGCGGCAATTCATCGAGCACGCTCAAATCCAGATCGCCATACAGCGAAAGCGCCAGCGTCCGCGGAATCGGCGTCGCCGTCATCACCAGCACATCCGGCTCGGCATCACTCGGCTTCTTCATCAGGCGAAATCGCTGCAGCACGCCAAACCGATGCTGCTCATCCACAACAATCAGCCCCAGCTTATCGAACTCCACTTTTTCTTCGATCAGCGCATGTGTGCCGATCACCACATCCGCCTCGCCCTGAAAAATCCGGCTGCGGTTCAGCTTCTTGACCGCCTCATCGAGCGACCCCGTCAGCAGCACAATCCTGTACCGCTTCGACGACCGCTCCAGCAGCTTCTTCGCCGCCAGATAATGCTGCGTCGCCAGAATCTCCGTTGGAGCCATCAGCGCAGCCTGGTAGCCGTTCTCAATCGCCACCAGCATCGCCTGCAGCGCGACAATTGTCTTGCCCGAACCCACATCGCCCTGCAGCAGCCGCCGCATCGGTGAAGGCCTTCGCATATCCGCAACAATCTCGCCCAGCGCATTCTTCTGCGCCGTCGTCGGATGGAAAGGAAGAATCTCGCGAATCGCCTCGCGCACCTTTTCGCTTGTCTCAAAGCCGATACCAGCACGCTCCTTGAAGCGCCGCCGCTTCAACTCAAGCCCGAGTTCCAGATAAAACAGCTCTTCAAAGATCAGCCGCCGGTGCGCAGCCGTCGCCGACGCCTGCAACTGCGTCATCGGTGTGCCCGCCGGCGGAAAATGCACGCTGCGCAACGCCTCTTCGCGGCACGGCAGCGCAAGCCGTTCAATCAGCGCCTTCGGCAGCGTCTCCGGAACATGCCCCTCAAGCTCCTGCAATAGGTTGTAGACAATGCGCCGCAGCCAGCGCGACGTAAGCTTATTGCCGCCCAGCGATTCATACACCGGCACAATGCGCCCTACTTCAAGTAACTCCGATTCGTCATCGCCCGCCGGAAGCACCTCAACCTGCGGCTGAATCATCTTGAAGCCGCGCCCCGAGCGCGATGGCTCGACCTTGCCGTAAACAGCCAGCATCTGCCCCGTCTGAAACTTGTCCTTCAGATACGTCCCGTGGAACCACATGCACTTGAGCGAAGAAATACCCTGCCCCACGGTCATCTCGAAGATGGGCATCGAGCGCGTGCGCAGCAGAACTGTCCCGCGCACCTCGCCGATCACGCTCGCCATCTCGCCCGGCTTCAGCTCGCTTAGCGGCATCGGATGCAGCCGATCTTCATAGCGAAACGGCAGGTGATAAAGCAAATCTTCGACCGTTGAAATCTCCTTGGCCGCAAGCGAGTTTGCGATATTCGGCCCAATGCCCTTAACAAATTGAACGTGTGTATCCAGCCCCAGCACAAACCGATCCTAGCATTGCATGCAGGCATTGCATGCAGCAGCCGCGCTTCGCGCCATCCGTGCCTCTGCCATCTGCATAACCTGCCCGCGCCGCTCCCGCTGGTCGCTAAAGCAGTTCCCCGCCCTGGGTGGTGAAAAGTTTTTCTTGGCGCCCTTAGCGTCTTGGCGGTAGATTTCTGCCCGCGAGCAGCATCTGCTTGGGCTCGAATGACTCCGTGAAGAGTTTTCCTCAGCGAACCTCCGCGCACCCTCAGCGTCCTCAGCGGTGAAAGAGACGCACAGCGTCCTCGCCACAGAACCAGCCCCTGCTACACTGTCCCCATCCCACCAATGGAGAAGGCATGCCCGCAGTCGTAGAACTGGACCGCATCTCCAAGTCCTATGAAAAAAAAGTAGCCGTCCGCGAATTAAGCCTGCGCATTGAAGCAGGCACCATGTTCGGCCTGCTCGGCCCCAACGGCTCAGGCAAAACATCGAGCATCCGCATGATGGTCGGCATCACCATGCCCGACTCCGGCAGCGTAAACCTGCTCGGCAAGCCCTTCGCTCGCGAAAGCCTCAAACAGGTCGGCTACCTGCCCGAAGAGCGCGGCCTCTACAAAAAGATGAAGGTGCTGGACCAGCTCATCTTCATGGGCGAGCTGCGCGGACTCGACAAGGGCACCGCCGGCCGCCGCGCCCACAACTGGTGCGAGCGCCTCCAGATCCTCGAAGCCGTCGACAAGAAAACCGAAGAGCTCTCCAAGGGCATGCAGCAGAAGATCCAGTTCATCTCCACGCTCATGCACGATCCCGAGCTCATCATCATGGACGAGCCATTCTCCGGCCTCGATCCCGTCAACGCCGTTCTCCTCCAGGACACCCTCATCGACCTCAAAAACGCAGGCAAAGCCATCCTCTTCTCCACCCATCGCATGGATCAGGTGGAAAAGCTCTGCGACGCCATCTGCCTCATCAACGCAGGTCAGGCCGTGCTCTCCGGCGGCATGCGCGAAGTTAAATCGCGCTATGAACGCGATCGTGTCGTGCTCCAGTTTGAAGGCGACAATTCTTTCCTCCAGCATCCCGCCATCGCCGAATACAAGGACTACTCTGGCCACGTCGAAATCAAGCTCAAGCCGCACGCCGACGCGCAAAGCCTTCTCCGCGAGGCCATCGAAAAGGCAAAGATCTATAAGTTTGAATTAGTGGAACCGTCGCTTGAAGAAATCTTCATCCAGACCGTAGGAGAGAAAGTCGATGCGTGACATCTGGCTCATCGCCAAGCGCGAATATCTCGAACAAATACGCGGCAAGGCCTTCAAAGTCACAACGATCCTCATCCCTGTCGTCTTCGTCTCCATCTTCAGCATCTCGTTTTTTGCCAGCAAGAACTCCGGCTCGGGCAAGCACATCACCATCGCCGCTAACGACCCCGCGCTGGCCGCTCGCGTCCGCGACCAGCTCCTCACCGACAAAGACGCCCGCATGATCGTCGACGTCATCGCACCCGCCGCGGATTCCGTCCGCCAACAACTCCTCACCGAAGTCGATGAAAAGCAGTTGGACGGCTTCCTCTGGCTGACCACCGAATCGGACGGCAGCAAAGCCAGCGCAACGTACGCCGCGCACGCATCGGGCGATTTCGCCACCACCGCGCGCCTCTCCGACGCCGTCGATCACGCCGTCGTGCAGCAGCGCCTCACCGCACACGGCATCGCCGCAGGCGATGTAGAAGCCCTCACCAGCGATGTAAAAATCCACACCGAGCAGGTCAAGAACGGCAAAGAAGTCTCGAGCAACGCCTTCGGCACCTTCTGGGCCGCCTACATCATGGCCTTTCTGCTCTCTTTCACTGTCGTCATGTATGGCATGAACGTGGGCCGCTCCGTCATTCAGGAAAAAACCTCGCGCATCTTCGAGGTCATGCTCGCCACCGTAAAGCCTGGAGACATGCTCGCCGGCAAGCTCATCGGGATCGGCGCAGTCGGCCTCTCGCAGCTGGCCATCTGGGCCATCGCCGCGGCTATTTTCTCAGGCAGCGCACTGGCCGCCAGTCTCATGTCCGGAGGCCTCAAAATACAGGTTTCCGGCGCCGAAATCGCGCTTTTTGCCATCTATTTCCTGCTGGGATACGCGCTCTACAGCGCCCTCTTTGCCGGACTCGCCGCCACCTGCGACACCGAACAGGAGCTCCAGCAATACGCCCCGCTCGCCGCCGTGCCCATCTGGCTCAGCTTCGGCATGATCACCTTCATCGTCAGCAATCCCAACTCGGCGCTGTCGGTCGCCATCTCGATGTTCCCGCCCTGCGCGCCCATTACGATGTTCCTGCGCATCGCCTCGCAGTTTCCGCCACTCTGGCAGATCGCGCTCTCGCTCGCCATCATGGCCGTCTCGGTCTACATCGTGATCTGGCTGTCCTCGCGCATCTATCGCATCGGCATCCTCATGTACGGCAAACGAGCCACCATCCCCGAAATGCTCCGCTGGCTCCGCTACAGCTGAACTGGCCGTTCAGGCACACGCGCCCTTTGGGCGCCATCCATGCTTGGTTTAGTGTTGTCATCCTGAGCGGAGCGCCGAAGGCGCGCAGTCGAAGGATCTGCTTTTCTCTGAGCAGTAGCAAGAAAAGGGGTGTCCCATCCTTCCGCGTATTTTGCGGAAGGGTGGGGAGGTAATACGCTCCCACTGCCGACGTCATCCTGAGCGCAGTCGAAAGGGTGGGAAAGCAAGAACCCATCCCAACCCGCCGTCATCCTGAGCGGAGCGTAGCGAAGCCGAAGGACCCCCACGAGCAACGCTCGTGCGAATTGGTCTTGTGAAAGCAAGACCAACCGCCCTTAGTACAATATCCGCAAGCCACATGCGAGACGATTTTTCTGAGGAAGTGAAGCGTGTTATTGCCCACAGAGCGAATCTTGTCTGCTCAAACCCGTCCTGTGGAAGCTCGACTGGTGGACCACAAGACGACCCATCAAAAGCTCTCAACATCGGGGTTGCTGCTCACATCACTGCAGCTTCGCCCGGTGGCCCTCGTTACGATTCGACGCTTACTGTCGAGCAGCGAAGATCAGCAGAGAATGGTGTCTGGCTGTGCCAGAACTGCGCGAAGCTCGTGGACAACGACGAGTCTCTCTTTCCTGGGAAGCTGCTCAGCGCATGGAAAATAGTCCGCGAACATAGCGCATTGACTTCAATCGGGCAGACTGTTCATAGCTCAGTTGAAACTGAATATCAGAGAAAGCACCGGCAGATACTGCAATGGAAAGGGCAACGAGTGATGTGGGTTAAGATGCCCACTCCGCAGCAAGCGATGACATTAGGTACGAGGCCATGGAGTTCAGTACAGCTTACCGTTCTGGACTGCACAGAGTTCTATGTAAAGATCAAGGGCGATGGTTGGGACAACTCACGCTCTATTCCGATGCGTAACATTGAAATCGGTCACGATGACAGATTCGATCTCCCGGAACTACTTGAGTACGACCGATAATTACGCCGGGTGCCCCATGTTCGCGAAGCTAACATGGGTCGAAACGACCGCCGTCGAAGACGGCGCACAAAATTCAGGTAGAAGCCCCGGGCTTCAGCCCGGGGAATAAGAATCCGGCTCGAAGAGCCGAACCTTGCTGCCGCAGGCTGGAGCGCAGTCCAAAGGACGAAGCGACCCTGTCAAGCCCCTAAACCATAAAATAACTCACAAGCAACTGAAAACAAACCACATAAAAGGTCCGTAACTTGGCAGATTATTTCGCCAAAACTGCTATCCTTGAAATAGAAGGAAAAAGCCCGCCAACTGGCGGGCCTTTTTATTTGCGCAGAAATAGGACCCCCAGTTAAGTTATTGAAAACACTAAAACGAATCTAACCCTAATAGAATCAGCGGCATAGTAGGGGATGATCCCTCGCTAAACCCTTGAAAACAAATAAAAGGGAAGCCACCCCAGGGGCAGGGGGAGGCCCCCCGGGATAGCCCCGGATAGAATCAGGAGCGTGACCCGGAAAGACTTCACCCTTCCGCAGCGGATCGCGCTGGCCATCGTGCCGCGTCTCACCGCCGCAATCCTAACCGCCATTGGCACGACGCTCCGCTTCAAGGTCATCGCCGAACCCGGAGCCATCCCGGCCACGCCCCCGGCGAAAGGAATCTTCTGCTTCTGGCACCAGTGCACTCTGCCCTGTGGATGGTACTTCCGCAAATTCCGCTGCTCCATCCTCATCAGCCGCAGCTTCGACGGCGAACTGATCGCCCGAACGCTAGGCCTGCTCGGATTCGACAGTGTGCGCGGCTCAAGCTCTCGCGGAGGCGCAGCCGGACTGCTGGCCCTGCAACAGGTCTTAGCCAAGGGATTGCCGGTTGTCTTCACCGCCGACGGTCCGCGAGGCCCCATCTACCAGACCAAGATGGGCCCGGTAAAGCTGGCGCAGATGACACAGGAAGAGATCAGCAGCTTCTACCTGCTCCCCGAGCGAGCGTGGACACTGAACTCGTGGGACCGCTTCCTGATCCCGAAGCCGTTCTCAACGGTCATCGTAAGCTGGTCACGCGCAGTAGCGCCTCCCGCCGCAGACGCCGATGCCGCAACCCTCGAAGCCAAGCGCCAGGAACTGAACGCAGCCATCGAACGAGCCAGACGAAACGCCGAACGCAATCTGTAAACCAGGAAGCGAACGAGGAACTACCTCTGCGGACCTCAGCGCAAACCCAGCGTCCTCAGCGGTGAAGGTTTTTCTTAGCGCCTTGGCGGTAGATTTCCCCCGCTAAAATCAAACCAGTGCAAGTCTCCGATTTCAACTTCCACCTCCCCGAAGAACTGATCGCCCAAAAACCGCCAGAAGACCGAGCCGGAGCGCGCATGCTCACGCTCAACCGCAAAACAGGAGCCTACGCAGACCACCACTTCCGTGAATTCCCGGAGATGCTCCGCGCAGGCGACGTTCTGGTCCTGAACAACAGCCGCGTCATTCCTGCGCGCCTTTACGCGCACCGCGCCGGATTGCATACGCAAGAGGGCCACAGGACAACCGGACGCATCCAGGTCCTGCTGACCGAGCAGATCAGTGAATGGGAATGGAAAGTCCTCGCTCGCCCAGGACGCAAAGTCTTGACAGGAGAAAAACTCACCTTCGGCGATGACCTCCTGCACGCGGAAATCACCGCCCACGGAGAATTCGGTGAGCGCACCTTGCGCTTCGATCCAGTCGCCGACTTCTACGGCGCATTGGAGCAGTTAGGCCACATGCCGCTGCCCCCCTACATCCATCGCCAGGACGAACCCACCGACCGCGATCGCTACCAGACCGTCTATGCCGACGAGCGCGGATCAGTAGCCGCACCAACCGCAGGACTGCACTTTACATCGCAAATCCTCGAAAAAATCCGCGAAAAAGGCGTCCAAATCGAATACGTAACACTGCACGTAGGACTCGGAACCTTCCAGCCCGTGCGCGTCGACAAGATCGAGGACATTCACCTACACACCGAGCGCTACACATTGCCCGCAGCCACAGCCGAAGCAGTGAACGCAGCCAAGCACGAAGGCCGCAGAGTCATTGCCGCAGGCACCACCACCGTTCGCACACTCGAACACTGCGCAAGCATCGCGCCGGATGGAAAGCTGGAGCCTCATTCCGGAGCAAAGCTGGAGCCTCATTCCGGAGCAACGAACATCTTCATCTCGCCCAGAGACGAGTCAGGATACGAATCAACCTACGAATTCCGCGTCGTCGACGCACTACTGACCAACTTCCATCTGCCGCAATCAACCCTGCTGATGCTGGTCAGCGCCTTCGCCGGACGTGAGCGTGTGCTCGCCGCCTACAAACACGCAGTCGCATCAGGCTACCGCTTCTTCTCCTATGGAGACTGCATGTTCCTCAGCTGAGTCTGTCGAACTCTGTGCTCTCCGTGTCCTCTGTGGTGAATGGCTGTGGTAAAGGTCTTTCTTAGCGCCTTGGCGGTAGATTTCGATAGACTCAACCCTGATGCCTTCCGCAACCAAGCCGCCCGTCTTCCTGCTCGATTCCATGTCCTTCATCTTCCGCGCCTACCACGCGATGCAGCGTCAGCGGCCCATGTCCACGCGCAACGGCGTGCCCACCGCGGCAACGTATGTCTTCGT
>JABDHA010000039.1 GCA_013285705.1 Acidobacteriota bacterium
CGACGATCGGCGACGCGTCCTGCTACGGGCGCGATCAACGCTCCGGTAGCGCCAAGGATGCCGAAACTGCCGGCTGTGCCTGCGCCCAGATGGTAATGCTTGGAACCGAGCAGGAAGATCAGCGTGGTCCAGAAAGCACTGAAGGCCGCGAAGACCAGCCCTCCGATGACTGCCGACTCGCGCAGCAAGGGATGGGTGCGGATGAGTGTCCAGAGCGAGCGTAGCGCCTGCATATACGGCAGCGGCTTATGTGGAGGTAGCTTAGGCAACTTCCGTAATAGGAGTGGAACGAAGGCTGCATTACTGAGCGCAGCGAAGACGAAGACGGCCCGCCAGCCGAAGAAGGACGCAATCCATCCCGAAACCGAGCGTGCGAGTAAGACTCCGAGCAGAAGGCCTGTCATCACTGTGCCGACAGCGCGCCCGCGCTCTTCATCGTCGGCCAGTTCCGGTGCGATAGGAACCACGACATGCGTGACCGCAGCAGTCAGGCCGATGGCAATGCTCGCCACCAGCAGTGTCCACAGGTTCGGCGCAAGAGCCGCGAGAAGAGCGGAGATGGCGACGCCGGCAAAGAGACGCACCATGAGCCTGCGGCGCTCGATAACATCGCCCAGCGGCACAAAGGCGAGGATGCCAATCGAGTAACCGACCTGCGTCGCCACAGCGACCATGCCCATCTGGCCGTGACTGGCGCGCAGGCTGCGGGCCATATCGAGCAGCAGAGGCTGGTTGTAATAAATGTTGGAGACGCCGACACCGCATGCAAGGCCTAGAAATGGCAGCAGGCTGCGATGCCTGGGATGCAGGTCGACGGGAGCTTCAGGGGAAATGGGCGCGATGACTTCCAAATACCAGTTTAAAGGAAGGGAAGCGCAGGAAATCCCCGGCGCCCCCTTACGCGCTATTACTTTTGATCTGTTGAAGCTGCGGCTACAAAGGCAGATCGACGGATATCAGCAGAGGAGCCGTGACGATCTGTCAATCACAGCAAATCTAGCTTGCCCTTCTAGCCGAGTTGCAGGCGGGCGTTACTTTCCGCTCAGCACCAGTTTGCCGATGGTAGCGAGTTGCATGTTTGACGTTCCCTCGTAAATCTTGCCGATCTTCGCGTCGCGATAATATTTTTCGACTGGATAATCCTTAACGAAGCCGTAGCCCCCATAGATTTCAACAGCCTGACTGGCGACGCGTTCGGCAACCTGCGAGGCAAAATACTTTGCCATGGCTGCTTCGCGGATGTAACTGAGCCTGGCGTCTTTAAGGCGGGCGGCGTTATAGACGAGCAAGCGCGCGGCTTCGATGTCGGTTGCCATTTCGGCTAGCGAAAACTGCACTGCCTGAAATTCGGCGATGGGCTTGCCGAATTGCTTGCGCTCCTGCGCATATTTTGCGGCGCAGTTCCACGCGCCTTGTGCCAGACCCAGCATCTGCGCTCCAATGCCAATGCGGCCTTCATTCAATGTTTCGATAGCAATCTTGTAGCCTTTCCCCGGTTCTCCGAGGACGTTCTCCGCAGGCACACGGCAGTCTTCCAGGATCAACTCGCAGGTGGATGAGGCGCGGATGCCCAGCTTGTCTTCCTTCTTGCCGATCGAGAATCCCGGAGAGTCTTTTTCTACGAGAAAGGCCGTGATGCCCTTGTATCCCGCCGCAGGGTCAAGCGTCGCAAAGATAATAAAAATGTCAGCCTCTTTTGCGTTTGTGATCCATAGCTTCTGGCCGTTGAGGATGTAATGATCGCCGCGCAATTCTGCCCGTGTTTGCAGTGCGAAAGCATCGGAGCCAGAAGCAGCCTCCGATAAGGCATAGGCGCCCACAGTGTCAGTTGCGAGGCGTGACAGATAAGTCTTCTTTTGTTGTTCGGTACCCCAGCGCAGGAAGGCATTCACGCAAAGCGTATTCTGCACATCGACAAGAACCCCTACGGATGCGTCGATAGCAGAAATCTCCTCAACAGCCAGGATCGCCTCGAAAAATGTGCCGCCACTGCCGTTGTATTCCATGGGAATTTCAATCCCCATCAGCCCAAGATTGAAGAGCTGCGGCAATAGATCTGCGGAGAAGTGCTGCTCTTCATCCATTTGGCGAACCAGCGGCCCAATGCTTTTCTGCGCGAACTCGCGCACGGTGGAACGAAAAAGCTGTTCGTCTTCATTCAGCTGCGTCAGCGGCAGGGCGGCGGGAGTGGTAAGTGTGTCAGACATCGGAACCTCAGAAGGTGGAAAACCGTTGAGTGTAGCAGAAGACACGGGAAACAAGCCAAACCGCATGATCTCCGGCTGTCAGGATACGGGGAAATCATCTAAGATCAATGGCACGCGACATGACATCCTCACTGCACGCAGTTGCCACTGGGATTTTTTGTGCCTGCTTCCTGCTTGTGACTTTAGCGGGCTTTTGGGCTGCTCGCTGGAAGCGCGGCGATCTGAATAGCCTGGAAGAGTGGGGTCTGGCCGGACGCCGCTTTGGAACGCTTGTGACATGGTTCCTGATCGGCGGCGATTTCTATACCGCCTACACCGTCATTGCCGTTCCAGCAGCGCTTTATGGGACAGGAGCACCTGGCTTTTTTGCGATTCCCTACTGCATTTTTATATATCCCTACATGATGCTGGTGCTCCCGCGGCTGTGGCAGGTATGTCACCGTCATGGTTACGTAACATTAGCTGATTTTGTCCGCGGACGTTACGGCAGCCGATCGCTCTCCATCGCCGTTGCCCTTACAGGAATTCTCGCGACGATGCCCTACATTGCCTTGCAGTTGGTGGGTATGCGCGAGGTCATTGCCGCACTCGGTCTCCATGGTGAATGGCCGCTTATCGCCGCCTTCCTGGTCCTCGCCGCCTATACCTATTCGAGTGGTCTACGCGCCCCTGCTGTCATCGCCATTGTGAAGGACTTCATGCTCTACATCGTGGTGTTAGCGGCCATCATCATGATTCCGGCAAAGCTTGGTGGATACGCGCATGTTTTTTCTGCAGCAGGAGCGGCGCTCGCGCAGAAGAAGCCTGCGGCTTCCATCATTCTGCAGCCATCGCAGTATCTCAGCTATGTGACATTGGCCTTTGGCTCGGCCATTGCCATTATTCTTTATCCGCACACCGCGACCGGTGTGCTCAGCTCATCGAGCGGACGCGTAATTAAGCGCAACGCCGCACTGTTGCCTGCCTATAACCTGCTGTTGGCTCTCATCGCACTTCTCGGTTTTGTCGCTCTCGCAGCGGGAATCCACACAACCGACTCATCGAGCGCAGTTCCGCTGCTCTTCGTGCAGATGTTTCCCGAATGGTTTTCTGGATTCTGTCTTGCAGCCATTGGCATCGGCGCGCTTGTTCCCGCCGCCATCATGTCGATTGCGTCGGCGAATTTATTTACGCGGAACCTCTATGGCGAGTTGCTTCACCGCTCGATGACCCCAAAGCAAGAGGCGACACAGGCCAAACTGGTTTCGTTTTTCATCAAAATCGGAGCGCTCGTCTTCGTTCTTTTTGTGCGCGCACAGTATGCCATTGAATTACAGCTGTTAGGAGGCATCTGGATCGGCCAGCTCTTTCCATCCGTGGTCTGCGGCCTCTTCACACGCTGGTTCCACGGTCGGGCACTTTTATGGGGATGGTTCGCAGGTATGGTGACCGGTACAGGCATGGCTTTGGCCCGCGACCTGAAAAGCTCTGTCTACCCTCTGCATATTGGCAGTCATGTCTGGATGATTTACGCGGCCATTCCGGCCTTACTTGCAAACCTGCTGGTATCCGTCGCCGTCACACTGTTGCTCAATGCATTGGGCCATGAACCAGGACGCGACGCAACGTTAGAAACGGACTATGTAGCCGAACCAGCTTAGGCTTATAAGCTGCTACGATACTGCCGTGACTTCTGCATCGCCGTTTCCAGTTCTGAACAATACGCAGCATGCGCATGAAAGCTTTGGCGCGTCACAAGAGCTAGAGCACAAATTGCGCTCTGCTATACAGGGCGAAGTGCGCTTCGACTCCGCTTCCCGCGCCCTTTATGCTACAGATGCTTCAAATTACCGCCAGGTTCCTATCGGCCTGGTTATTCCTCGAGACGTGGCCGATGTGGAGGCAACCCTTGCTGCATGCCGTGCGTTTGGCGCGCCCGTTCTGCCGCGCGGAGGCGGCACAAGCCTTTCAGGACAATGCTGCAACGTCGCCGTGGTGCTCGATTTCTCAAAGTATATGCGTTCCATCCACTGGCTTGATGCGGAAAAGAAGCTCGCGCATGTAGAGCCCGGTATTGTTCTTGATCGCGTCCGCGAATCCGCTGAAGAACATCACCTGACATTTGCCCCCGATCCGGCAACGCACAGCCGCTGCACGCTGGGCGGCATGATCGGTAACAACTCTTGCGGCGTGCATGCGCTCATGGGCGGCAAGACGGTCGATAACATCCATTCGCTCGATATCGCGCTCTACGATGGAACCCGGCTAACCGTAGGCGCTACATCGGAAGAAGAGCTCAGCGCCATCATCGCTACAGGGGGGCGTCGCGGCGAAATCTATGCCGGGCTCCGGCGGATTCGCGATCAGTATTCTGAGCTGGTGCGCAAGCGTTTTCCTCGCATCCCGCGCCGCGTTTCCGGATACAACCTCGATGAGCTACTACCGGAAAGTGGCTTTCACGTCGCGCGTGCGCTGGTTGGAAGCGAAGGCACATGCGCTACGGTACTTGGCGCAACACTACATCTGAAAGACAGTCCTCCGCATCGGCGGCTTGTCGGTCTGGGCTTTACTGATCCATTCATCGCAGCTGACCATGTTCCACTCGTGCTGGAATCAAAGCCCATTGGGTTAGAGGGATTCGACGGCATGCTCGTCGACTTTATGCGGCGCAAACGGCTCGCCGTGGACGATGTCACTCTTTTGCCAGAAGGCCGTGGCCATTTGCTCGTCGAGTTTGGAGGATGGTCGCCGGAAGACGCAGATACTCAGGTCGACCGGTTTCTGCAAGTTATAGCGCAGACGCCCGCCGATGTCCGCCACTACACGGCGGCCGAAGCTCCTCGCGTCTGGCACGTACGTGAATCGGCGCTAGGTTCAACGGTCTTCGTTCCCGGCGAGCCACATGGTTGGGAGGGTTGGGAAGATGCAGCCGTCCCGCCGGAAAAGCTCGGCTCCTACCTCCGCGAGCTTTTCAAACTGATGAGCGAGTTCGGCTACCGGAGCCCAATGTATGGTCACTTCGGTGAGGGCTGCGTGCACATGCGCATCAATTTCGACCTCGAAAGCGAAGCTGGGATTCGCAAATTCCGCGCCTTTCTCGATCGCGCAACCGATGTAGTGCTCGAACATGGCGGATCGATCTCTGGCGAACATGGCGATGGGCAGGCACGCGCGGCGCTCCTGCCCAAGATGTTCGGCCCAGAGTTGATGCAGGCTTTCCGGGAGTTCAAATCACTGTGGGACCCGCTCAATAAGATGAACCCCGGCAAGCTAATCGACCCCGTCGCCGTCTATGAGCCGCATGAAAACCTTCGACTCGGAGCCGGTTACGAGTCAAAGAAAGTCGACACCTATTTTCAATTTCCAGAAGATAAGGGTTCTTTTGCCGAGGCCACACTGCGTTGTGTTGGAGTGGGCGCATGCCGGAAGCAAAATCCTGGCACAATGTGCCCAAGCTACATGGCTACGCGCGAAGAACAGCATTCGACGCGGGGACGTGCTCATCTTCTGTGGGAATTGCTCGAAGGCAGTGTGCTTGACCACGACTGGGGGAACGAACAGGTGCGCGAGGCACTTGACCTGTGCCTGTCATGCAAGGCGTGCAAAAGCGAATGTCCGGTCAATGTAGACGTGGCTACTTACAAGGCTGAGTTTCTGGCCCACTATCATGAGCAACATCCTCATCCTCTGCGTGATTATGTCTTTGGGTTCATGGATCGATGGGCGCATCTCACATCTGCTGTTCCCGGATTGACTACTCGGCTCGCAAACTTGCCTCTTCAGATTCCCGGCATCGATGGATTGATAAAGCAAGCACTCGGGATCGCACCGCAGCGTAAACTTCCGCAATTTGCGCCACGCAGTTATCAGAGTACGCTCACGTCGGCTGACGCTACAGCGTCGCAATCGTCCGTGCTCTTATGGCCGGATACCTGGAACAACTACTACCATCCGCATGTCATGCAATCTGCGCGGCAGGTGCTTATGCATGCCGGATTCACTCCGTACACACCCAAACACCACATCTGCTGTGGCCGCCCGCTTTACGACTTCGGATTTCTGAAAGAGGCACGTAGCTATCTTGAAACAATTCTCCGGAACTTTGCGCCGCAGATCGATGCCGGTACGACATTTGTTTTTCTAGAACCCAGCTGTGCCAGCGTATTCCGCGATGAGCTGTTGAATTTCTTTCCAGCAGATCCACGCGCGAAGCGGCTTAGCGACCAGACGCTCCTGCTCAGCGAATTCCTGGTACGCCGAGCACCTGGCTATAAGCCGCCAGCACTCCCCGGCCAACGCATCGTATTACACGGACACTGTCATCACAAGTCATTGATCAAGATGAATGACGAGCTGACGATCCTCAGCGCAACCGGCGCACAGGTTCAATTACTCGATGCAGGTTGTTGCGGGATGGCCGGTCCTTTTGGCTTCGAGAAGGAGAAATACGAGGTGTCACAAGCTCTCGGGGAACGGGTATTACTGCCAGCAGCGCGCAACGCAGCATCCGATACACTGCTGGTCACGGATGGATTCAGCTGCCGCGAGCAGATTGCACAAAACACGAATCGGCGTGCTCTGCATTTCGCCGAGGTGATCAGTAGTCCCCCTCGACCACATTCTTAAGCGGCTCGCCTTTTGCGAATCGCTTGACCTGCTCGGCTACCAGATCAAAAACTCGTGACATGAAAAGCGGACCCGATCCGCCCACATGAGGGGTGAGCAAAAGATTCGGTGCACTCCACAGCGGATGCCCTTCCGGCAACGGTTCGGGGTCCGTTACATCGAGTGCTGCACGGATGCGCTTTTCTGTCAGCGCCTTCAGCAAGGCATCCGTGTCGACCACAGGCCCCCGCGCGGCATTTACCAGCAATGCTCCCTGCTTCATGCGAGCAATAGCTTCGGCATTTATCAAATGCTGCGTCTCCGGGGTAAGCGGCAAAATCAGCACGACTATATCTGCTGCCGGCAGCAATTCAGACAATTTATCTACTGCCTCCACGCCCGGCCGGGCTGAGCGCGCGACGCGAATGAACTGCACGCCAAAAGGTTGAAGCCGTTCTTCAATCGATTTCCCAATCGATCCATACCCGACGATCATTACCGTCTTGCCGGCCAGTTCTTCAATGAATACGGGAGGATAGTGGCGCTTGTTTGTCTTGTAGACTGACTGGTAGTTTTCCTCTGCCGCATCGCGCGTAGCCCACTTGCCTGCGTGCTGGAGGTTGAAATAAAAGGGCAGGAATTTCATCGAAGCCAGAATGGCGGTTACAGCCCACTCGGAAGTGGCCACATTGTGCGCGCCTTGTGCATCGCACAAAATCGCAGCGGGTGGCACGAATGCGCGCAGCCAATCGACCCCGGCTTGCAACGATTGAACCACTTTGACCCCACGAAGATAGGGTGCCACAGGCTCAGCGTCCTTCTTAAACAGCGGAGCCACCCAGAAATCGATATCTACGGACGCAGATGGTTTCTTAGGCAGAACATGCACTTCGGCTTCAGGAGGCAGTTTTGCGAGTAAGGGCTCATCAGCCCAGTGCGGCACTCCTACTTTCACCATGCGAACATAACTCCTCAGTCAGTCGGCACTGCTATTTATGCTAATCGAGATGAAAATAGAGCGACACGCTCGAAAAACAGGCGCATACCCATTCTCGATACGACAAAAGAGGTGTCAGCAGCTCTTACTGCTTTTGATGAAAGATTGCGTTGTTGATATCCGGCCAGAATTCCTTAAAGATAAACGTCGCCCCATCCAGGCTCACGTTCGTAAGCCAGCGCTGCCCGACCTTGGTCCACGTGCGTTCTGTACTAGGGTAGTAGAGACTTGAAATGCCGGAAGCTGCTCCGGCTCCGACAATCTCCGATGCATTGAAAGTCTCGCTCCCGCCATCTGTGCGTGTAATCAACACACGAGAAAACGAATAAGCCGTCCGCTTGACGAGGCCGCCCCGACCCAGCGTGTAGTAGCGGGAATCCTGCCGTAGCACCGTCGGCATAATAAATTCTACCCAATAATTCTCGTTCGCCTGATCCGCAAATGTATGCCAATAATATCTGCCGTAACCGGCTGCACCCTGATGAAATTCAGGATAAGAATTTTCTGCCATGCTGACGCCTGCCAGAGCGCCGGCAAAGATAAACGCCGAATAATCGAAGCTGTCCTGCGTTGACGTAATGAATTTTTCTTTTACCGACTGTGGTGGAAGCTTCTGGTTAACGGAAACAGAACGAAAATTCGGGATAATGCCAAGAATGCGCTTTGTCTGCTTGCCTTCCAGGCTTGTAGATTGCTGTGCGTTCTGTGTACTGCCGCCCGGGTCCGTATTCTGCTGCGCCAAGGCAGCATCGGGTGCATCTGGAATGTTGTCAGCAGATGCAACGGATTGCGCGCGTGCTATGCCCAGCGAACAGAGCGCAATAAAGACGAAAACAGTACATTGAGACGGAGAGCTGCGTTGACTCATGTTGGCTTAGACGAAGGATAGCATCTATAGGGTGCAAATAAAGGTGGTTGTAAGCAAGGAAAGTGCTTTCATTTCAGAAATTTCGACAGAGCTTCCAACCCGGCTTCAATGGCTGACTTTGGCACGGAATAACCAAATCGCACGTGCCCCTCACCCTGTGCACCAAAAACGACGCCCGGAACCGTGGCAACATGGGCCTTCTCGAGCAAGATTGCAGCGGCTTTGCGGCTGTCTTTATTGATCCTGCAGATGTTTGGCAATGCGTAAAACGCACCTTCTGGGAGCTCGCACTCCAACCCCAGACCATTGAGTCCGTTTACCAGCAAGTCGCGCCGCTCGCGGTATTCTTCCCTGCGCTTCAAAAGAAAATCATCCGGCGTAGCCAGTGCTTCCAGGGCTGCCCACTGCGACGGCGTTGACACGCCGTTCACCGAATAGAGCACCAGCTTGCGCAGCCCCGTCATGAATGGCTCCTTGGCGACTACATAGCCAACGCGCCAGCCGGTCATTCCATAGCTTTTGGAGAATGTATAGGTGGAAATCGTCCGCTCGGCCATGCCCGGCAAAGAAGCAATGGACACGTGATCGCCTTCGTACACCAGATCCTCATAGGCCTCATCGGCAATCACGATGAGGTTATGCTTCCTGGCAAACGCCGCTACCTCTTCCGCTTCAGCGCGGGAAAACACCATGCCAGATGGATTTTGCGGCGTGTTGTAGTAAATGGCCTTGGTATGAGGCGTAGAAAACTGTTCGAGCGCTTTGGTGAGCCCGTTGCGCCGCGCGCTAGCGGTTGGAACCAGCAGAGGCCGTGCCTGGGCGCCTGTCACCATGTCGCGAATGGGCGTCCAGTATGGAGAAAATAGAAGCAGATCGTCGCCCGGATCGAGGACTGCCTGAAAAGCGGCGTAGAGTGCGTGCGCCCCGCCAGCGGTTATCAGAACATCATCAAGTACAACATTGAGATGATTACGTGTTTTCAACTTCTCGACGAGCGCTTCGCGCAATGGAACGATTCCGGAAGAAGGCGCATATTTGGTCTTGTTTTCGACCAGCGCGCGCACCATGGCGTATTTGATTGACTCTGGTGTCTCGAAGAAAGGCTCGCCACCGTGAAATGCATGCACCATTTCCCCCGCATTGCGAAGTTCAATGACCTTATTGCGAATCTGAACGATATCGGAGAATCCGACTTCATCCAGACGCTTCGCCAGGCACAATGCGCTTTTCTTCGTGACCATTCAGATTCTCCAACTCAGAAGTCGGCTGGCGTGGTGCGATCCAGAGCAGCGCCAAACTAACCAGCTTAGCCGATCTTCGGCTTTTCTAGTGAGTGGCCTGCACAATAAGTTGAAAATGATATGCTGCGCTTTATGCGACGTTCTGCTGTCTGGCTGCTGATCGCGGTCCTCTGGTTGGTCATTGCAATCGTAACCACGCTGCGCCAAGGCTGGCAGCGAGCATGGTTGCAGGCCATCATTTCGTTGCTGTTTTTCGGCGTGGCGATGTATTTTCGCCGCAAAGACGCGATTAAGTAGCCAGGGCACCTGTGTAGACGGCCATGCCGGCTACGGCATCGACGCGCATTTGGTGCAGGATATCGATCTCCGCCTGTTCGCGAATTCCTCCAGCAACAATCAATTGCCGCTCCGTCAGGCTGCGCAGTTCTCGAGCGATCGCCATAGGGAATCCCTGCATGGTGCCTTCTGTATCCACATGCGTATAGAGAAACGCTCCGCAATAGGGATTGAGCATTGCGATTGCCTGCTGGGGAGTGAGTCCAGCTTGCTCCTTCCATCCCTTGACGGCAACTTGCCCTTGTTTTGTGTCAATACTGGCAACAAATTGTGCCGTCCCAATCTCTTCGTGAATCGTCCGCGCCAAGGCAACATTCACGGTACCTATGCTATTGATACCGCAGAACAGCGCGGAGCCGAAAATGATGCGCTGCGCACCTGCGTCTAGCAGTTGCTTTGCTCGTTCTACAGCAGCGATGCCGCCTCCGACTTGGCAAGGCAGACGTTTCGCGATTTTCTCGATCAAGGCCGCATTGTCTCCCTGTCGCATGGCAGCATCTAGATCGATAAGCTGCACCATTGGATAAGAGCTGAATCGTTCAATCCAGTATTCGAAATCGTCAAACGCAAGCTTCAGCTTCTCGCCCTGCACGAGCTGCACAATGCGGCCACCCATCAAGTCGATTGAAGGAATCAGCATGGCAGCCTCACAGAAACACCTCGTTTTGCGATCTCTTCTTTAAGCGTTCGTACATTTGCAATTCCGAAATGGAAGATGCTCGCTGCCAGAGCAGCATCCGCGCTGCCCTGCAACAGGACATCTGCGAAATGATCTGCTGTGCCCGCGCCGCCCGACGCGATCACCGGAATCTGCACGGCCTTGCTTACGAGCGCTGTCAATTCACAGTCAAAGCCTGCGCGGGTTCCATCTGCATCCATTGAAGTAAGAAGAATCTCTCCGGCGCCTCGCTCTTCGGCTTCCTGCGCCCACTCCAATACCTTGCGTCCAGTCGGCTTGCGGCCTCCGCTTACAAAAACTTCTGCATCGTCTACCGCATTGGCACTTTCCTTTGCGCGTCGTGCGTCGATGGCAACAATCACCGCCTGCGCTCCGAACTTACTGCCGATCTCATCGATCAATTCCGGTCTCGCAATCGCTGCCGAGTTGATGCTGACTTTATCTGCTCCCGCATCGAAGACCGCAGCCGCGTCGTCCACTGTGCGAATGCCGCCACCAACAGTAAACGGGACAAAAAGTTGTCTGGCTGTTCGTTTCACTGTGTCGATCAGCGTTCTGCGCCCTTCGTGCGTTGCCGTAATGTCCAGCAATACAATTTCGTCGGCGCCCGCGTCTGCATGACGGAGTGCAAGTTCCGCCGGATCGCCCGCGTCCACAATGTCGACGAATTGCACGCCTTTCACCACTCGGCCTGCATTGACATCGAGACAGGCAATGATACGTTTTGTCAGCACGGCTATAGTCTCACGAAATTCTCGAGAATCCGAAGGCCTGTTCTTCCGGACTTCTCGGGGTGAAATTGCACGCCCATGATGTTGTCGCGCTCGACGACAGCGGTAAATGGCAGGCCATAATTTGTAATTGCTACGGTTTTATTTACGACTGGGGCACGATACGAGTGGGTGTAGTAGACAAACTCTCCACTGGAAATTCCCTGCAACAGACGCGATTGACTTATTTCGATTGAATTCCACCCGACATGCGGCACCTTCATGCCAGAGGTGAAGCGTTCACAGCTTCCGCTGAATGCGCCTAAACCGGAGACGTGCGGAGATTCAGTGCTGCCTTCAAAGAGCCATTGCAATCCGACACAAATCCCCAGAAACGGAATACCTTGCTGGACGCGATCCTGAATCGCCGCTTTCAATCCGTGTTCCTCGAGAAAAACGGTCGCAGAAAAGTGTCCGACCCCAGGAAGCACCAGTTTGTCTGCCTTCATGACTAAATCCGGGTCGGATGTAGCCTCTGCCTGCGCTCCGACAGCGAGCAGCGCCTTCATCACCGAAGTAAGATTGCCGGCCTTGTAATCGATGACGGCGATCATAAAAGCCCTTTTGTGCTGGGCAGCATATCGCCAAGCTGCGGATCGCGCATGCAGGCGAATCGCAGCGCACGCGCAAAGGCCTTGAAAAGGGCCTCAATTTTGTGATGATTTGAGCGACCGTACATCGTTTTCAAATGAACATTCGCACGCGCACCCCGCGCGAAGCCCTCGAAAAAATCATCCACCAGTTCAGACTGCAGATCGCCGACCAGTCTTGTCTTCACCTTTGTATCTATCACAGACGAGACGCGACCGCTTAGATCGATCGCAGCAATTCCGAGTGTTTCGTCCATCGTCATCAGAAAATATCCAGCACGCATGATGCCTTTTTTGTCGCCCAGGGCGCGATCAAAAGCTTCTCCGAGCGCAATACCCACATCTTCGACGGTGTGGTGCTGGTCTACATCGAGATCGCCTTTGCATGTCAGTTCCAGATCAAAGGCGCCGTGACGCGTGAAAAGCTCAAGCATGTGATCGAGAAATCGTATGCCGGTACTGATCTTGTAATGTCCGGCGCCTTCAATCGTAAGCCGCAAACTGATCTGTGTTTCCGCCGTCTTACGATCGATTTCTGCCGATCGGTTGTGGGTGGCGCTTTTACTCTTCACCTGCTTAGCCTTCATCTGGACTCCATTTTATTTCTGCCAATGACTTCTCCAGCGCTTTCACGCCTAATGCCATATGCTCCAATGTGCCAATCGTGATGCGTACGCAGCCCTCGCAACCGGGATCGTTCGACCGGTCGCGCACCAGCACATTGTGCCGGCGCATGGCGGCTGCAAATTCTTTATGCTTCGGGCCAATTTTTGTCAGGATGAAATTTGCCTCTGACGGCCAGTGGGGGATTCCTAGCCTCTGTAAGGTTGCAGTGAACAACTCTCTTCCTTGCAGGACTTCAGTCACATACCACTCCAAATAGGCTTCATCTTCGAGTGCTGCAGGCAGGCAAGCCAACGCGAGACCATTGACGCTGTAGGGGGAAATCACGCGCCGCATCCAGTGTATTTGCTTCTCGTGAGCGGCGAGCATGCCTAAACGGAGTCCAGCGAGGCCGTAGGCTTTTGAGAAAGTGCGCGTCACGACCAGGTTCGGCGCTGTTTCGATCAAATCGAGAACGCTCTGCCCGTAGAAGTGAAAATATGCTTCGTCCACCAGGACAATCGCTTGGGGCGCACGCTCTATCACTTTCAAAATCAACTTGTGGGAAACCGCGCGGCCTGTCGGGCTGTTGGGATTTGCGATGGCAATGAGCTTTGTTGCAGGGGTGATTTTTTTGAGCAGCGCTTCTAGAGGGAAAGAAAAGTCTTGTTCAGCCTGTACAAAAACGATCTTCGCCTCAGTGGAGGAGCCGTACACCTCGTACATGGAATATGTCGGCACGGGCAATAAAAACTCATCGCCGGCATCGAGGAATGTCTGGCAGAGCACGTGGATCGCCTCGTCCACGCCATTTGTTATCAGAACCTGCGAGGCGTCAAGATTGAGATGCGTCGCGACGATTTTTTCGACGGGTTCACGTTCAGGATATTTTGTGAGGTCGGCGCGGGAGATGCGACCCAGAACTTCCAGTACCTTTGGCGAACAGGCAAAGGTGTTCTCGTTGAAATCAAGCCGCACGCCATCACGAGATCCAAGCGGAGGGTGATATTCCTTGGTGCGCAGAATCGCCGCACGCGGCTGGGCGCCTTCAGGCATAACCACCTCGCACGCGAATTGCTTCGGCATGGCCCTGCAATCCTTCAGCCTTGGCGAGAACGATCGCTGAGGTAGCCAACTTCTTCATTCCCTGTTGTTGATATTTCTGCACCGTGATGATTTTGAGAAAGTCCGATACGCTCAATCCTCCGCGTACTCGGGCAAGACCACCCGTAGGCAGCGTGTGATTTGGCCCTGAAATGTAGTCGCCCATTGGCTGTGCGGAGTAGCGGCCCACAAAGACAGAACCGGCATTCACCACCCACTCCAGGTCACTCTCTACATCGACCGTAAGGTGCTCTGGAGCAAGACGATTTGTGATTTCGCGCGCTTCTGCAACTGTTTTAGTTACGAATATCACACCGTTTTGCTGGATTGCATCCTTGGCAATTGGATTCTTACCCACTCTCAGTTTTACTTCTGCACTCACTTTTTCAGCGAGTGCAGCCTGCGTGGTGATGAAGATAGCAACTGCGTCCGGATCGTGTTCTGCCTGTGCAACCAGATCAGAGGCAATACAGGCTGGATCGCCAGTCTCGCTGGTGACGATAATCTCTGTCGGCCCGGCAAGCATGTCGATGGCGCAATCAAACGAGACAAGCTTTTTGGCCGCAGTTACATAGGCATTGCCCGGACCGACGATTTTGTCAACGCGAGCGATGCTCTCTGTTCCGTATGCCAGCGCTGCCACGGCCTGTGTACCGCCGATGCGGTAAAACTCTTTGATGCCGAGGAAGCTGGCGACCGCCAGCGTTTCAGGAGCAGGCCGCGGAGACACCACGACAATTCGCTTAACGCCCGCAACCTGCGCAGGGATCACGGTCATCAGCATCGTAGATGGCAACGGATATCGTCCGCTAGGAACATAACAGCCTACAGATTCGAGTGGACGCACTTGCTGCCCGATCTTCAATCCGGCTACAGGCTCAAAGCTCCAATCTTTCGGCATCTGCCGCTGCGCGAAGTGACGGATATTTTTTGCGGCAGTTTGTACCGCTGCGCGGAAGGCAGGCGAAGCTTCTCGCCATGCCTGCTTTATCTCGTCTTCAGAAATCCGTAATGGTGTCTGTTTCGATATGCGGTCGAAACGGGTGGCATAGCTGCGCAGAGCCGTATCGCCACCCTTTCGCACGCCATCGAGAATGCGCCGCGCTACAGGCACGGCACGCTCATCGACTGTGTTGCGGCGGCTTTCAAGCTCTGCAATCAGCGCCTGCGCACGCTTGCTATTGCGTCCCACCGTGTGCAGCACTTTCATTTAGAGGACCACCTTGCTGAGCGGGTATTCGACGATGCCTGTCGCGCTTGCGGCCTTGAGCTTGGGAATCACATCACGAACGACGCTTTCTTCAAGAATGGTATTGACTGCCACCCAGGTGGGGTCACTGAGCGCGGAGACGGTGGGCGAGTTCAGCGCCGGAAGCACGGAAAGGACAGCGGCGAGGTTCGCTTTCTGCACGTTCAACATTAGGCCGACCTGACCCTGAGCAGCGATGGCGCCTTGCAGCATCAATGCAATGTTGTCGATCTTCTGCTTCTTCCACGGATCGGTATAGCTTGCCGGATTGGCGATGAGGTGCGTCTCGCTCGCCATCACCGTGTCGATGATGCGCAGACGGTTGGCCTTTAACGAGCTGCCGGTTTCGGTTACTTCGACGATGGCATCGGCGAGCGTGGGAGGCTTTACTTCGGTTGCGCCCCAGCTGAATTCGACCTTGACCGGCACCTTTTTTTCAGCGAAATAACGCTTGGTTACTTCTACAAGCTCAGTCGCAATCGTTTTGTCGGCGAGATCTTCTGCTTTTTGATACGGTGAGTCATCTGGCACAGCAAGCACCCAGCGGACGCGCTGACGGCTCTGCTTTGCGTAGACGAGGCTGGTAACACTTTTCACTTCGCGGCCACTCTCTACGACCCAGTCAATACCGGTAAGTCCTGCGTCGAGCGCACCGTGATCGACATAACGAGCCATCTCCTGCGCGCGAATCAGCGTGCACTCAATTTCGCTATCGTCGATCGAAGGAAAATAGGAGCGGCCATTCGCGTAGATATTCCAGCCTGCACGCTGGAAGAGCGCAATCGTCGCATCCTGCAAACTGCCTTTAGGAATACCGAGCCTCAGCTTGTTCGGCATTAGCGCACCTCCGCTGCTGCTTTGATCGCAACCGGTCGCGTGAAGCAGCTCACGGTTCCTTCGTGGCATACCAGTCCGTCGCCTTCCACCTGCACGCGGTAAAGGACGGTGTCCTGATCGCAGTCTGTCGATGCTTCGACGATGCGCAGGCGATTGCCGCTGGTTTCGCCCTTCATCCATAGCTTCTGGCGGGTGCGGCTCCAGAAGGTCGCAAACCCGGTTTCCAAAGTCTTCTGATAGCTGGCTTCGTTCTGGAAGCCAACCATCAACACCTGCCCGGTCGCGGCGTCCTGCACAATTGCCGGCACCAGGCCGTCCATCTTTGCGAAATCAATTGCTATGTCTGTCATACCTCATCCTTGTGTCTCAGCCACTTAGCGGTTTCGGTGCAGGCGGCAGATGCAAAAAGCCCGCCTGCGCTTAGCGCATCGGCGGGCTTTAGGTCCTTTGATTCTGGCTTTTTACTCTAAGCCGTAAGGATTCGCCGACACGCTCGTCACATGATGATGATGGTGATGACGATGGTGAAGGTGAATCTGCATCTAAGTTTGAAAATACTTCGCATGGAGAATGGTGTCAAGCTCACGCTTTAAATTCATGGATTTATTGCAAACCGTTTTGCCGATAGAAAATCTATGGGGTGCTGCGAGTGCCCATGGATCGCCAAGTCGGCCAGCACTTCGCCGAGGACGCTCGTGAACTTGAAGCCGTGTCCGGAAAAGCCGCAAGCCAGTGTGACTTGCGGGTGATCCGGATGATGCGAGACGACAAAATCTTCATCGGGCGTCATCGTGTACATGCAGGTCGAGGCATGAAGCAGGCGCCCGTTCAAAGCTGGAAGATACTCGGCAAGTTGTTCGCGGATTTCCGCGATGTCGCTTTCCTGAATATTTCGGTCGATGGATTCGGGAGTGCAGACATCGCCGCCGGAATGCATCGCAGCTTTTATTCCTTCGCTTGCCCCATCGATCGACGGAAAGCCATAGAACACTTTGCCGGAGGCCGTCTGCCAGATGTAAATCGGAAAATGCCCGGAGGCAAAACGCTCGATATTATCGGTCGGCTCAAACCATGCCATCACATGCCGACGGACGTGTAACTGCAAACCGATCGATGGGAGCAAGTCACCGGCCCACGCGCCTGGGGCAAGGACGAGGTGAGCCGCTTCATAGGTCGCCTTCTGTGTAACGACGCGAACCGCGCCGGAAGCAGTTACCTGCCAATCGGAGATTGGCTCTTCAAAATGCAGTGCCGCGCCGTGCTGCGAGGCAAGCTGCAGATGCGCTGCCACTGCGGCCTCAGGTCGCAGAAATCCTGCTTTCTTCTCATAGACGGCGCAGTCACTCGCATGCGGCTGCAAAGCGGGAAAGCGTCTGCGAACCTCGGCGGCATCGTGCCATTCATAGTCGAGGCCATACTGCCGGGCGCTTTGCAGGCTACCGCTCACGACCTCGCTGTTCTCGGCACCGAGATACAAGCCGCCTGTGATGTGGAGCAAATCGCTCGCGGTGTCCCGTTCCAATTGCTCCCACAGCTCATATGCGCGCAGGACCAGCGGCACATAACCCGGGTTTTCGTGATACGCCTGGCGAATGATGCGCGAGTTTCCATGCGACGATCCGCGATCGTGGGCAGGCGTGTAGCGCTCGAGTCCAAGCACGCGTTTGCCGCGCGCCGCCAGATGATGAGCCGCAGCACTGCCAACGCCTCCTAAACCACCCACGATTACGTCGTATATCTCTGCCATAACTTTCTTTTAGACTAATCCGCGTCGTACAGGAAACTTCGGAAGTTTCCTGACACGTCTACGATGAAGAAACAAGATGAGTTGGAAGGGGGGCGTTTTATGAGGCCTATGCGGCGAATGACTGCATTTTGCACATTTATAACATTGGGAATTGTATTAGCCAGTAACGCGCATGCTAGCGACACGGCGAAGACCATTGAGGGCAAAAATGGCATCGCGTTGCCACCCCCTCCTGCTAGTGAAATTGATACGGTTACGGAAGACTTTCACGGGACGGAAATCAAAGACCCTTACCGGTGGCTGGAAGATGCGAAAAGCCCAGAGACACGAATGTGGATCGGCTCGCAGATGAAATACACGGAAGAATATCTATCGCGAGTGAAGATTCGCCCGGAGATCGTAACTGATTTGACCAAGCTGCAGCGGGTCGACACCTACTCGGTGCCCGGAGAATATGGCGGCAGGATATTTTTCGAGAAACGCCTGGCAGACGAAAATCAGTCTTCGATTTATGTGCGCAATGGATGGAAGGGCGCAGATACGCGCTTGGTAGATGCAACAAAGCTCAGCGCGGACCAGAATACCTCCGTCAGCATCGACGATATTTCAAATGACGGTAAGCTGCTGGTGTACGGGATACGGCAGGGCGGCGCAGACGAAGAGTCGGTACACATCCTGAATGTCGAAACAAAGCAGGAGTTCACCGACACGCTGCCGAGTGGCCGCTACTTCGGCGTGAGCCTTGGCCCGGACAAGCATGGCTTGTACTATGCCCGCTTCACGCATGAAGGCACAAACGTCTACTATCACAAATTTGGTACTCCAGCAGCGAGCGACAACATCCTTTTCGGCAAGGAATACCACGGCGAGAAGCTTGGCGAGATGGAACTGATTGGCGTGCGTGTGACGGACAACGACCACTATCTCATCATCAGCATCAGTCGTGGTGTTCCCGCTACGCGAGAAGATATCCTCGTCAAGGATCTTCGCCAGCCGAATAGCGAAATTGTGCCACTGGTGTACGGCCTTGAGGCGCGGACTTTCGCCGTCAATGTCGGTGACCGCTTCTTTCTTTCCACCGATTACAAGTCTCCGAACAAACGCATCGTCGAGGCAAAGCCGGGCGACTCGCCGGATGCATGGAAAGTAGTCGTGCCTGAAGGTAAAGATGTGATTGACGGCTTCAACATCGTCGGAGGCAAGCTCTTTGTCCGGCGGCTGCATGACGTGAAAACAGAAACATCCATTTACTCCCAGGATGGCAAAGAGATCGGACAAGTTCTATATCCGGGCATCGGTTCCGGTTCAGAGATAATCGGCAGGCCGGAACAGACAACTGGCTTCTATGTCTTCCAATCGTTCATTCTGCCGCCCACCATTTACCGGTACGATACGCACACAGGCAAGTCGGATATCTTTTTCCAGCCGAAGGTTCCATTCGACTCATCGCAGTATGAAATCAAACAGGTTTTCTATACCTCCAAAGATGGCACGCGCGTGCCGATGTTCATCGCCGGCAAGAAGGGTTTGAAGCAGGATGGCAGTGAGCGGTTGCTGATGACGGGTTATGGCGGTTTTCAATTGCCGATGCTGCCAGCGTGGAACCCGGCATACGCGTGGTGGATGGAGCAGGGTGGTTATTTTGCCGAGCCGAATCTGCGTGGCGGCGATGAATACGGTGAACCGTGGCACAAAGCAGCGATGTTCGAAAAGAAGCAAAATGTCTTTGACGACTGGTTCGCCGCGGCTGAATACCTGATCCAGAACCACTACACAACGTCAGAGCATTTCGCGATCCGCGGACGCTCGAATGGCGGCCTGCTGATGGGTGCGTCCATCACGCAGCGGCCCGATCTATTCGGAGCCATCTGGTGCGGCTATCCACTGCTCGATATGTTGCGCTACCAGCATTTTCTTTTCGGGCGGCTATGGACGACGGAATACGGGAGTGCCAACAATGAGAAAGACTTTCCCTACCTCCTGAAATATTCGCCCTATCAAAATGTGAAGCCGGAAACCGCCTTTCCAGCGATCATGTTCTTTACCGGTGATAGTGATACACGGGTCGATCCGTTGCATGCACGCAAGATGACAGCGCGTGTCCAGGCGGCAAATGGCGGTGACCGGCCAATCCTGTTGCATTACAGCCTGAAAGGCGGACATAGCTCGGGTGTTTCGTTATCACAACTCGTGGATGATGAATCAGACGAGCTGGCGTTCCTCTGGAATGAGACGAGTTCGCATTAATCCGGGGGATCTCCGAATCTATTGCTCTTCTGTTTATTGAGAGAAATAGCCCGCCATCTGGCGGGCTATTTCCGATCGCTTGAAGAAGTCACTGAGTTACTTCAATGACGATTCACCATATCCATTACGTCTTTGCGCAGTTCGAGACGGCTGGATTCGCGGGTGTAGAACATGTGGCCGCCGGGATACTCATGGACGGCTACGCGGGTGGTGTCCGTGCCCATCAGGGGCATCTGATTCACGGTCAGGACGGATCCCATGAACGGGCAGGAAAGATCATTCCAGCCGTGTGCGATGATGACGCGCATCTTGGGATCGGCGGCAACGGCCTGCCGCAAATCTTCGACCGAGCCCTTACGCAACTCGTCTCCGCCATCCCAGAGCCGGTTTACGTCAAACGACAGAGCGTTGTAGCGGGCGTCGACCTTCCAGCCAACGGTGCGGGTCACGAAGTCGACCATGGCTGTCGTGCTGGGCGCAATGAGGGTCTCAAGCAGCGGATCGTTCGAGCGCTGCTCCGGCGAGTAGGGGAACGGATCGTATGACGTGACATTCGAGTCGTAGACCGAACCGATTTTGCCCTCTTCGCGGTGGACCTCGCGCAGATAAGCTCCGGTCTCAAGACGGCCTCCGGAGTACTTCACGAATTCCGGATCGAGTCCCGTCATTTCAGTCACGCGCTTGACGATGCGTTGCGTCGCTTCGGGATCCGTGCGGCCTTTGAAGAGGTCTGTCGCGTAGTCACCAAAGGTGTAAGAGATCACCTCAGACATGGCCTCGGGCGTGAGCTTATGCTCGCGTTCCAGATGCGCGGCGGTGATGGAGGGCAGCGTCACCATCCAGGGAATCGGCGAAACGTCGCCATTATCTTCAATCGTCGGATTCAAATAGGGCGAAACCAGGACGACACCATTCATGGCGACGCCAAGCTGCGACTGGAGATAGTGGGTGATGCGCGGGCCACGGAAGCCGCCGTAGCTTTCGCCTACAAGATATTTTCTGGAGCTGAGGCGATTATTCGTGACCAGCCAGTCATAGACGACGCGGGAAAGATATTCGATGTCAGGCTGCGTGCTGTAAAAAAGCTTTTTAGCTTCCGCTTCCGGAACCGAGGCGCGGCTGAACCCGGTACCGATGGGATCGATGAAGACAAGGTCGGTAAAGTCGAGCCATGTGCCGGGATTGTCGACCAGAGTGGCCGGATCGGAGGGGCTGTCGCCTTCATTGCCCACCTGCTGCAGGTGCTTGGGGCCGATGGCTCCGAAGTTGAGATAGACGGAGGACGCGCCGGGGCCGCCATTAAAAGCAAAGGTGACAGGCCGGTTGCTGCCTTCCACGGTATAGGCGGTAAAGACGACCTTTCCGGCCTCCTTGCCGTCCTTGTCGCGAGCGGGCAGCGTGCCTACGGTGACGGTGTAGTGCAGGGTCTTGCCATTGAGCTCGATGCTCTGTTGCGTGTGCGCATCGGCGGGAAGCGGCGGCAGAGCGGTTTTGTCTGCGTTCTTGTCTGCGCTCTTGTCGGTGGACTTGTCAGATTTGTCGGCGGTTTTCTCGGCAGGCTTGTCTTGATCGGCCTGAGCTGAAGCGGGAAGAGATGTGAAAGCGAAGAGGCAGCATGCGGTGAAGGCCAGCGCGATGTGGCTGCCAACACGGCAAATCTTGTGAAGGTTCATGTGGATACGATACATGTTGGCGACAAGAATCCGGAGGAACGGAAGTGCGCCATAGCCGGGATGTGCGAAGAAATCTTCGCAACGAATAGCCTCCTTCCAGCGTCTAGTGAATGCATTTCCAGATCACCCACGCTGAGGTCCAATGCTGCATGCGTTTTTTCCGTTATTCCCTATTTCTTTGCACGGTTTTGCTGTGCGCTCTTTCCGTCACGGCTCAGGTCTATCGGCCACGCCATTCCCGTTATCCAAACTCTCCTTCTAACGACCCGCAGCTACAAATTCCGACAGATCAGGCGCAGTCCTGTTTTTCGCCGGATAGCAGTTTAAGCGGTTATGAACAGTTTCAGCAGTTCGATACGTTTCCGCAGCCCGCAAGCAGGGGATATTTGTGCATCAGCGTTCCGCCGGGTAGAACATTCGTTATCGATCACCTCTCGGCCGAGGCAGACTACGATGCTGCGCTGCCGACGGATGCTGAATGGTATCTGGACACGGTGGTTGGCCACTACGAGCAGTTGACCGCGTTTGCGGCGACGCACATCGGCTCCTCGACGCACTATCCGCACTATGTGCTTTCGCAGCCGGTGCACCTGGGCGTAGCCGGAGGCACAACGGTAACGCTGATCATGCACAGCTATTTCGTCAACAATGACAGCTCGATTGGCGAGACGCCGGGGACGGCCAGCCTCTCGCTAAGCGGGCATTGGGAATAGCGACTGCTATTGCTTGGTATCGAGCGGATGCTTCGATTCCTCGAAGAACTCATTCTGCAACTGGAGACTGGTCTGGTCGGCTTTGATGGCGCGGATGGTGTCGGCCAGATCGCCGACGTAGGCCTTCATGTCGGACTGACCCAACTCTAACGTCGCTACACTGCCGTCGCCGGAGTAGTGATTGGGGAAGCGAGCGTACCACCAGATGCCGGTATACACATCCTGCGGCAGGTGCAGGCGAGCCTGATCGGCGCCCGATTCCTGCGCGGCGCGGTCCTGATGGACGAGATCGGGCCGCGCGACCATGGTGTGCGCGGTTTCCGACTCACCGGCGTGCATATCGATCTTGGAGTGCTCGGCGGGACGGCCGGGATAGTTTCCATGCCAGCGATAGATGTAGACAACGTAGTCATGTGGAGTTTGTAACTGGGACTGGGCGAAATACGGCAGCAGATCCTCGTTTCCGCCGTGTCCATTGACGATGATGATCTTCTTGCAACCATTGCGGCCCATCTCGTCGGTGGTTTCCTGCAGCAGATCAAGCTGCATGTGCATGCTGTAGGAGACGGTTCCCGGCTCGTGCTTTGCTTCTGCGATCTGGCCGAAATAATACGCGGGGAAGATGACGGCATACTCTGCCGCGGCGGCGTGCTCGGTAGCATAGCGAACATTGATCAGGTCCGTGCCCAGGGGCAGGTGCGGGCCGTGTTTTTCGATAATGCCAAAAGGAAGTATGCAGACGCCCTGCGACTGATGGATGGCCGTGATGAAGTCTGGGCCGGTAAGCTCCTCCCATTTTGGTGAAAGCCCGGTTGCTGTTTGAGCAAAACTTGCGATGGACGTGGCTGCGAGCAGACTCAGGACGAGACATCTCATCTTCAAAGCGATTTCTCCCGACGGTTCTGTAGAAACAACCCATCATACTAAGGAAAAGCGATTGGAATTTCATGAAGCTTTTGGGCGACGTTGGGCAGCATCGAGAATCTAAGGGTACAGAATCATTCCTTATAATCGTTCCGGATCATAATTCCGGGAAGGAGCTCTATCGTGCCGCATACACCAGAAGAGATTGAGAAGTTGAAACATGCTCCGGCAGTGCCGGGAGTCGAGGACATTTTTCTCCGCCGCTGGAGTCCACGCGCCTTTGCTGACAAAGACGTTTCCGCCGAAGACTTGAAAAAAATATTCGAGGCCGCTCGCTGGGCCCCGTCTTCCTACAATGAGCAGCCGTGGCGCTTTTTTCTGGGCCGGCGCGGCGATGCGACCTACCAGAAGATCTTCGACTCTCTGGTCGAGTTCAACCAGGGCTGGGTGAAAGGCGCTCCAGTGCTGATTCTTTCAGTTGCCAGTAAGAAGTTCTCACAGAACGGCAATCCGAACTATCACGCTCTGCACGATACAGGCGCGGCCACGGTAAGCCTTGCCCTGGAAGCCACAGTGCTTGGATTGCACATGCATTCGATGGCTGGATTTGACCATGGCAAGGCACGAAGGGCCTTCGATGTTCCCGCAGACTACGACATGGGCGCGGTGACCGTGCTCGGATATTTTGGAGATCCGCATAAGCTGCACGATCAGTTGCGGAGCAATGAGGAAGCGCCGCGAGAAAGAAGAGCCTTGAGCGAATTTGTTCTGACCGAGTGGGATAACCCGGCACTCTGACCTTGGCACGCCGACGCTATCCGGACCAAGCTTGTCGGGATAGCGTCACGCCTATTGCACTTGCTATTCCACTTGCGCGTCGAACGTAGCCGTTTCGACAGCAATCCCGTGTTTCATCTGCACAAAGATGCGGTAATTGCCGGATGTCGGGAAGCCGTAAGGGAAACTGACAGTATTGGGGATAGCTTGGGCGCTGCCGCTCATGTCCATTCCTGGCATGTCTTTCATGTCGCTCGCGCCGCTGCCGTTTTGCGATTGCGCCATCATCATCGCGGCCATCGAAACCGTTCCCGAGGGATGGATGTGCGCGAAGACCGTGCCATCCGTTTTTACAAACGCCGCATGCCCGACCATGCCCATGTATAGCTGCATGTCCTTTGGCGGCTCGCCTTGCGCGTCGACAAGGGTGAAGGTGAAGTCTTCCGGAGTCTTTGCCGTCAGCGTGGCAGGGCGCTTCCAGATCATGTTGTAGCCATCGGGCAGGTTGTAGCTGGTCTTCGTTTCCGTGCCCTCGCCATTCCATTTGACCGCAGCCGCGGTGCCCTCGGCATCGTCGCCGGTGAGGTCGCGGCCATGGATGTAAGGGACGGTGATCGACGTAACCAGCGTCTCAGGAAAGCCGTTTGCGTGGACAACGTCGGCGTAGAGTTTGTAGGTTCCGGCGGTCATGGAGGGCAGCGTCAGATGAAAGTCTCCGGTTCCGACCTGGTCGGGATGCAGGTGGTAGACCACGTCCATGCCAGGCCAGCGGATGGCATAGAGATGCATGATGTGGTTGTGATCGGGGACGAAGTCATCGAGCTTGCGAGCATGCACCCAGCCGGGATCGACCATCTTCAGATCGAGAACATCGTCCGGCTGGACGGTCGCGTTCATCTGCAGCGGCTTGTAGATGTAGGAAGCATAGTTGGCGGCGTCGGCATTCCACCATTTCCCGCCCAGGATGACTCCGGCGACGAGAATCACAAATGCAACCGTCATGGCTACATAAGCGCGTCTCCGATTGGTTGGCGGCGCGGACTGCCCCGGAGCCAATTGCGCATCGCGCGCTGCGGCACCTACGATGCCCACCATGCCGAGCACGAGAATGATGCCGAGAGCGGCCAGCATGAGCCCCATACTGCTTTGCATTTTCCGCGTACCGTTGGCGGTTGCCGGAACGGGGATCGAGAGCACGCCCTGACCCTGGCTCCCATTCGCGACAAAGCGGACCTGCCATGAGCCGGTCGCCATGATCCACAGATGGCCGGTGAAAAACTGCGAATCTTTCGACGGCTTGGTCATGGCGTCGGCAACGGGAGGATGTTTGGACGCTTCGCCGGTGAGGAGCATCGGCGTGATCGTAATGCCGTCGACGCCGGGCGTGTTCGAACGGACTTCAATTTCAGCGACACCGGGAATGACCAGAGGCGGACGAATGACGACAAATAATTTGTAGGGTCCGGCATCGCCTTCGGCATAGACATCCGGGCTACCGACGTGTGCATGTGCAGGTACAACGCAAAGCAGGAAGAGGAAACAGGTGATCCAGCGCAGAGATTTTGATGGAAGCATTAACGTTGCACCTTTCGCATCCATTTGCCTAGCGCAAGGCCCAGCCAGGTGCTTAACGCAGCGTAGAGCATCGCGAACACGAAACCTTTCCATAGAACGAGGCCGTGTTCCGGATTTAAAAACTGGCGCCTGGCCGCGTACGACCAGGATGGCGTGCCGTAGTCAAGATAGCCTGCTCCGAAGAAGCGGTTCTTAGCGGCATTGGTCATGAGGAAGCTGGCGAAAGGCCACTCAACTGCTACAAGAGTGAGAACGAAGATGGGTCCGGCGGCGAGCGCAATCCTCCACGATTTCCATGTCTGCGTTTTTTCAAGAAGCAGGTCCATGAAAAATGCGGGAACAACGAGCAACAAAGGAAAGAGCGGCGGAATGAACTGATGCACCGGCTGGTAGACGGGGCCGAGCTTTGGCTCTGCGGGAAAAAGTGGAAGTATGAGAACCAGTCCCATCAGAAAAAGGGTGTAAAAGCTCGTGGATAAAGTGGCGGCCCAACGATTGCGCGAGCACGTCCACAGCAGGGCAAAGTAGGTGGGCACACCGATGGCCACCGCGACATATGCGCCCGAAGTATGCAGGCGGATGTCCCAGGTGTATTCCATGCGGAAGAACATGGTGAGCACCATCATCAATCCACCGATGTAGAGCAGCAGCCACTGCAGCTTCCGGAACAACTCACCGTCGGCTCGGTTCATAGCAGCGGCGATGAGAAAGAAGGTGCCGATATCGACGGCAAAAATGCCGAGCATCAACAGCGTGTGCGGCGGGCTGATGATTTTTACATCGAGCCCATAGGCGTTATGCCACCAGTTATCGAATGGCGCCGAGGTGAGCATGGCAATACCGCCCCAGGCGGCAAGAAACGCTCCAAGAGGCGCGCGGAAACCAAAGACATTGACCGATGAGGCGACAAATGCCTGCGGGCGACGGAAGGTTGTATTGAGAATGAGATAGCCGCAGCAGATGCCGGCCAGGATGCCACAGGCGTAAATCGCCATGTGTGCAGGCGTCCAGAAGGTGTCGCGTCCGATGGAGCGGTGCCAGGAGACGTCCCAGTGCGCGCCGATTGTGACCGAGGTGACGGCAAGGGCCGCGCACCACAGATACCAGGGGATGTCCCGATTGCTGCTCTCAGGCGCATGAAATGCGGAGTTTACCGTCGTTGTAGCTGCCATAAGGTTCTATTCGAGCGTATCGTTTCTGCGCTCAGGATACGCCAAGCTGTGTGGAGTTTGCGTCAAATTGGCGTCCAGAGACCGAAGTTACCTTGACAATACAAAACTAAACTGTTCAGTATTGTAATCACGAAGGAAGGGTTCCATGATCCGTGTCGAGAATCTGGTGAAGACGTTCGGCGACTTTACGGCCGTTCGTGGCATTTCTTTTGACGTGCAGCAGGGCGAAATTTTTGCGTTCCTCGGGCCGAACGGCGCCGGGAAAACCACCACCATCAAGATGCTGACCACGCTGCTCAAGCCAACCAGCGGGACCATTGAGCTGGACGGCCTGGACCCGATGCAGAAGCAGAAAGAGGCGCGGCAGCGATTCGGCATCGTCTTCCAGGACCCCAGCCTGGATAATGAACAGACCGCGTATGAAAATATGGAGCTGCACGGCGTGCTCTATCACGTGCCGCGCAAGGTGCGCGCCGAGCGGATTGAGAATCTGCTGAAGCTCTTTGAGCTCTGGGAGCGGCGCGATGATTATGTGAAGCAGTTTTCCGGAGGCATGAAGCGGCGGCTGGAGATTGCCCGCGGCTTTCTGCATACGCCGAAGATTCTGTTTCTCGACGAGCCAACGCTCGGGCTCGATCCGCAGAGCCGGAACCAGTTGTGGACCCATGTGAAACGGCTGAATGAAACGGAAAATACGACCGTCTTTCTCACCACGCACTATATGGATGAGGCGGACCGCGTGGCGCACCGCATTGCGATTGTGGATCACGGCCAGTTGATCGCGCAGGGCACATCGGCCGAACTGCAGGAGCGCACCAATAGCGATTCGCTGGAAGGCGCGTTCCTGGCGCTGACGGGAGATTCGATCCGCGACGAGAGTGCAAGCTCAGCAGACAACATGCGCCAGGTAGCGCGGATGTGGAGGAGGTAGCATGAGCACGATTTATATTCTCTGGCTGCGCGAATTAAAACGTTACTCGCGTTCCCGTGTGCAGATGATCGCATCGCTGGGCCAGCCGGTGCTTTACCTGCTGGCGCTGGGCTTCGGGTTTGGGCCGGTGTTTGCGCGCGCGGGCAATGGAAGCTATCTGCAATTCATGGCGCCGGGTGTCGTGGGCATGTCGATTCTCTTCATGTGCGTTTTTTCCGGTATCTCGATTCTGTGGGACAGGCAGTTCGGTTTCCTGAAGGAGACCCTGGTGGCTCCGGTGCCGCGCATGCAGATCATGCTGGGCCGCACGCTGGGATCGGCCACGGTTGCTACATTTCAAGGAATATTGGTCTTCATCATTTGCCTGGCTGCGGGGCTGCGTCCGCACAATTGGATGCTTGCATTGCCGCAGGCATTTGTGTTCATGGCGATGGTCGCGATTACCTTTGCTGCGCTGGGCACGGCCTTCGGATCGGTCATCAAGGACATGCAGGGGTTTCCCATCGTGATGAACTTCATGGTGATGCCCATGTTCTTTCTTTCGGGCGCGCTCTATCCGCTCTCGCATCTGCCGTCAGTGCTCACTGTCATCACGCGCCTCGATCCTTTAACCTATGGCATTGACGGACTGCGCGGCTCTTTGACCGGGGTCTGGCACTTCAGCTTCGCACTGGACGTTGCTGTGATGGCATTCATTGCGGCCGCGTTTCTTAGCCTGGGAGCATATTTTTTTTCGAAGATTCAGATATAAGAGATGGCACGAACAAGAAGCGCAACCGCACACCGCAATGTCCTCGAAGCCGCGCTCAAACTGTTTGCCGAACGCGGCATTGACTCGACCAGCATGGACGCGATCGCGGAAGTATCCAGTGTAAGTAAGGCGACGATCTACAAACACTGGCGCGACAAAGACAATTTGTGCCTGGAAGTGCTGGGCTACGTTCACGGCACAGATGAAGAGCTACCGACATTCGATTCCGGAGATCTGCGCGCCGATCTGATTGCGCAGCTGAACTACCAGCCCGCGGCGCATCGCAAGGAAATGAAGGAACGCCTGATGCCGCACCTGATTGCGTATTCGGCACGCAACCGTGCGTTCGGAGAACAATGGCGGTCGCGCGTGCTGGAGCGGCCTCGCGCGCAGCTTCGCGAGATGATGAAGCGCGGCATTGCACAGGGAAAGCTGGTCAAATCGCTCGATACCGAGATCGGCCTTGCCCTGCTCATTGGTCCCATGCTGTATCGCCATGTGTTTGTGAATCGCTTTGGCGGTAAATTGCCTGCCGATCTGGCACCTTATGTGGCAGATGCTTTTCTGGCTGCGTATGCGGTAAAAGAACAAAGGCCCGCGCGGAAACGCGGGCCTTTGCGTTGAACGGGCCTTGAACCGGGGAACGTCCAGCCTACTACGCTAGCCTACTGCACTTGGCCCATGTAAACACCGAACGGCGGTAGTTGAACATTATCCAGAGACGCGGGATCGCTTGACCCGGGAGTCTTCATCAGTGTCTTCGCCTGCTTGCTGGTGATTCCCTGTGCGGAAAGATCGAAGCTCACCTTTTGCGGCTGCGCGGTGAAGTTGCAGGCGATGACGACGGCCGGCTGTCCCGGCGCCTGACGCAGCCACGAGAGCACGTTGCTGTCGCTGGTGTTCAGCATGATGTTTTTGCCGTCACGCAGAGCCGGTGTTGAGCGGCGGAACTCGATCAGCTGCTTGTACCAGTTCAGCATTGAGTCGAAGTCCATGACTTCAGTTTTTACGTTGACGGTCTTGTAGCTCGGCGGAATCGGCAGCCACGGTTTTACGTCCGGGCCAGTAAAACCGGCGTTCGGGCCATCGTCCCACTGCATGGGCGTCCGCTCGCCATCGCGGCCTTTATTCTTTGGCCAGCCGGTAAGGCCGACGGGGTCTTTCACATCTTCCTTGCGCGTAGGTGGCGTGGTGACCATGCCGATCTCATCCCCGTAATAAAAAAGGGCGGTGCCGCGCGTTGCGAAAAGGATGGTTGCGATTACCCGACCGATGTCCTGATTGTGCGTGCCGTCGCCGTAGCGGTCCCAGCGCGGGTTGTCGTGGTTGTCAAAGATAATGAGCGGTTCATTTCCATTGATTTCATTCTGCACCTGGTCGATGCGCTCGCGGAAGAGGTTGACATCGAGCTTGTTGATGAAGCCAATCTGCATGTCCATGGGCATCTGAAGCTCATCATTCTTTTCCCCGTACATTTTCTTCAGATCGCTGATGCTCTTCAGGTATGTCTCACCGATCAGCACAATATCGCGGCCCTTGTAGCTATCCGCAACCTGCCGCAGTTCACGCAGGACATCGTGCACCTCGGGTAGGTTGTTGGTCATTGCATCATCCAATGACTGATCGCCATACGCATTAATGACAGGTTTGCCATCGGCGTCTTTGATGGTAGCGTCGTCGCGCCATTGAGGATCTTCAAAAAGCGTGGTGATGGCATCGAGACGGAAGCCAGCGACACCGCGGTTGATCCAAAAGCGCTCCACGTCATACATCGCTTTGCGCACCTGCGGGTTGTTCCAATTCAGATCCGGCTGTTGAATGTAGAACTTGTGATAGTAATACTGCCCAGTTTTCTGGTCATATTCCCATGCCGAATGTCCGAAATCTGACTGCCAATTATTGGGCAGCTGTCCAGGCCCCTTGCCGTCGCGCCACACATACCAGTCGCGTTTGGGGTCGGTCTTTGAGCTGCGCGATGCGATGAACCACGGATGCTTGTCTGACGTGTGATTGAGTACCAGATCCATAATGACGCGGATGTTGCGCTTCTTCGCTTCGGCAACCAGATGATCGAAGTCTTTCAGCGTGCCGTATTGAGGATCAATGGCTTCATAGTTTGAGATGTCGTAGCCGAAGTCGATTTGTGGCGATGGGTAAATCGGAGAGAGCCAGATGGCGTCGACGCCCAGGGTTTTCAGATAATCGAGCCGCTGCGTAATGCCGTTCAGATCGCCGATACCGTCGTTATTGGAATCCTGAAAGCTGCGCGGATAAATCTCATAGAGCACAGCACCCTTCCACCATGGTTGTGTTGTCGATGCTGTGGCTGTTGGATGGGCATTTCCCGTCTGCGCCCAAAGGCAGCTGCTGAGTGCAAGCGTGCCAAGCGCGGCAAGGCTTTTTTTACAGATGTTGTTCATACAGATCTCCCCCAGGAAAACTACGTGCTCAAAGACAATTATCCATGCTACGGTGACATTTCACCTTCGCAGAGAAACTAACATATTGATAGGTTGACTCGCATGGCCCCTTAGCTATGGCGTTTTCGTAGCGGAAGACTTGCCAGCTGAGTTCGAGTCTTTGGTCTTGTTGGGGGAGCCGCCGGGGGAATCTTTGTCGTCCTTGTGCTTGAAATCGAGGCCGAACTTCGGCTCCGAGCGGGTTCCGGTAATTTTGATCGGGACCTCGGTTCCAGCTCCATGCTTGGAGAAGAATGGATCGACGGGCTTCAACAATATCGATTTCCAGCCAGTCATCATTTGCGAAACTTTGGCATCCAGCCGAGCCATCCCATGAAAGTCGAATTCATTGCCGTCAAGCGAATAGACTCCGGTCAAATTGATGTCGGCGCCCGGCAATTTGTAATTCAGCGCGGAAAAGGTCAGCTTGCTATCTCCCAGCTCAAAGACCCCCTGCATATCCGACTGGATCAGGGCTGGATTCTGCGCATCGATCTTTTTTGCTTCGCCCGCTTTGCCCTGGCTGCGAAGACTTAGTTCATCCACCTTGGCTTGCACCTTATCGTTCGAGAAGGTCGCATCGAGCACCTGGAAATTCCCCTTCAGACGCATTTTCTGCGTCACGGAAACTTTTCCCGGTGGAATATCGAGCTTGGTTTTAAGTTTCAGCGAGCCCTGCATAATGGGCGGCATGGTCTTTACGCCGAGCCGCAGCATATCTTCAATGCGCGCCGGACCGACAACTACATCCAGTGTGATCTGGTGCCCCTGTCCACGGACGAGCACAACCTTCCCCGTCGCCACGATGTGCGAATGCCCAAGCTGCGCATCGACCGGTTGTAGATAGGTGTCGCCATTGGTTCCATCTACGATGGCATGAAACTTTGTATGTAGAGGGATAGGATGCGTGCCGGTATCTACCTGAAAATCCGGCGTATCCGTTTCGCCGTCCACGACCATGTTGTTCAATGTCCCCACGTATTTGCCCTGCGAAGACAACATGCCGCCGATCCCTTTCAGCGAATTCAGGTCGGCGTGGCTGAAGTTATACGCCCCATCGATTGGCGTATCGCCGGGACTTTCCGTATTGAATGGACCAAAGTGCCCGGTGGAATCGATGTTGCCGACTGGTTTGGGATTAGTGAGGATGGCGTGGAACGCCAGGGGCTGTCCGGCACCGATTGAAGTCAGTGCAAGATTGCTGACGTCCCATTCAAGAGGAGTCTTGCCGGGCTTATTTGTCTCTAAGACAAGCTTGGCGTCCTTCACCAACAGCTGGTCCACATAGATTTGAATCTTGCCGCCGCCCTCTCCATTTTTCATCTTCGGCATGTTCTTCCGGTCTTCTTTGGGAGGCATGGTCAGAGCGAGGCCTTCGAGGTTTACCCGTCCAACGTGCATTGGTGTGTGCAGAAAGGATCTCCAGCCAGTTTTGAAGGAGAACTTCCGCACAGCGAACAATGGCGCTTGCATATCGAGATCATTGGGATACAGGTGCAAATCTCCGCCTGTTACTTCAAGCCCGTTCAAGACGTATACGTGGAAGTATCCAAGCTCGACACGGCTGTCGAAGCGCGCGCTGAGTGTCTCAATCACGCGCGCGCGCAACACTGGTTCTGCGCGGCGCAAAAGGATGCTCGCTGCAATGAAGACTCCTACTACTACAATGAAAAAAGCCGCAGCGATCCATAGCAAGATGCGTTGCGAGCGGCTATGCTTTCTTGTTGTTCCGTGGGGACTTTCAGAGGACGACCGGTCTTGCACGTTGAGAACCTTTCGGGAGCTAGGAGCGCTATGAAGTTAGAGGCAAACTTTAACCCGTATGTTGGTTCAAGAAAAATTCAGCCGTTGAAACGGATATTCCGCAGTCTGGCATTCTTCGCATTGTGCCATCTTGCCGCGCTGGCCCAGCAACCGTCGACCGCCAATCCTCCCTCCGCGCCGGCTGCGACGAATATCGACCAGTACATACACCAAGCATGGGGCACGCTATCGCGGTCCATGACGGATTGCCATTCGCTCATTGATCCTAAGCTGACAGCGGCTCCAGTGCTATACCTTCCGCAGGAAATTGCGGAGCCGCCTGAGGTAGCCGCTCTGCAGTCCCAGTGCAATGTCAGCATCGAGCGGCTTCCGCGCCGCATTACGCATATCGGCGACATCGATCCGAGATCGATCCAAACTCCGGGGCTGCTCTATCTGCCGAACAAATACATCGTTCCCGGAGGCCGCTTCAACGAGATGTACGGCTGGGACAGCTACTTTATCCTGCTGGGGCTGCTTAAGGACGGTCACATCGATATGGCTCGCGGCATGGTGGAGAACTTTTTCTTCGAGATCGCGCACTATGGGAGCATTCTGAACGCAAACCGCACCTATTATCTGACACGTTCGCAGCCTCCTTTTCTCTCTTCGATGATTCGCGATGTATACGAGGCGCAACTTTCTGCAAAGCCGAACGAGCAGAAACAGACGGATGCGTGGCTCGCCAACGCCTATGGCTATGCCGTGCAGGATCACAATCTCTGGCTGAATGATTTTCATCGCGCTGGAGACACGGGCCTGGCGCGCTACTTCGATCTGGGCGAGGGTCCGGTTCCCGAGCAGGAAGATGACAGCACTTACTACCCGGATGTCATTCGCTGGTTGCTGGCGCATCCTGACGTACACACCGACTATCTGGTCGAAGCGCCCGACCAGCCGGATGCGGCGGAACAGGCAAAGCTTGCCAAGCTGAGTTGCGATCCGCGCATCTCAAAGGTATGTGCGCATGCCCACGTCGATGGCCACTGGCTCTCTGAAGGCTTTTATCGCGGTGACCGCGCGATGCGCGAATCCGGGTATGACCCCAGTTTCCGCTTTGGGCCGTTCAGCGGATCGACGCACCATAACGCGCCGATCTGCCTCAATAGCCTGCTCTACAAATACGAGCGTGACCTGGCGTGGATGGCGACAAAGCTCGGTAAGTCGTCGGTGGCAAAGCAATGGAATGCGCAGGCGGATGCGCGTAAGGCCGCCATCAACAAGTATCTGTGGAATGCCGCAGAAGGCATGTACTTCGACTACGACTACATGCAGCATAAACAGTCGACGTACCGATATCTGACGACGTTCTATCCTTTCTGGGCTGGCTTGACTGACGAGCAGCAGACGATTGGCCTCGAAAAGTCTCTCCACTGGTTCGAGCAGCCGGGCGGCCTGGCGATGAGCACCTATGACTCTGGAACGCAGTGGGACCTGCCCTACGGATGGGCTCCGCCCTCATGGATTGCGATCGCCGGCTTGCAGAAAGTCGGTGATGTAAAGGATGCGCGCCGCGTCTCTGAAAAGTTCAGTCACACCATCGCCACCAACTTCGATCGCGACCACACGATCCGCGAGAAGTACGATGTGGTGCATGGATCGTCCGAATTAAATGTTGCGACTGGATACAAGACGAACGTTGTAGGTTTCGGCTGGACGAATGCGGCTTACCTGAAGATGCAGCAGTTGCTGGCAGAGACAGGAAGCAAGCAGTGAGCGAAACGCGAAAGCTCATCGTGGGCATCGGCGAGGTTCTCTGGGATTTGCTCCCTGGCGGAAAGCATCTGGGAGGAACGTCGGCTAATTTTGCGGTCATGTCTGCGCGCCTTGGCAACCATGCCGTGCTTGCCAGCCGTGTCGGTTCTGACGCACTGGGCGAAGAGGCACATGCTTATCTTGCATCGTCGCCACTGGATACGAGCTACCTGCAACTTGACCGGGAGCATCCGACGGGAAGTGTTTCCGTTACGCTGCAGGACGGCCAGCCAGAGTATGTCATTCACCAACCGGTGGCCTGGGACTTTCTGCAATGCACTCCGGAATGGTTAGATTTGGCGCAAAGCGCGGATGCTATCTGCTTCGGCACGCTGGCACAGCGGCATGAGGCATCACGCGAGGCCATTCATTCTTTTCTGGCGGCGAGTTCCGAGAGTTGTGTGCGTGTGTTTGACGCGAATCTGCGCAAGCCGTTCTTTGACGCGCGGGTGGTTGAGAGCTCGATGCAACGGGCGACCCTGCTGAAGCTGAATGAAATCGAGATGCCGATGGTCCTGTCGCTGCTTGGCCTCGTCGAGAACTCCGGGGCCGATGAAGAGTCGCTTCTTAAAGGAGCGCGCATGCTTCTCGACCGCTTTCCCCTGCAGCTGATCTGCATCACGATGGGGTCGCAGGGTAGTCTGCTGGTGACTCGGGATGCGCATCACCGACACCATGGCATTCCGACAAAGGTAGCCGACACGGTAGGCGCGGGCGATGCTTTTGCGGCTGCGCTTGTCCGTTCCTATCTGGCGGGGGCTTCGCTGGCTGTCCTGAATGAGGCTGGGAACCGCTGGGGATCGTGGGTCGCATCGCAGGACGGTGCCATGCCGCCGCTGTCTGCAGACACATTTGAGATGATAGAGGTTCAGATTCAGCAGGCAGCCGGGGAATAATTTGTCACGCGAGCAGGTATACATGGTGAAGTTGTCGACATCCCAGGAAAAACGGGAAATGGGCCAGTTGAAGCGCAAGCAACTGCGCCGACAGGATCATTCGAACTGGCAGCCGCAGCACAGGCGGCATAACCCCATCGCATTGCTCGAAGAGTCGATGCGCGGTCGCGTCCCTTCACTGATCACAATCAAGTATGAGCGCATGGCGGCATCACCGTTCGGCTTCTTTCGCGGTGCTGTGCCTGTCATGGCCTCAGACCTCTCTCTGCTGCCGCACACAGGGATCGTGAACCAGATCTGCGGCGACGCGCATGTGTGTAACCTGGGAGCCTATGCGGCGCCGGATGGGCGGCTCGTCTTCGACATCAACGACTTCGACGAGACGATTCGCGGGCCTTTTGAATGGGACTTGAAGCGTCTGGCGACGAGCCTGGTGCTGGCCGGGCGCGAAAACGGCGCCAAGCGAGCGCAATGTGAAGAGGCCGTATACGGCCTTATTGCACGGTATCGCAAATGCGTGGACATGTTTGCACGGATGCCGGTTCTGGAGATGGCGCGCTACCAGGTGCATCGCCTGCAGCGCATCACTCCGGTTTCGACGGCGCTTTTGAAGGCCGAGCGCTCTACCCCAATGCACACGCTGGAGCAGCTTACGGTTCCGGAGATGAGCCGAGGCGCCGAAACGGGCAGGCGGATCTTCAGAGAAAACAAGCCTCTGCTGACACGCATTTCCTCGGGGCAGGCGCGCGCGGTTCTTGCTTCGCTCCATGAGTATAAAAAGGACCTTTTGCCCGAACGACAGCACTTCTTCGCACAATACAGGCCCATGGACGTGGGATTTAAGGTGGTGGGCACGGGGTCCGTCGGATTGCGCGATTATCTTGTGTACTTCGAGGGCAATGGACGGGGCGATCCGCTCTTTCTCCAGGTCAAAGAAGAACCGGCTTCCGGCTACGCGAAATATCTTGAATATCACGGGCCGCATCACCAGGGACAGCGCGTTGCGGATGGACAGCGGGCCATGCAGTTTCTCTCCGATCCATTTCTGGGTTGGACAACGATCGCGAATCGCCAATATCTTGTGCGCCAGCTGAATGACCATAAGGCAAACATTGAAATCGCAGACCTGAAGGGCCTTGGACTGCTTGAATATGCCGAGATGTGCGGCGAACTGCTTGCCCGCGGCCATTCCCGCTCAGGCGATGCCTGCATCCTGGCTGGCTATATCGGGACCGGAAGGCGATTTGCAGAAGCAATGGTGAAATTTGCAGAATCGTACGCTGACCAGACGGAGCGCGACTGGGAAGCTTTACGCAAGTCAAGCCATGCGCCAAAGAAGGCAGTGGCCGCAGCCAGCTAAAATAGAGATATGCTGCAACTTGCCGACGCCGGCAAACGATTCGGCCAAAAACTTCTTTTTGAACACGCCAACTGGCTTATCACCGCGGGCGAACGCACCGCTTTGGTTGGCGCGAACGGCACGGGGAAATCCACGATATTAAAAGCGCTTGCGGGTCTCGATTCGCTCGACTACGGCGGTCTGCAGCGCACGCGCGGCATGAGCATCGGCTACTTGCCGCAGGATGGGCTGTCGCTCTCCGGCCGCACGGTATTTGACGAATGCCTCTCCGTCTTTGAGGAGCTGCAGAGCATCGAGCAGGAGCTGGAAGTTCTCTCCGCATCGCTCTCGGAGCTTGACTCCGAAAGCAGCGCCTACGCTGTCGCGGCCGAGCGCTACTCGAATCTCGGTGCGCGCTTTCATGCGCATGACGGCTACGCTCTCGATGCGCAGGTAGGCTCGGTGCTAACCGGGCTTGGCTTCAGCAAGGAGGATTGGGCGCGCCGTACGGAGGAGTTCTCGGGCGGCTGGCAGATGCGCATCGCCTTGGCGAAACTGCTGCTGCAAAAGCCAAACTTGCTGCTCCTGGACGAGCCGACAAACCATCTCGACCTCGAAACGCGCAACTGGCTGGAAGAGTATCTGCGCTCGTATCCAAATGGCTTCATCCTCATCTCGCATGACCGCTATTTTCTCGATGTGACGGTCAACAAGATTGTTGAGATTTGGAATAAGGGCCTGCATTTTTATTCCGGGAACTACGAGAAATATCTGCAGCAGAAGGACGAGCGGCGCACGCAGCTTGAAGCGGCCTACCGCAGGCAGCGCGAGCACATCGAGCATCTGGAGATCTTCATCAACCGCTTCCGCTACCAGGCAACGAAGGCCAAGCAGGTCCAGAGCCGCATCAAGGAGCTCGAAAAAATCGAGCGCATCGAAATTCCGCAGGAAGAGCAGGCGATTCACTTCACCTTCCCGCAGCCACCGCCATCCGGACGAACCGTGGTGGAAGTCTCAGATCTGAGCAAG
>JABDHA010000040.1 GCA_013285705.1 Acidobacteriota bacterium
GATAGCCTGTCCTGAGCGGAGCCGAAGGAAAGAATCCATGCGATGCCGAACCACCACCAGCGCCGGAACCCTTTCAACCTCAGATACGACCGTGCACGAAAAAGCATCTAACCCACGCCCTCTCAGGAATTTACAAAAAACACCCCCGGGGGAGCCACCCATGTACAACGAGAAGACGGGAGTGGATTGCGAGGGTGCCCCCCATCTCGAGATGTGGGATAGGGATGATCCAATGTCTCAAAAGCGAGATATGCGCACCCAAGTTAAGATCTGGCCACCCGCCTCCGTCCTTCCGGGATCGGGATAGGATGAGACATCGCTCACCGGAGGGTCGGCATGCGTCCTCAGTCCGAAGGAATTCTCGAGTCGTCGCTGTACGTCAAGGATGTGGCTGTTCCGTTCGATTTTACGAAAGGATCTTCGGGTTTTGCGTCATCAGCGATTTCGGAGAACGCGGCTGCGCGATGCAAGCCGGCAATCGGCAGGTCTTGTTGTTGTTTAAGAAGGGTGGTTCGCTTCAGATCCAATCTCCGCATGACGGCAGCGGCGAGCTTCATGTCGCCTTCGCGATTCCCGCTTCTGAGCTGGCGAACTGGGAAGCGTGGCTGGCGGAGAACGAAATCGTGGTGGAAGAGAAGCGCACGTGGGAGCGTGGTGGCCAGAGCCTTTACTTTCGGGACCCGGACCGCCATCTAGTAGAACTCGCAACACCGGGTGTTTGGTCGATCTATTGACACTGAAAGATTGTCTCGAGTGTCCCGCGATTCAGGTCGCTCCTGAACTAGCCCACTCTAGTTGACGCAGTTAGCGAAAAAAACCACTGTTGCTCCAAATCCTCAAGGACCTAATTGATATTGATCCTATATTTTCGAGACTCACGAAAGGCCGAAACTGAATTGGCGGACCGCGTCCCGGGCGAAGGCCCGGGACTTGTAGCCGGCCTAAAATGCTTGATTTGGGAATAACGGCATCGTTTGCCCCACAGGAGTCGTACAAACGTTTCGTTGAGGGGGACTTGCATCGCTCCCGGAGCCTGTGTTACAACATAAACATTCAAGTTTGCTCCTTGTGAGCGAGCCTGAATTTCATGAAGAGTGGCTGAGGGACGGGCCCTGTGACGCCACGACAACCGGCTCAAGCAATTTGAGACATCGGTGTCAACTCTCGCTCACCTTAAGTGGTGGGGAACATGAGATTCGGGGTGCAAGCTGTATCGCATCTCGCTAAATCCCAGGTGTTAGTAGTAAGGCTGTACCAATAGAGTAGTCGTCACGCAGTGCCCGTGCATTTTTGCACCCGTTTTTAGTTGACGGGTCTGAAAGCCGCTCTCGGATGCGAGGGCAGAATGGCTTTATCTTACGAGTTGTGTTGTCGGGAATGCGGGAAGCGGTATGCGAACCAGCCGCTCTCGATTTGTGACGAGTGTTTCTCGCCGCTGGAAGTTGTTGTTGATCTGGACGCCGCAAAAAAGACGGTGACGCGCGAGTCGATTGCGCAGGGTCCTACCAATATGTGGCGCTACCAGGCGCTGCTGCCGGTCCCCGAAGATTACGTTCCGCAGACGCCTGCGGGATGGACGCCGCTGCTGAAGGCTCCGCGGCTGGCCGACAGGATCGGCGCCAAAAATCTCTACATTAAGAATGACGCCGTGTGCATGCCCACGCTGAGCTTTAAGGATCGCGTGGTGGCCGTAGCACTCGCAAACGCCCAACGCTTCGGGTTCGATACGGTCGGCTGCTCGTCGACGGGGAACCTGGCGAACTCAGTGGCAGCGCAGGCGGCGCGGCTGGGGCTGAAGACCTACATTCTCGTCCCTGCTGATCTGGAAGCAGCGAAGATCCTGAATACGCAGGTGTATGGCGCGAACCTGATTCGCATCGATGGCAACTACGATCACGTGAACCGGCTCTCGTCGCAAATTGCGGACCGCTACAACTGGGGGTTCGTGAATGTGAACCTGCGCCCTTACTACGCAGAAGGATCGAAGACGGTGGGCTTTGAGATTGCCGAGCAGCTTGGTTGGCGCTTGCCGGACAACGTGGTGGTGCCGATGGCGGGCGGGTCGCTGATTACGAAGATTCGCAAGGCCTTCAAGGAGTTGATTGCGCTCGGTCTGGTGGAACCGAAGGACGTTCGCTTCTTTGGAGCGCAGGCTACCGGCTGCTCACCGATTGCGAAGGCGGTAAAGACGGGCGCGGACCATATCGAACCGCAGAAGCCGTCGACGATTGCACGATCGCTGGCGATTGGGAACCCTGCAGACGGTGTGTATGCGGCGAAGGCGATTCGCGAGAGTGGTGGCTGGGCCGAGGATGTGTCGGATGTCGAGATCGTGTCCGGCATTCAAGAGTTGGCGGAGACGGAAGGCATCTTTACCGAGACGGCTGGCGGCGTAACAACCGCAGTGACCGCGAGGCTGTATGCGCATGGCCGCATCAAGGCCGATGATCTGACGGTGAGCTGCATCACGGGCAACGGGTTGAAGACGACCGATGTGCTGGCTGGTGCGTATGAGACGGAAGAGGCGATTCGTCCGCGGCTGACAGACTTTGAGAACTACATCAACGAAATTAAGGAATTGAACGAGCTGGTATCGGGAGGTGGAAATGTCCGTTAGAGTATTGTTGCCGAATGCGTTTCAGAAGCACACGAATGGCGCGAAAGAGATTCAGTCGAGCGCGAGCAATTTGCCGCAGCTGATTGATGAGATTGAAGTCACGTTTCCAGCGTTGAAGACGCACTTGCGCGATGAGACGGGGAACGTGCGGCGGTTCATCAACTTCTATGTAAACGAGGAAGACATTCGCTTCCTCGGCAATGAGAAGTATGCGTTCAAAGATGGCGATGAGGTCCTGTTAATCCCGTCGATCGCCGGTGGGTGCTGGCCGGACGGGCAAACGCGCTTCGCGCCAAACTGCAAGTGCTCCTGCTGTTCGTATTGCGGGCAGGAAGAGTGCGCCTGCTACTGAAATCCCTCCCCAATGCTCCAGAGAAATGCGCGGATTGATTCCGCGCATTTCTTTTTCGCGTCCTACTGCCTCACTGCATTTCCTGACAAAAATTTGACGCTTGCTGGTCGCGTATCTCTTGCGTTGGGCGGATTCGTGCGCATAGGATTCAAACAATCGTTTGAAACGTTCGTTTAAATAGAAAAAGTCATGGTTGCTAAGAAAAAGGTTGGGAAAGCGGTGCGTACGAAATCTGTTCGCGCATCGGAGCAGGAGGATGCGCGGGCGCGGCTGATTGATGCCGCAATCAAGCTGTTTGCAGAGAAGGGCTACGAGGGGACGAGTGTGCGCGATCTGGCGACGGCGGCGGGCGTGAATGTGGCGGCGGTGAGCTACCACTTCGGCAGCAAGGACGCGCTGTATACCGAAGCGCTGCGCTCGTGCCTCGCTCCATGTGGAGAGATGCGGGAGCGAATGCAGAAACATCTGGATGCCGCGCTCAAGAACAGATCGCGCAAGTCTGCGGAAGAGGCACTGCGCGGGTGCATTCAGGATTTTCTTGAGGTGCTGGTGTCGCCGGCGGCCAAGCACAGTCATCTGGTGATGCGCGAACAGTCGGAAGGGAAGCAGCGTTTCGAGCCGGTGATCCGCGAGTTTTTTCAGCCGGTGGGGAGCATTCTGCGCGAGGTGATTTTGATGCTCGCTCCCGGCCTTCCGGATTTTGCTCTCTGGAATGCGGGGTTTAGAAGATTCCTTCCGTCTTATGGGGTTGACACCGAAAAATCCGTCCTGCGCTGGCGAAGGACGCAGTGAGATTCTAAGAGACTACGTCTTGTCCATCCACACGTCCCACGTAACCCGCCCCGCTTCCTCGTCTTCGAGCGGGTGGCCTGCCGCCTTGAGAGCCAGCTTAATCTGGCCGTGGTGGTAGCCCTCGTGCCAGACCATGTGCTGAAGAAAGAGGATCGGGTGGTCGTAATGGAGATTCATCTCCTGACCCGCTTCGAACCGCCCCTTGACTCCCTCGCGGACCGCTGCGGCGCTCTCGTTCAGCATCTCCGCGATGTGGGCGGGATCGCGCTCATTTCTCCATTCACCCTCGGGCACTTCTCTGGCAAACTCCGGGGCATCCTCAGAGAGAAAGACCAGCCGCACATAATGCATGTGCATGAACATCGCCGCCACCGACGGACTGCCTTCCATCGCCCTGGCCTCCAGCCCGCCCTCGGGCAGGGCGCGAAGCAGGTTGACCAAAATAATGTTGTTCCGGTCCCAGGAATCCAGCAGGACCTCGAGCAGACTCTGGTCGTGTGTTCTCGGCATCCCAACCTCCGTTCGCTGCATCGTAAACGGCCCAAGTTTACAACCTGTGTACCCATGGGATCATCTACCACTGACAAGAATCTGTTGAGGGTGGATCATTGCCACACAGGTTCGCGCAAGTATCGTTACTGGCTGACATCCCCGGCTCCTCCCTGCTCTGATTGGGTGCTGTCGTCGAAGGAAGCAGAGAGCACGCCATGAGGAAGCATGCTTTTGGTGTCACCGGGATGCAGGTCGGAGCGGTCGGGTTTGGAGCGGCCGCGATCGGGTTCTCGGCTGCAACCGATAAGACGGTAGATGCATTACTGCGTGCGGCCCTCGACATGGGGGTCAATGTCATTGACACCGCTGCCATGTACGCTGACAGCGAAGCTAAAATTGGAAAGGCACTACAGGGCCGACGCAGCGAGGCTCTGCTTTTCACCAAGTGCGGATTATTTGCGCCACCTGGCCTCAGTTTCGCTGGACTTTCCCTGCGATTGAGGCGGGGATTACGGCACTCCTTTGGCCTGGCATATAAATATGAGTCGTTAGGCTGGCATCCACGCGCGCTGCAATGGAACATCGAGCAAAGCTTACGCCGGTTGAAGACCGACTACATCGACTTGATGCAGCTTCACAGCTGTTCGGAAGAAATTCTCCGCCAGGGGGACGCAATCGAAGTGCTGCAGCGAGCTCGTGAGGCGGGCAAAGTCCGCCACATCGGCTACTCAACGGATGGAAAAGCAACCCCCTATGCAATCGCGTGCGGCCAGTTTGAGGCCCTGCAGATATCGTTAAACATCGCTGACCAGAAATCCCTCGATCGCCTCTTACCACTTGCGATTGGGCGCGGTATGGGGGTGATTGCAAAACGCCCGATTGCTAACGGTCTCTGGATGAAAAACACCAGGCCAGATTCCATTCACCATCAGACTTACTGGGAAAGGCTGCAAAAACTGCGCTTCGATTTCCTGTCAGGCGAACGGGCTTTCGAAACGGCATTGCGATTCACGTTGAGCATTCCGGGCGTGGATACTGCCATCGTAGGGACAACCGATCCGGCTCATCTGCTTCAGAACATTAAACACGTTGAAGCCGGACGCTTAGATCAGGCGGAATTTGCAATGATCCGCGACCGGTGGAAAGAAGTTGCAGAGCCGGATTGGACGGATCAGGTGTGATGCGCCGGTAGCCCAGATCAATTCTGTGAAAAATGTGCCGGGATTTCATCCAAGCACGATTTCTTAGCTTGCATTCACCTAAGAGATGTCACAACGGGATTACCGGGACACGCGATGGCTCTCAGGTGCAATCCAAAGCGGCGTAGACTGGGAATATGAGCAGAGCAGACGAGAGCCGCGCAAACCAGAAGTTCTCAGATAAGCAAAGAGCCGCATCGCAAAAAGCAAAAGCCGAGAAAGTTGCGCGAAAGAAAATCGCCAGCCAGGGCGGAAATCAAGCCACGGCGCAGACCGTCAAAGAGACGCCAGAGAAAGGCTGACGTTCCTCGCGACGTAGGCCCAGACACAGCAACTACTCCTCAACCTTCTCCGACGCCGCCTCCACCCCATAAGCCGACAAAAGCCGCGAAACCAGAACCGCGAGAAACAGCACGCCCAGCAGCGCTTCGGTAATCGTCAACAGACGTGCTTCACCCGTAACAGGAGTGATGCCGGCTGCACCAAGCGAAGTCATACTGGCGAAGCTGTAGTAGACCGCATCGAGCCGGTTAAAGGCACTGTGGTTGTTGAGCGTAGGATCGAGATAAAAGGCGCGTGGCTGCAGATAGGCGTCCAGCTGAAAGATGCTGGAGAAACTGAAGCCAACGAAGAGGTAGATGCAAAGGGCTCCAAAGATAGATTCCGAATCGGCTTGTGGCTTGCCGAAGATCCGGCGAAAAATCACCACAACGATGAAAACATCGAATGCCAATGCGAGAAACGAGTTCACGACAGCGATTGGACTCCTGAAATCAGCGGCGTAGACCGTGTGCTGCACGATCTCTGGAGCGGCCAGCACCAGGGCCATCACCAGCAGCGACCGGCGCATGCTGAGAGCGTAGACCGTAAAGAGAATCACCACACAGAAAAGCGCGCGATAGGAGTAGTAGCGAAAATTGCTTCCGAGCGAATAAGGATAGTAGAGCAGCACGCCCAGCAGGAAGATGAACAGCCACATAAACTTGTTTCGATACCAGGCGTGGTGACCCTTAGTGGCGGCGCGAATGAGCCTGACTTCTGTATGCGTATGCTTGGCAAACACGCGGCCATGCTAGCACGAATGCGTGTGGCGGGCGACCCATTTCCCGCGCCTCACATCACGCACCCGCTGTCTCTCTTTCCTTACATCTCACGCCACCCGATGCAGCGTTCGACCCCACCGCGTCTTATCGAAGAAATGAACCATCTCATGCACGATAGAACTCAGCTGTTCTGACATCGCAGGCTTCAGTTCATCGTTCTCTGGCGATTCAAACGACCAATACACCAGCAGCGGCCGCCCGAGAATATTCTCCCGCGGGACAAATCCCCAGTAGCGGCTGTCCATGCTGCGATCGCGGTTGTCGCCCATCATAAAATAGCGCCCCGGGGGCACCACCAGATCGTCCCCCTGCATCGATTCCGGCAGCGACACCGACCATGCCGCAGTCACATCCGGATGATCAGTGGGTGGCACCGAGGGAAAGTCATCCACATAAGGATCGTAGCTGGCAGCGGACGGCTTTGCTGCCTCCGGCTCGCTCTGCGCAACACCGTTGAGATAGACAATCCCATTGCGAAGATGAATCCGGTCACCGGGAATACCAACCACTCGCTTCACCAGGGGGATGTGATCACCATCGGCTTCCGGAATTGGCTTGTAGAACACGACAACATCGCCACGACGCACATCACGGTAAGGCAGCAGCGGCATCCAGCGGGCCGCAGGCGCGAGCATCTCACGCTCCACCATCACGTGATCGCCCACCTGTAACGTGCTCGCCATCGACGACGAGGGAATCACGAAGTTCTGGAAAATAAAGGTGAGGGCAAACAGCCCCATGACCAGGACACCGCAAACGGATGCAAACCCCTCCAAAGGCGTCTCACGTCTTTGCTCGCTGTCCACTTCACGCTTCTTCGCCATGCATCACATCATAACGGAACCGTGGCCTCTGCCCTTCACGTCGTAATTCGCTATTCACTCAAAGAGCATTGCTCCCCGGTGAATCGGCGTGCATCATGGGAACACATCATGACGGAAACTCCCAAGCATCTGGAACCTCGCTGGCCTGCCATGCTCGCTCTGCTCGCAGTGGGTGGATTGCGCCTGGCTCTGCCCGAATCCCTGTCTGCAGGACCGGCCTGGCTACTCATCGCCGTGGTCGCCGTGCTGATGATTCCTACAGTGTGGGCGCGCTATCGCGAGATGGACATGCTGAACAAGATGCTGGGATACGTGCTGACCTCCATCGTGACTCTCGACATGGTCTGGTCGCTTTACCTGCTCATCGCGGCACTGCCTTCGAAAAAAGAAGCGCCACAGGATTTGCTGCGCTCGGCCGCCGCGCTCTGGCTGGCAAATATTCTCGTCTTCGCGTCGTGGTACTGGCGGCTCGACGCCGGTGGCCCGCGCGCCCGCGAACTGCGCGGCGTCCATACCGATGGAGCCTTCCTGTTTCCGCAGATGGTGCTCGACCAGCAGGCCAAGCGTGAAATGGGCGAGCAGTGCTGGAGCCCCGGCTTCGTCGACTATCTGTTTCTGGCCTTCAACACCAGCACGGCGTTCTCACCAACTGACTCGCCCGTTCTATCGCGGTGGGCCAAGCTTCTGATGATGGTGCAGGCGCTGATCTCCTTCGCAACGGTGGCATTGCTGGCTGCGAGAGCGGTCAATATTCTCTAGCTCTGCATTTTTTAGATCTGCATTTTCTAGATATGCGAAAGCCCCCAGCCTCGTACCGCGAAGTGGGGCTTTCACAATCTCCTGCTTAATTCTTTGACGTCTTATGTCCCGGCACGACAGCCGGAACTTCATCCGTTGCCACAGCAGGCACAGCTACCGGGACTGCTGTCCCTGGCGCTGGATTGTCCACACCATAGGGGCGGCGCACCTCGCGGTTCTCGCGTGATTTCGTAGAAAGATGACGACGCACATCGGACCGTTTGATCAATGTCATAAAAAACTCCATTCGGTTGGCGGTAAAGGTTCTGGCCCGTCTGGAGCGAATGAAGTCCGGCTTGAGACGAGGAAAATTTGCTGCTTTAAGCGCCGCGTACCTGGCAGTCTGTGCGGCTTGAAGATGAACTTACGGCGTGAATCGCGGCCCTAAATAATATTCCCGCTGTACAGCCAGCGGCTTTTCTCTTCGCAAATACGCGACATCGCCGCCATTGGAAATAGAAAAGTCGTAGAGCACATAGCAATCTCCGCACAGCCAGAAGTGCTGTATCGCAATCGCCTCATCGATGCGCTTGATCGTGCGAATCACTCGCCCATTATTGAGATACCGGAGAGGTTTCCCGCACTCTGAGTTCATGCACTGTGAAATCATGGATTGCCTCGATGTCAGGCTGCGCGACAACTGCAGGCGCCTCGCGGATTGGGGGGAAATCTCGCTACCGAGTCATGAAGGCAAGCAAACTTCGTGTACCGCCTCGACTAAGGCTTCACGAACACGCGTGATGCGTTCACAGCAAAATCAATGAGAATGGCTGGCCCGCCGGGAATCCGTGGCTTGCTGCAATCCTCCGCGCTCGGCGCGTCATATGGAATTTTGCTGCCTATGCTGGGAACGCTCAGCCTGCGAAAAGCGAGCACGCTTTTTCCAGACTTGCTGACATGTTGTTTTTTGTTGAGGCTCATAGCCCTCCACCGTGCGGTTGAGTACTTGTAAACTGCCCCGTCTGGAGCGAAAAAACTCGCGCTGAAGGCGAGAAAATTGACCTACCTACAGCATACGCTGAATTCGCACGCTTAGGGCCGCAATAAGAGTGTTTGATCCACTCCATAAATTGAATTACACCGTAATGAATTACACCGTAAACGGGTAAGCCCCATCGTCCCCGCACCATGCAAATTGTTTCCCGCTCCACCGCTCGGGCGTCGTACTCTCAAACCAATCCGCTGGCATCTCCGGAGATGGCTCTGAAGCAGCCATCGAAAATGCTTCTCCGAGCGCCCGTCTCTGCTCCGCGCCCATCGCCTGCTTTTCTACGGACACAATCAGCGAGGTGCCGCTGGCCGCCACAAATCGCAGCCACTCCTGCGTTTGCTGCCACGGAACAGCGCGCGTCACCGCCACACAATCTCCATCCGCCACAAAGAAATTGCGATGCTGCGGCAGCCGAAACGCGATCGTGTTCACGCCCATGCGCCGCGTACGCTCCCACACCTTGCCGCTTGTGTCGTCACCTGTCCTCTGCGCGTCGAAGATCCCCGCGCTCAACTGACCCATCGTATTGCAGCCAAGAATCAGAGTCTTCTCACCGAGCGTCTCTCGAATCTCGCGATAGAAGCCAGCGATGATCTCGGCATTTGTCCGGCTCCTGTCGTGGAACGACCACCCCGGCACGGTCGGCTGTGCGCCCATCTCAAAGCCCCACTGACCGAGCATGTCGTAGGTCGAGAAGTCATGCTTCACTAGCTCATATCCCCAGGCGGCCAACTGGCGCAGTTGCGCGCGCACCGCATCGAGTGCTTCCGGAACAGTAGGATCATAAGCCAGCTCCTTGGCACGCTCTGTGCGCTTGCCAAAGCGAGCATCCGACATCAACCATGTTGGGTTGGTTCCTCGTGCAGCACGTAGCGGACGCACCCAGATTCCCGGCCGTACTTCCTTCTTGCGAATCTCGTCGGCCAGGTGGGTCATATCCGGGAACTTCGCCTGATTCGCCCAGCCTTCATCGATCACGGTAAAAGGACGTGGCCCGCCCTTCGGCCGCAGCGACGCCGCCAGCTCTGCGTCTTCGAGAATCTGCTCCTGGCTGCTATTTCCGTAGGCGTAATACCAGTCATTCGTGCCGTAAATGACGCCCGGTGCAGGACGCGGCTTCGTACACATCACCCGGCAGAATTTTCCCAGCGCAGCCATCGGCGGCTCACCTGCTTCCCCTTTGCGCGCCACCACCGTAGCCGCAGGCAACTGCCGCTGCCCCAGCGCAACGCCCGAGCCGCCGTTCGTGACATCGAGCCACAACGACACGCCCTCAGGATCAACCTGCCAGAAACACAGCGCGCCCGCACCGATCTCTACGCCGTAACCATGCAGAGTCGAGCCGTCATACGTCGCGAAATACCACGGCATCACCCGCTCCGGCTCCATGCCGCGCCATGCCAGATCGCCGTAGCTGCGCTCCCAGTGATCACCCAAGCCGCGCAGGCCCGGCGCAACTGACATATTCCAGCGCACATGAATCTGGGTCAAAGCCGCACCCGGCGCAGAGACGCGAATCGCAACCTTCGCGGCTTCGGGCGATGCTTCTACCTCGACACCGCTCGCCTGCCAGCGCGTACCGATTCGCGCCAGCTTCATCGCGTTTTCTAACCCGGCATAGGCCATCACAGAATCCGGATGGCGAAACAGATCGATATAGGTCGAAGCCGGTGACGCCATTGCCGCAGAGGCCGTTTGGCTGAGTGCGCCCGCAGCCGCACCACCGACAGTCGCAGCAACTGCTTTACCCACAAAAGAACGTCGTGTCAGAAGCGATGCATCATCCATTTCGCGATCATATCTCCCGGCCAGTCATTCTGAGGCATCCGCCCGCACTTTTCAGCTTTTCAGCTACAGATCGATCAAACTGATCACACTCCTCACATGGATCGCACAGGTCGTCACTTGCCCGCCAGGAGACGCTATCCGCGTGCTACTCTCAATATTTGCGTCAACAGCACCAACGGAGCATCCCCGAATGAACCGAGCCCTGAAGCTAACCGCCTGCGCCCTCGCCCTTCTGCCACTTATTCCCGCCAACGCGCAGAGCACCCACGGCATCGCCGTCGCCAACATGGACACCGCTGTGAAGCCCGGCGACAACTTCTACCTGTACGCCAATGGCGACTGGATCAAGCACACGGAAATCCCCGCTGACCGCGGCGGCATCGGCGTCTTCACCACGCTCGCCGATCTCAGCAACAAGCGCACCGCAGACCTGATTGAAGAAGCTGCCAAATCCAGTGCGTCTGCGGGCTCAGGCCAGCGCAAGATCGCCGATCTTTACAACTCCTACATGGACGAGGCCGGCATTGAAACCAAGGGGCTCGCGCCAATCCGTCCACACCTCGACGCCATCGCCGCCATCCATGACAAAACACAGTTGGCACGCGCACTGGGCGAAACCCTCCGCGGCGATGTCGATCCGCTCAACAACACCAACTTCCATACCGCCAACCTGTTCGGACTCTGGGTCGCACCCGGCTTTGAAGACTCCGACCACTACACCGCATATCTGTTGCAGGGCGGTCTCCAGCTTCCTGACCGCGAATATTATGTGAGCGACAGCCAGCACATGCGCGATCTCCGCACCAAGTATCAGGCGCATATCGCGGCTATGTTCAAGCTCGCTGGTTTCGACGACGCAGAAGCGCGCGCCGCACATGTCGTCGAGCTCGAGCACTCCATCGCCGAAAAGCACATCCCGCTCGACGAAAACGAAGACATTCACAAGGCCAACAACACATGGCAGCAATCCGACTTCGCCGCCAAAGCTCCCGGTCTTGACTGGAACGAATACTTCCAGGGCGCCGGGCTCACGAAACAATCGAGCTTCATCGTCTGGCAGCCGACAGCCTTCGCAGGGGAATCGGCGCTCGTTGCCTCCATCTCACTCGATGCATGGAAGGACTGGCTTGCCTATCACCTCATCGAATCCTATGCAGGTATTTTGCCCAAGGCATTTGCCGACGAGCGCTTCGCCTTCTTCGGCCAGGCACTTTCGGGTACGCCGCAGCAGCGGCCCCGCTGGCAGCGCGGCGTCTTCGTCGTCAATGGATTGCTTGGTGACGAAGTTGGCAAGCTTTACGCGCAACGCTACTTCCCTCCACAGGCAAAGGCTGAAGCGCAAGCCATGGTTGCAAACATCATTGCTGCGTTTCGCAAGCGCATCGATGCTCTTACCTGGATGGCTCCGGCAACCAAAGCGGAAGCGCAGGCCAAGCTTACCACTCTCTATGTAGGCATCGGCTATCCGGAAACCTGGCGTGACTACTCCGCCCTGGAAATAAAATCTGATGACATCTTTGGCAATGTCTGGCGCAGCAGCTTCTTTGAATATCACCATGAGATCGGGCGCCTCGGCTCCTCAGTGGATCGCCAGGAATGGTGCATGACGCCGCAGACCGTCAACGCTGTCAACTTACCGCTGCAGAATGCGCTTAACTTCCCTGCTGCCATTCTTCAGCCGCCCTTCTTCGATCCCCAAGCGCCCGCCGCCGTCAATTATGGAGCGATCGGCTCGGTCATTGGACACGAGATCAGCCACACCTTCGACTCAGAAGGTGCTGCATTCGACTCCAAAGGCCGCGTGCGTAACTGGTGGACGCCCGAGGACCTCGCACACTTCAACGCCGCTACAGCAAAGCTTGCTGCGCAGTATGACACCTACATGCCGTTCCCCGATCTGCATGTAAATGGCAAACAGACGCTCGGGGAGAACATCGCCGACGTCGCCGGCATCGCTGCCGCCTATGATGGCTACCACGCCTCACTCGACGGCAAGGCTGCACCCAAGCAAGATAGCTTCACCGGGGATCAGCAGTTCTTTATCGCCTTCGGCCAGAACTGGGGCTCGAAAGCGCGCGAAGCGTCTCTGCGCCAGCAGATCGTCGGAGATCCACACTCGCCGGCAGAATACCGCGCAGACACAGTGCGGAACATCGATGCATGGTACGCGGCGTTCGACGTAAAACCCGGAGAAAAGCTCTATCTCGCGCCGCCGGATCGTGTCCGCATCTGGTAGAGATCTCCGGATGCGGTTACAGAAATGACTTCACAGGCTGAAAAAAGTTGCTGCAAGATGAGGAGACTGGCAGGTAAGAGCTCTTACATCGCAGGTATTTCCGTCTTCGGCAGCGATAACTGGCACTCCTGTGCGCAAATTCGGTTTCGACCTGTTTGCTTGGCTTCATAGAGCGCCTGGTCCGCGCTATTGATTAATGCTGTCACATTGATGGTAGGCCATGGTTGGATGGTACTCACCCCAATACTCACCGTAACCTTCTGATCGAAGGGTGAAGCTTTGTTCTCCATCTGAGCCGCATCCACCGCCTGCCGGAGACGCTCGGCAACGATCATGGCTCCCGCCATGTCCGTTTCTGGTAGCAGCAGAACGAACTCTTCTCCGCCATATCTTGCCACCAGGTCATTCGCGCGCCGCAGATCATCGCGCAGAACATGGGCGATTGTCACAAGGCAGGTGTCGCCGTAGGTGTGTCCATGCAGATCGTTCACACTCTTGAAAAAATCCACATCGACCATCAGCAAAGCCATGCTCTCCTGTCTGCGTAGCGCCCGCTTCCACTCCGCCTCCAGCGCCGTGGTGAATTGGCGTCGATTAGCAACTCCGGTGAGCGGATCGAGCAAGGAGAGTTGCTCAAGCTCTGCATTTGCCACTTTCAGCTCCTGTTCCCGGTCCAGCAACAGGATTCTGCCTTCCAGGTAATTCAGCTGCACCATGCCGGAGTGCAGACCTTGAATCAAAAGCAGAAGAAACATCGCTCCTAATGCTAGAAAAAAATGCTGGCTCCAGATGGATGCCGCGAGAGCAAAGACGCCGACCGTAATCAGCATGGGACAGAGGCTTTGCAATAGCAGTCCCATCTTCTGCCCGCGAGACTTGGTCCGCGGTTGAGCCGCATCTTCCATCGGCATCTGCAGCGCCCGCCATCCTGCGAATAGAAAAGGCAGGCCCCACAACAGGTCAAGCAGTGTCCCCTTTTGCAGATTCCAGCGCTTGGTTGCGTAGTCGAGCGAAAGCTCAATCGGCAGGTAAATCCACAATGTGAGGCACATGAGCCGCATGCGCCTTCGCTCTTCCAGAGTGGCCCATGTCGCCAGCCGCATGCATGCCGCAATCGCCAGCAGCGCACATTCCGCCGCATAGATCTTCAGCATCACTGTCGCAGCCTCATCCGCTGACATCGACATGTGAAATAGCCGAACGTAGGTGAGCCCGGCCGCGAGAAGCACCTGCGAGAGGTTGACCGCAAAGATGCCGCGTATCGACTCTGTCTCCGCCGTATTTGAAATGGCCATCAGCAGAGGAAAGGCTGCAGTCAGATAAAGAAAATCCGCTGGATCGGCGGACAGGTTGCTCGCCGATGTGGAATGGCTGATGAATGCTTCGAGCGCCTGCGCCGATCCCCACAACGCGATGGCAGCGCTGAGCCACCACCAGCTTAGACGCTCTCGCTCCGGCAGGCGCCGGCTGCGACATACAAAGCATGCCGCGGTAAGCATCGGCATTGCCGCGGTAAAGAAGCGCGATGCGATCGCCGGCTGATGCAGCAGGCTAAGCACCGCTGCATGCAAAACCATCACGGCCAGCATGATGGCGAGTAATGTTTTCTGGCCGACAGACTTCATCGTGGCCCTCGTAAGCCGCGCCGATCTTTATGGAGAAAGCTACATCATTCTGTCAAACCGCGCATGCAGTCAACTACAAAGGCAGGTCGTTGCAAACGACTCAGCTAAATCGCGTCCTCTTCCAGAGCAGCCAGCCACAACCCACAGCGGCCATCACCAGCACCACGCACAGCGCACTCATCCACAGAAAATTCATCGCCAACTGAGGAACCTGAGCCTGCAATCCCAGCCAGAGAAAAATCGCGACTGCGACAGCGACAATTCCATAGTCCCACCAAGGACGCCTGCTCTTCGCATCGTCCCCATGCATGCCGCCGAGCTGCGCCGCCACGCAATCCTCAAAGCGCAAGCCATACTTCTCGCACTCGCGCGAAATCGCATCGCGCCCCGATTGCTGCTCCCGTGCCGGAGCTGCCGCCGTGCTGATACATAGCGCGCCCACGATCATCAGCAGCGATCCCAGCAGGATCAGTCCGCGGTTCGCACTGCTCACATGCGCCAGTTCGCCAAAGACCAGCGCGCCCCAGGCCAGCCCCCATAACTGGTTCGTATTCGAGAGCGGAATCCCGCGCCCAATCCCGATATACTTCGTCGCGTACTGCTGGAAGAGATCGCCGATCACCCAGCAGAAGCCGCCCAAAAAGATCCAGAAGACAACATGCCGCGCCGCGTACAGTTCAGCGTGCAACTGCGCCACGCCACCACCGAATGCAGTCGCCAGCAGCGCCATCGTGCCCATCTCGCCCAGGGTAAAGACGGTCACGAACGACAGCGGATTCATGCCGCTTAAATAGGCTTTGCGATATGGCACGTACATCGTGCCCCACAGCAGACTCGCGCCCAGTGCTGCCAGCACTCCATGCACAGCGCGCGCATGCAGCGTATTTGTATGCTGCACGGTTACAAATGCCAGCAGGATCGCCGCCACGACAATCGCAAACGCGCCGCCCAGCACCCGCGCACCGGTCTTGAAGCCGGCGCCGCGCATCTCCTGAAAGAGCAGCCAGCCCCAGAAGATGCCCACAAGACTATTCGTATTCCATAGCGGAAACGCAATCGCCAGCCCTACATCGCGAATGGCAAAGACGGTCAGCGTATTCGCCACCGCCCACAGCGCTCCGGCAAGCACCGCCCACACGATCAGGTGCGGCTTGGCAAACAGATCGCGGAAGACATAGTCCGTCCCCTTCAGCAGCGTCGGCAGCGTCCACCGCGCCACAAAGACGCCCAGCACCATGGCCAGAGAAACGGCAAAGGGCGAAATGCCGACATTCACCAGCTTCGTCGGAGCCTCGGCACCACCCAGCCATACCCCCGCGGCCAGCCCGCACGCTACTCCGAGCCCGTGCATCGACCGGTGTGTTGCCTTAGGTGCGTCCGCACGCGTGCTCATCAATGCAGCCACGCCAGCAGCGCCACGCCCACCACCAGCACGCCCGCCGGAATCCAGAACTGCACGTCCGTCAAAATTGCTTTCAGCATTTGGATAAACCTAACGGTATCGTTCCCGGGCTGTCAAAAGAGCACAGATCAGGTCTACAGTAATGCCATGCCTACCTTCCACGCCGTCACGCCGATGATACCTACCGGCGGCAGCCTCGCCGACGCGCTTAAGTTTTACACCGAGCAGATGGGCTTCCGGATCGACTGGCAGTCGGATGGCGGGGCCGGCATCTCCCGCGACGGGGTTTCTTTCAACCTCGTCGAGAACAGTAACCGCGAGTGGGCCGACAACGCCAGTTTCAGCATCGGCGTCACCGGCCTGGACGCGCTTTACGAGGAGTACCGCAACATCGCCGCCAAGGTTGGCCCGCTTGAAGTGAAATTCTGGGGCCGCCGCGAGTTCCATATGATCGTCCCCTCCGGCGTCTGCCTCCAGTTCTACGAGCGCGGATAAACGCGATCTTCCCGAGACAGGATGGCATCGCTACCATTCAGCCAAAATAAGGGGAATTTCACATGACGATCGTCCCGTCCGGCTCCTATAATACTTTGCATACGGGAGGACTCCTTCGCATGCATACCGTAACCGCTGAAAATCCGCTCCAGCACCTCGACGACTGGGATGACTATGTCGCCAGTCGCTACAAGGAAGGCAAAGCCGAAGAAGAGTTCCGCAATTACGACGCCGAGGCCAACCCCGGCGTAGCCGAATTCTACCGCGTGAACCACGCCAACCAGACTTTCGATTTCGTCCTCGAGAAGCGCAAAGAGTACCTCGGCCTCACTCGCGGCAAGAAGAGCATCTGGGAAGCAGCCGACTACCTCAACACCCTGGTCGACGACAGCGACCCCGATACCGACCTTACGCAGATCGAGCACCTCCTGCAAACCTCTGAGGCCATTCGCAAAGACGGCCATCCGCGCTGGATGATCCTCGCCGGCTTGATCCACGACCTTGGCAAAACGCTCTGTCTTTATGGCGAGCCGCAATGGGCCGTCGTCGGTGACACCTTCCCGGTCGGCTGCGCTTACTCAGACCAGATCGTCTTCCCCGAGTATTTCGCTGCCAATCCGGACAGCAAAGTCCCCGAGTACCAGACGAAGTACGGCATCTACAAGCCCAACTGCGGCCTCGACAACGTCTATCTCTCCTGGGGACATGACGAGTACATTTACCAGGTGGCCAAGCCCTACCTGCCTGAGCCCGCGCTCTACATGTTGCGCTATCACTCCTTCTATCCAGCGCACAAGCACGGAGCCTATAAGCACCTCATGACTGCGCACGACGAGGAGATGTTCGACTGGGTCCGCAAGTTCAATCCCTACGACCTTTACTCGAAGGGCGCGGCGAAGCCCAACCTGAAAGAGCTGAAGCCCTTCTATGACGACCTTATCGCCGAGTACTTTCCGGAGAAGATCGACTGGTAGAGGACGCTTCTTTGCAGAATCAGAGAGCGCGTCTTCATGGCGCGCTCTTTCTCTTTGACACGCTCCTGTTTTCTGTACGATCCAACTCAGAAAGGAGACTTGTACCTTGGCTAAGCAGTTCCCATTGATCGAGCCTGCGCATCGCGAATTTCTTCTGAAGCAGCACATCTTCTTCAATGCTTCCGCCGCTGAGGATGGCCGGGTGAACGTCTCGCCTCGTGATGTCGCTTCCCTACGCGTGCTCGACGAGCGGACAATCGTCTACCTGGACCAAACCGGCAGCGGCAATGAAACGGCAGCGCATCTGCGTGCCAACGGACGCCTCACACTCATGTTCTGCGCCTTCGACGGCCCGCCCACGATTCTCCGTCTCTATGGCAAAGGACGCATCATCCCGCGCGGCACGCTCGAATACCTCACCCTGTTGGTTTCGGCCTTCTCGAACACAGAGCCGTCGGGTGCGCGCCAGATGGTCATGCTCAATATTGACCTCGTCCAGACCTCATGCGGATACGGCGTGCCATTCTTTGACTACGTTGGCGAGCGCACGACGCTTACACGCTGGGCAGAATCGAAAGGCGAGGACGGCCTCGATGCATACCGCCGCACGAAAAATACCCGCAGCATTGACGGCCTGCCCACGGGCCTTTTCGATCAGAGCTGATACCGCTCTGCCTGAAGTTGCGGGCAATATAATCAAAACAGCACCTATGATTCACATTCGCACGGCCACGCCCGCCGATATCTCGCTCATGTACTCCCTCGTTCACGCCCTCGCCAAGTACGAGCGCGAACCCGAATCGGTCCACATCACCGAAGAGCAATTACTGCGCGACGGCTTCGGCCCCAATCCGTATTACGAATGCCTCATCGCGGAAAAAGACGGCACGCCTGCCGGCTTCGCGCTCTATTTCCCCATCTACTCCACCTGGCAAGGCCCCAGCCTGCATCTTGAAGACCTCTTCGTGCAACCCGAGTTTCGCGGACACGGCATCGGAAAAGCGCTGCTGCAAGCCGTTGCCGCGGCAGCGGTAAAACGCGGCTGCGCGCGCCTGCAATGGGACGTGCTCGACTGGAACCAGCCAGCCATCGATTTCTACCAATCCATCGGCGCAACCATGCTCGGTGACTGGCGCCGCATGCGCATGACCGGAGACGCCATCAAAGCGCTCGCGGCGTCGAGCGAGGTGACGGCGTGATCCGTATCCGCGTCATAGGCGGCGGACTCGCAGGCCCTGAAGCCGCGCTCGTCGCCGCGAGAGCAGGTGTCGATGTCGATCTCTACGAGATGCGCCCCGTGCGCTCCACGCCAGCGCACCAGACCGCCGACTTCGGCGAACTGGTCTGCTCCAACTCGCTCAAATCCGAGAGTGAAAACACCGCGCCGTGGCTGCTGAAACAGGAGATGCGCCGTGCAGGATCGCCGCTACTGCAATGTGCCGATGCCAGCGCCGTACCTGCGGGACACGCCCTCGCCGTCGACCGCGTCGAGTTCTCGCGACTGATCAACCAGGCCATTGAGCGCGAGCCGCGCATCGCCGTCCACCGTGAAGAAGTCACGCAGCTCGATCCCGCAGACGGCATCACCATCATTGCCAGCGGTCCGCTCACGTCGTCGGCGCTGTCGAGCGAAATCGCACGCCTCACCGGCAGCGATCACCTTGCCTTTTACGACTCCATCAGCCCGATCGTCGAAGCCGACTCCATTAACATGGACCGCGTCTACTTTGCCGCGCGCTGGGACAAAGGCACCGCCGACTACATCAACTGCCCCTTCACCAAAGAAGAGTACGACGCCTTCTACAACGCGCTCACCACCGCCGAAACCGTACAGGAAAAAGAATGGGAAAAGCTCTGCTACTTCGAAGGCTGCCTACCCATTGAAGAGCTGGCTCGTCGCGGCTATGACACGCTGCGCTTCGGCTGCATGAAGCCTGTGGGCCTGCGCGACCCGCGCACCGGAAAAATACCGTACGCCGTCGTCCAGCTGCGCTGCGAAAACCTGCGCGCCGACTCCTACAATCTCGTCGGCTTCCAGAACCACCTCAAATTCGGGGAGCAGGCTCGCGTCATGCGCCTCATCCCCGGCCTCGAAAACGCGAAGTTTCTGCGCTACGGCCAGATTCACCGCAACACCTACATCAACGCCCCGCGCGTGCTGACGGATACTCTGAACCTGCGCGACCACCCTGGCATCTACTTCGCCGGACAAATCTCCGGCGTCGAAGGCTATACCGAATCGATAGCCACCGGCCTGTTAGCCGGGCTCTACGCCGCAGCCGCTGCTCAAGGCGCAAGCACTACACCCGCCCCGCGCGAAACCGCCTTAGGCTCGCTCGTAAACTACATCACGCAAACCGACGCCAAGCACTTCCAACCCGCCAACATCACCTTCGATCTTTTAGTCCCACTCGAAGAAGAACTGCGCAAGAAAATCCGCGACAAAAAAGAGCGCCACCGCCTGCAATGCGAACGCTCATTAGCCGCATTCGATCAATGGCACGCAGCCACCCCTCCCCACAACGCTGTCATCCTGAGCGCAGGCGAAGGATCTGCCCCTTAGCGATGCAGGTAGTCTCTTGAATCTTCCTTCTTTGTTATTTTTGTTAGCGAAGTCAAAACCTATCTCAAGCTCCAAAAAGGAAGCCCAGGATGAAGCTTCGTCATCTCACCGCCCTTGCACTTGTGACGCTCACCACCGCTCTGTCCCCAGCCCAGCAAAATCGCAACTCGCTCTGCATCTGCGAGATTCCCAACGGCCCGCCGAACCAGCATCCATACCTGGTCGGCTATCTCGGCGTCTACAAGCCCATGGACTGGGTTTCGTATGCAAAGACGCTCGACTTCACCAAGATGACGCACCTCAATCTCGCGTTCATCAACCCGCCACTTTGCAGCGGACCCTGCACGGAGCAAAGCGATAGGACGCTCCACGCCAATCCGACATTCACCGACGAAGCGCTTGCAGCCATCGTCACCGCCGCCCACGCGCACGGAACGAAAGTCCTTGCCTCGCTTGGCGGCGATGGAGGCGACCGCAACTACATGCAGTTCTACAACGCCGGCCTTTCCGCGCAGATCACTGATGCCGTCGACGCCTATGTCAAGAAGCACAACCTCGACGGTGTCGACGTGGACATCGAGCAGCCGACGCAGATGGGCGTACCCTACACCCAGTTCGTCAACGCTCTAGTGGCCAAGCTGCGTCCCGAAGGCAAGCTCGTCACCGCCGCCGTCGCACAATACATTCAGGCCGGAGTCCAGGCTGAAGTCCTCAACCAGTTCGACATCGTCAACGTCATGATCTACGGCAGCTACGAGCGCAGTGTGGCCGACATGGCATGGTGGGCCAACCGCATGCACGTCCCGAAAGAGAAGCTCACCCTGGGCATCGGCTTCCATAATTACAACGCCGTCCTTGCTGCCTATCCAAATGCGTGGGCTGTCGATACCGTTGGCGGGGGCACATATCGCAACGGCGCCGTCATGAACTACCAGGGCGAAGCCACCGTGGCGAAATTGACGCAGCTCAGCGCGCAGTATGGCGGCGCCATGATCTGGGAAATCAGCCAGGACGACCCCAGTAATCCCCATTCTCTACTGAAAGTCATGCAACAGAATCTTGACCCCAGCGTGCCGCGTCTTCCGGTCGGTTCAACTCCGCGTCCATCGGATGACGAATAAATCCATCGGGAGCTCTCAACTTGTCGTGATTGGCCCTGGCTATGAGCCTTGTATCATTACCCTGTCTTCGCTAGGGTGACAGCATGAAGGAACTTATCTTCGAAATAACGCAGGAACCCGATGGCGGTTATACAGCCGAGGCTCTCGGCGAAAGTATCTTCACGCAGGGCGATACCTGGGAAGACTTACGTTCCAATGTCAGGGAGGCGGTGGAGGCTTTCTATTTCGATAGTCCAAAACCCGCCAGCATACGCCTGCACTTGGTACGGGATGAGATGTTAGCCGTCGGATGAAGCTGCCTCGCGATTTAAGTGGTAAAACTCTCGCTGCCTGTCTTTGTCGCAAATGGGCCTATGTCCAGGTACATCAAGTGGGCAGCCATATCATCCTGCAGACAGATACTCCCTCAACTCATCGTATAACTGTGCCGGCGCATGATGCGTTGCGCATCGGAAACTGAACGCTATTCTCCGCGACGTAGCCCGACACAAAGGCATTGATCGCCAGAACATCCTCGACTCGCTCTAGTCCCGCAAACCCCTCTCCGCGTTACCATAAGTAGTGAAGATGTCCACACCTCCCACCAAAGCCGTCATCAGCCTCTCCGGAGGCATGGACTCCTGCGTCTGCGCCGCCTTGGCCGCGCGCGATTACGATGCCTACGCCATCCACTTCAGCTATGGCCAGCGAACCGAAGCCAAAGAGCTAGCCTCCGCCCGCGCCGTCGCTAACACACTGGGATTCAATGACTTCCTGCATGTCAAGATTGACCTTTTTCGCCAGATAGGCGGCTCGGCGCTGACCGATTCGAGCATCGCCGTCCCCGAAGTGTCGGAAAACGGCCAGATCGGCACGGAAATCCCCGTAACCTACGTCCCTTTCCGCAATGCGCACTTTCTTTCGGCAGCGGTAAGCTGGGCCGAGGTTCTGGGCGCAAAAAAAATCTTTATCGGCGCCGTCGAGCAGGACAGCTCCGGCTACCCGGACTGCCGTCCGGCCTATTATGAGGCCTTTCAGCAACTTATCAACACGGGAACAAAAGACGGAGACATCGAAGTTGCCACTCCCCTCATCCATATGCGAAAGAAGGAGATCGTTGCGCTTGGCCTTGAACTGAGCGCGCCCTTGCATTTAACGTGGTCATGCTACTCAGGTGAGGATGTCGCCTGCGGCGTATGCGAAAGTTGCGTGCTCCGTCTCCGCGCTTTTGAAGAGGCCGGAACGGCGGATCGCATCCCATATGCTGGAAGCCGTGTTTGAGAGAAAGTAACCTGGAAGCTGGCATGTCCGGATTTGTTTCCGGCGCGGTCAGACATTTTTGAGACACAAGGACGCTCAGCCCCAACAAACCCGCTGCGCGCTCCTTAAGGAGAGAAATATGAGAAAGACAAAGCTCTGGCTGGCGCTCGCACTGGTTGCATTCCTGCCAGCACTGTTCGCCCCCACGTTCGCGCAGGAACCGACCGGCAAGCTTCACGGGCACATTCAGGACCCAGCAGGCGTACCCGTGCAGGATGGCATCGTCACCCTGTCCACGGATGGCGGTAAAACCGCGAAGTATACCTTCAAGTCTGACCCCAGCGGCGACTACAAGGGTGACGGCGTCGCTCCCGGATCCTATACCCTTTCGCTGCGCCGTCCAGATACACCGGCCGACAAGGTCCTCGACCAGTTTCCTGAAGTAAAGGTCACTGCCGGAGGCGACACGGCGCAGGACTTCGACATGACCCGCGCTGACTACCTCTCAAAGCTCACCCCAGAGCAGCGCAAGCAGCTTGAAGACCTGAAGACGAAGAACTCCGAGGCACTGAAGGAAAACTCGGTGATCAAGAACTTGAACGCCGATCTGCAGAAGGCCCGCGATGACAACAAGAGCAAGAATTTCCCCGAGGCCGAAAGCCTGATGCTGAAGGACACGCAGGCCAAGCCGGACGCTCCAGTCCTGTGGCTTGAACTGGGCGTAGCGCAGGCTGGCCAGAAGAAGAACAGCGATGCGGAAACCTCGCTCAAGAAGGCGATCGAGCTCGACAGCCAAAGCAAGAAACCGAATCCGGAGATCGAAGCCGCCGCCAACAATTCCCTCGGCGAAGTCCTGGCGAATGAAGGCAAGGTTCCCGATGCGCAAGCCGCCTATGATTCAGCCGCCAAGATCAATCCTGCTCAGGCAGGTATGTATTACGGCAATGAAGCCATCATTATGAGCCGCGCCGGTCAGCCCGATGGAACGGTCGCAGCCGCTGACAAAGCGATCGCAGCCGATCCAACCAAGCCGATTCCCTATTATCTGAAGGGACAGGCGCTCATCAACAAGGCAACTGTCGACCCGAAGACCGGCAAGATCCAGGCGCCTCCGGGTACGGCCGAAGCGTACCAGAAATATCTGGAGTTGGCGCCAGATGGCCAGTTCGCCGCTGAAGTGAAAGGCGTACTGACGGAGATGGGCGAAACCATCAAGAGCAGCTACAAGGCTCCCAAAAAATAGCGGACCCCACTCGCAACAACACAAAAGCGCCGTTCTCCGGGACGGCGCTTTTTTTGTTACGCCAAAATCTCTACCTCCCCAAGCCGACTGCAAGGCAGGGACTCCGCAGCAAGCTTCCACGCTCTACAATCTTCACGTGAGCGATCTCGTTCTTACCTACGCAGAAGCCGCGAATGTCATCCGGCAGCATGCAAAAGCGCTGCTGGGCCATATGCCCACGGCGGAGCAAGTGCCACTGCTTGCATCCTTAAACCGCGTCCTCGCCCAGCCTGTTCTTGCTGACCGCGATCAGCCGCCTTTTCCCCGCTCAACACGAGACGGCTTTGCCTGCCGTGCCAAAGATATCGGTGCAACAACGCCACTGAAGGTCATTGGACAACTCCGCGCCGGAGAGACATGGAAGGGCTCGCCTCTCGAAGCAGGCCAGGCCATCGAGATCATGACAGGAGCGCCCGTCCCTTCAGGCGCCGATTGCGTCGTGATGGTAGAGCACGTCAAGCTGCACGAAAACTTTTTGCACTTCGATCCCGCATACACGATCAAAGCGGGAGAAAATATCGTACCCGCGGGAGCCGAGGCGAAATCCGGAGCAGCCATTGTTTCCGCAGGAACACGCATCGCAGCATCGCATGTAGCCGCTGCTGCTGCCTGTGGATACTCGACCGTATCTGTGTATGCGCGTCCGCGGGTCGCCATCCTTGCAACCGGAGACGAGCTGGTGCCCGTTGACCAGACTCCGCTCACACATCAAATTCGTAACTCGAATAGTTACTCATTGGCAGCGCAGATCACGCTCGCGGGCGCGCTGCCGGTTATCCTTCCGGTCGCGCCCGACGATCCGGCAGAAATAGAGTCCTCGATTCGCCGGGCTGCGGATTGCGACCTGCTGCTCTTATCCGGCGGCGTGTCCATGGGAAAGTATGACTTCGTCGAGCAGGCGCTGCTTGCGCTCGGCGCGGAATTTTTCTTCACCGGAGCAAAAATTCAACCGGGCCGTCCTGTCGTCTTCGGCCGGCTGCCGCAGCAATTCTTCTTTGGCTTGCCCGGCAACCCCGTCTCCACCATGGTCACCTTCCTGCTCTTCACCCAACCGCTTATTGCTGCCCTCAGCGGGGAAGAAAACGGTGGCCCGCGTTTCGCTCTCGCGCAACTTGCTCATGACCTGCCCGTCAAACCGGGACTCACGCGCTTCCTGCCCGGCCGCATCGACTTCAACATCCATACACCGCAAGCCACGATCATTCCGTGGCAAGGCTCGGGCGACCTCGCCAGCACGGCCAGCGCAAACGGCTTCGTGGTCACGCCAGCCGATGCAGGCGACCTGTCCGCGGGCGATTCTGTTTCCGTGCTGCTGGTTTAGGCTATTGGTATGAGCAAGCTCTCGCACTTCACTGAATCTGGCGAACCAAAGATGGTCGACGTGAGCGCCAAGGCTGCAACGCGCCGTGAAGCGGAGGCCTCAGCCTTCGTCGAGCTGTCGGCGGCGGTGCTCGCAGCGTTACCTCACAATCCAAAAGGCAATCCGCTTGAGGTGGCGCGCATTGCAGGAATCCAGGCAGCCAAGCGAACCTCCGAGCTTATCCCCATGTGCCACCCTTTACCGCTCAGCATGGTGGATGTCACAACAGAAATCACCGACAATGGAATTGCCATCCGCAGCATCGCCGCGACGACAGGCCCAACTGGCGTTGAAATGGAGGCCCTCACTGCCGCATCCGTCGCCGCGTTGACCATCTATGATATGTGTAAGGCCCTCGATAAAAGTATCGTGATCCGCGAAGTCAGACTCGAACGAAAATCAGGCGGCAAGAGCGGTGATTTCGTGCGAAACCTCGAATCGGCAAAGACATAGCAACGCTGCAGGCGTCTGAAAGAAAATCCCCCAGAATATGGTGACCCTTTCCATCTACAGTGTGCTTTCCAGCCACCGGCAAGGCTGGAGTATCAGCATCGTCGCTCTTTGTGCCGCTCTTCTTGTTGCACTCTTTGCACACGACATCCTCTTTCGCTTCCTCGCGCGCATCCGCCGCAAAAGTCCACAGAATAATTCTCACATCGTAGCCATCCTGGCGCGCTTACGGCATCCTGCGCGATGGGTGGTCATTCTCGCAGTTGTGGAAGCCGTCATTCCACTGCTGCCGATTCCTTCCTACTACACGACCATTGCGCTTAAGTTTGTCGCAGTTTTATGGTGCATGGCTCTCGGCTGGCTTTTGATCGCCGGCGTCTACATGGTCGAAGACATTCTGCTTCTCAAGAATGACATGACCAGTGGCGATAATCTGCGCGCGCGGCGCGTCCGCACGCAGATGCAGGTGCTTCGACGTCTCGCCATCACTTTGCTCGTCGTCGCCGATGCCGGACTCATCCTTTCACTCTTTCATGATTCCAAAATCTGGCACTATGGCGCCGGTCTTCTCGCCTCAGCCGGGCTCGCCAGCCTTGTGCTCGCCACTGCTGCAAAATCGACCGCGTCCAACCTTCTCGCAGGCCTGCAGATTGCGATGACCGAACCCATTCGCATCGACGATGTGGTCGTCGTTCAGGGCGAATGGGGCAGGATCGAAGAGATCACCACGTCGTATGTCGTGGTCGCCATATGGGATCAGCGACGGCTCATCGTGCCGCTTACTTACTTCATCGAGCAGCCGTTCCAGAACTGGACGCGCCGCACCTCCGACCTTCTCGGAACGGCGTTTCTCTATGTCGACTACTCCGTGCCAGTCGATGCGCTCCGGCAGGAGTTTACCCGGGTGCTGGAGAGTACACCGCTCTGGGACCGCCGGGTGAATTCCCTGCAGGTCACCAATCTTTCTGAGCACACGATGGAATTGCGCTGCCTCGCAAGCGCGCGCAGCTCGGGCGACCTCTTCGATCTCCGCTGCTATGTGAGAGAAAAAATGATCGACTTCGTGCAGAAGAATTATCCGGACGCCTTCCCTCGCACCCGCTTCAGCGCAGTAGCAAGGGAAGATCAGCCCGGTTCATTCCTTCAAGATAAGAACTAGGCGAAAGCACTACCAGGCTGTCGCCAGATATACCCCGAACCACTCGCGCTCATCCGTCCAGTGGTCGCTGAGATGAAAGTCCGCGCGCTCCAGCATCTCTATGACGCCCGCATCGCTGAATTTGTAACTGTTCTCGGTATGAATGGTTTCGCCGCGTTGCAGCTTGATCTCAAGTTCAAGCGCCGGAATGGAGACTTGCTGCGCAACTAAGCTCTCCAGATGCATTTCAATGCGCGCCTTCTCGTCATTCCAACGGGCACGATGGCGAAACAGGTTCAGATTGAAGTTGGCTCCGAGCTCGCGGTTGATCCGCACCAGAACATTCTTATTGAAGGCCGCGGTAACTCCTGCCGCATCGTCGTACGCCTTCAACAAAAGTTCCGTATCTTTCACCATGTCGACGCCCAGTAGCAGCTTATCTCCCGGAGTCAGATCTTTGCGCATGTCGCGAAGAATCTGTAGCGCGTCTGCCGGCTCAAAGTTGCCAATGCTCGATCCGATATACAGGACCATCCGCCGCTCGCCGCTCGCGTCGATCTGTCCCAGGCCATCCGTGTAATTGCAGACGCGCGGAACCACCGCAACACCTTCAAGCTCTGCTTCAATGCGCTGCTTTGCTTCGTCGAGCGCAGAGCCTGAAACATCAATCGCGTGATACGTCACTTCGTTCTGACGGCGGACGGCCGCTTTCAGCAACAGGCCTGTTTTCGTCGCCGTACCCGCGCCCAGCTCGATCATAGTGAGACGCTCGCATCCGGCAGCCGTTGCTACGATCTGATCTGCATGCACACGAAGAATCTCGCGTTCCGTGCGCGTTGGATAGTATTCCGGCAGCTCCGTAATCTGCTCAAAGAGCTGTGAGCCTTGCTCATCATAAAAAAGCCACGGGCTCAGCGTTTTTGGCCGCGCTGTTAATCCCTGATAGACTTCAGATCCGAGCGGAGTTTGCGCCGCCTCCGGCAAATTTGCACACGTAGAAGCTACATGCATTGGTCCCGCTCCCTGAATTACTTCGCCAGGCGAATGCCTGAGAACTGCCAGCGTGTCGCCGGAGAAAAGAAATTCCGGTAGCTCGCTCGGATATGAGTTCGCGGCGTTACGCATGAACCGCCGCGCAACACCATCTGATTCGACATGAATTTACCGTTATATTCACCCAGAGCCCCGGGCAATGCATGAAACCCCGGATACCCCAGATACGCGCTTCCCGTCCACTCCCACACATCGCCAAACATCTGCTGCGGACCGTCCGGATCCTTCGCAGCTGCTGTATGCAACACGCCGTCCTCAAGCAGATTCCTGCTGCGCACTGTGGCATGAGATGCGGCAAGCTCCCATTCGGCTTCAGTTGGAAGACGCTTTTCTGCCCACAGCGCATAAGCAGCAGACTCAAAATAGCTGACATGGCAAACCGGAGTGGCAGCCAGATCCTTCAAAGGAACCTCGCCGCGCATGGTAAAGACACTCCACTCGCCGGATGCTTTGTCCTGATGCCAATAGAGCGGCGCTTTCCAGTCGTCGGCCTGCACCGTCTGCCACCCCTCTGAGAGCCATAGCTCCGGACGCCGATACCCGCCATCTTCGACGAACGCCAGATACTCCGCGCAGGTCACGAGCCGCGATGCCAAAGCGAATTGCTCCAGATACACGCGGTGCCTCGGCAGTTCATTGTCGAAGCAGAAGCCGTCGCCCGCATGGCCAATCTCTGCCACGCCACCCGGATACTCATGCCACTGCATCGCCGCCGCTTCCTCGCGCAGGCTTTCAAACGGCAGCTCCAGATATGCAGGGCGCAACGGATTCGTCCAGAGAGCATGCTTGATATCGGTGAGCAGCAACTCCTGATGTTGCTGCTCGTGATGCATCCCCAGGATCGCCCGCCGCTCCACTTCTTCGGGCGGACTCGCTTTCAGCCACTTGTGCATGGCCGCATCCACATACTGCCGATAGGCAAGAATGTCCTTCAGCGCGGGCCGGGAAAACGAAGCACGCAGCTTCTTCTCCGGTTGCTCTGAAACCGAGTTGTAGTAGCTGTTAAAGAGCCAGAGAAAATCGGGATGGACGGCCCGGTAAGCCGGATCCAGCTCCCGCAGAATGAATGTCTCGAAGAACCATGTCGTATGCGCCAGGTGCCACTTTGCCGGGCTCGCTTCCGCGCACGACTGCACCATCATGTCCTCAGGTGTGAGCGGCGCGCAAAGCAGTTCACTCTGCTGCCGCAGGCTACAGAACTGTTGCGCCAGGGAAAAAGTGGCGGCTGGAGTTGCAAGTGCGGTCATCGGGATGCTCAAACCTCCTCTACATTAGAGGGCATTCTCGGTTGCGCGTTGCTCGAAAAGAGTAACATTCGTCCGGCTTGGGAACAAAGTTATAGCTCGGTGCGCCTGCGATTTTCTTTAGTGTGCATTGAATAAACGGGCCAGCGCATAGGCTGCTCCCGCAGCCAGGCCGCCAATCAAGACTGTCTGCAATCCGCTGCGCCACGCGCCGGCTCCGGTCAATCGCCCTTTCACCGCGCCAAAGACCACCAGCGCCAAGAGGGTAATGACCACGGATGCGGGAAGCGCTCTGGAGCTTTCGTTCAGCAGTATATACGGCAGCAGCGGCACCATGCCGCCCACCACATAGGAGGCCGCAATGGTGATAGCGCTCTGTCGCGCGCGGTTCGCCTCCGGCTCTTCCAGCCCCAGCTCAAAGCGCATCATAAAATCGACCCAGGCCTTTGGATTGCGTTTGAGGGCCTGCAGCACCGAATCGCTCTCGGTCCGCGTGACACCATATTCCTCAAAGATCTCGTAAATTTCCTCTTCTTCGTCGCGGGTCCGCTCCACCACTTCCATCTCTTCGCGCTTCCGCTCGCTGGCATAGTGTTCTGAATCGCCGCGCGACGCCAGATAGCCTCCAAGCCCCATGGCGATCGAACCGGCCGCAATTTCCGCCAACCCGGCCACCACCACCAGGTGCGTCGAAGCGACAATCCCCGACAGTCCTGCGGCCAGCGCGAACGGAACCGTCAACCCATCGGCCATGCCAATCACGACATCGCGTACCAGGTCGCTCGACTCAAAATGCGTTTCAGTATGAGCAGAATCTTGAAGATGCGGCATTTCCGGCAGTGTAACCTACTCCGGCGCATCCTTGAACCGGAAGCCGTCGCTCTGCGTATCTCATGACATGCGGCCTGAGACTCGGGATCATAATTTTGCGTCTATCTGGCAGCCAATCAAAGCGATGGTCCGGAAATTGCCTTCAGCTCGCGATGCGGCAATAAAGTACAACGCTTCAGGTGGTATATGAACGTAGTTCGGCCTCGATTCACATTGCTTCTCATTTTGTGCCTGCTGGCGCTCGCATCCTGCTTTGCCCAACAGTCTGACCAGCAGGGTCCGCCACGCGGCGGCGGCTTTCTGGGCATGGGCTCCGCAGTACACGGCACAATTACTGCCATCTCAGGCAGCGAGTTCACCATCAAGACCGAAGACGGCACCACCTATAAAGTCGCTACGGGACCAAACACGCATCTGGTGAAAGATCGTCAGCCGATCAAAGCCGCGGACGTACATGTCGGCGACGTCATCATGACCGGTGGCGATGTCGACGAAAAAGCCCACACCGTTGGCGCAGTCTTCTTCGCCGTACTCGACGCCGAACAGGTGCAACGCATGAAGCAGGCGCAGGCCGACTTCGGCAAAACCTGGACGGCAGGAAAGATCACCGTCATCAACGAACTCACGCTCACCATCGACCGCCCTGACAAGAAATCGCAGACCATCACCGTCGACGAGAACACCTCCTTCCGCAAACATCGTGACAGCATCACGCTGGCCGACATCAAAGTGGGTGACACCGTCTCTGCGCGCGGCGCGCTCCAGAATGGAAATTTTGTTGCCACGGTCCTTTCAGTCGTCGATCCGAATCGACGCGGCCCCGGAGGCGGTGGTCAAGGCGGCCCTGACCACGAAAACGCGGCACCACCGCAGAAACAATAACGGAGAGGATTGCGCCATTGCCCCGACTGCTGACATTCAGCTTCCTGCTCGTCGTCTCCGCAGCCTGCGTCGCGCAAACCCAGACGCAGACCCAACCGCAGACACAGACGCAGACTGCCTCGCCAACAGCGACTCCTGCACAGACCGCGCAAGCAGGCGGAACGATTCATGGCACGGTGAAATCCGGAACCACCCCGCTGCCCGGCGTCAGCATCACGGCGACCAACACTCTCACGGGTAAGAAATACAGCACCACGTCCGACGCTACCGGCGCCTACGTGCTTGCCATTCCGCAAAACGGACGCTACGTCGTGCGTACCGACTTTGCCGCCTTCGCAGCCACGACCAAAGAGGCGCTACTCAACGCGACTACGCACGATCAGCAAGCCGATTTCGTGCTCACGCTTGCCTCTCGCGCCACCGCGCAGGAAGGCTCCGATCAGACCGCACAAATTCCGCAAAATCTGCGGCAATATGCCGGCAGCGGATCGCAGAATCTCAGCCTGCTCGGTGCTGCCGCCGGTCTGATTCAGGCTGGAGGCGGCAACGGCAGCTCCGACGCGCAACTGCCTTCGCTCGCCAATAACTCCGACTTCTCCAATGATTCGGTCGCCGTCAGCGGGCAAAGCGGCACTACCAATCCCTTCGCCGGAATCGATATGAATCAGATGCGGCAAAATATGGACGACAACCAGTTCAACCAGTCGCTCTCGCAGACGCCCGGCGGCAGCACGAATGGGCGCGGTGGAAATGGCGGGGGTGGTCCGGGAGGTTTTGGCGGTGGCCCCGGTGGTGGAGGTGGACGTGGCTTCGGCGGACGTGGTAACTTCCGCAACTTCAATCCTGCCAAGCCCCACGGAGCCTTTTTCTGGAATGGCGGCAACTCCGCCCTCAACGCCGAGCCGTTCTCCGTGCGCGGAGCACCGCTCAACCAGCCCAGCTATGACTCGAATCATTTTGGGCTCACGCTCCTAGGCGCGCCCTACATTCCAAAAATCCTCGAGCACGACACAAAAGATTTCCTCTTCTTCACGCTCGCAGGCAATCGCTCCTCATCGCCCTTCAACCAATACGGCACCGTGCCCACAGTGACAGAGCGCACCGGCGATCTCTCGGCGCTCACCAGCCAGAACGGCACTCCAATCACCATCTACAATCCGGCCAGCGGTCCCGGTGGAGCAACCTGCACCGCCAATGGCAACGTACCGGGACAGCCCTTCGTCGGCAACCGCATCCCCGCGTCCTGCATTTCGCCGCAGGCAACCCAACTACTTAACTACGTCCCGCAACAAAACCTGCCCGGCGCATTCCAGAACTATCAGCGCATCTCGACCAACCAGACCAACACCACCAACGTCGGCGTACGCTACGTACGCAGCTTCGGGACAAGCTCCGCAGGCGGACCCATCGCGGGCATGGTCCGCCAATACATGGGACAGGGCGGCAACACCTGGCGGCAGACCGTCAACGCCAACTTCAACTACAGCCACAACGCCGCTGACGAGCTGAACATCTTTCCGGACCTCGGCGGCAAACAGCAGATGCATCAATATTCGCTCCAAGCCGGCTACTCGCTCAGCAAGGGCAAGCTCACCAACAACGTCACCGCCGGCTGGAACCTCAGTAACCTCGAGCTGCAAAACTACTTCACCAACACGACCGACGTAGCCAGCCAGCTCGGCATCAACATCTTTGGCGGACAAACCGTCAGTCCGCTCAACTACGGTCTGCCCAGCGTCACCCTCAACCAATTCACCGGACTCAATGAGCAGCAGCCCAACTCGCAGGTCAACCAGACCATCTCTCTCTCCGAATCAAGCTCCTGGATTCACAAGAAAAACAACATCCGCTTCGGCGGCGACTTTAAGCGCGTTCATCTCGACATGATCGGCGAGGCCAACTCCACCGGCACCTTCTACTTCACCGGCCTCTACACGCAGCAGCCCGGCACTAACGAAAACACCAGCGGAGCGCTCGCCACCACCGGGTCATCGCTCGCCGATCTGCTCCTCGGCTTCCCGCAGCAAACCGCGCTGCAGGCCCCGTATCAAAAAGCCTATCTGCGCGAAAATGTCTGGGATCTCTGGGGACAGGACAGCTGGCAAGCGCTTCCGAATCTCACCATCCTTGCCGGACTGCGTTACGAATACTTCTCGCCCTACGCGGAGAAAGACGACCGCCTCGCCAATCTCGACGCGGGCAACAACTTCGCTACCGTCGTCTCCGTCCAGCCGAATCAGGTAGGCCCATTCTCCGGCAAATATCCGCGCACCCTCATCGAGCCCGAGCGTAACGACTTCTCACCGCGCATCGGCATCGCATGGCGCGCCATTAAAGACACCGTCGTCCGCGCAGGCTACGGCATCAATTTCGCCAACGGCCAATATGTAAAGTTCGTGCAGGACTTCGCCTTCCAGCCGCCCTTCGCCGACGTGCAGACCAACGAAGCCACAACGGCAACAACGCCGGGAGCTGACATCACCCTCGCCAATGGCTTCCCCGCTCCGCAAGACATCGGCAACTACGCCGTGAACAAGAACTATCGTCTGCCCTATGTGCAGGTCTGGAACATCGACATCCAGCGCACGCTCCCACTTGGCATCGTCCTCAACGTCGGCTATAACGGGTCGAAAGGCACGCGCCTCGATGCCGTCAGCGCGCCCGGACGCAGCGCAACCGAATCCCTCAGCGGTGTCTTTTACGACTGGGAAGACTCCATCGCCTTCTCCAACTTCAACGCTCTCGCCGTGCGCCTGCGTAAGCGCATGCAGCACGGCGTCGCCGTCGGCGCAACGTACACGTACTCGCACTCCATCGACGACGCCAGCTCCATCGGCGGCAACGGAGGCAGCGGCCTCGTTGTCGCGCAGAACTGGCAGAACATCCGCGCCGAGGAGTCGAACTCGAGCTTCGACATCCGCCACAATCTCAAAGGCGATTTTGTCTACGAGCTGCCCTTCGGTCCGGACACGCACATGCTGACCAACGGCACCTGGTACTCACACACGCTCGCCAATATTTCGCTCTCCGGAACCTTCAACTTCTACACCGGTGAACCGCTCACGCCGCACTATGAAGCCAGCGTCGAAGACGTAGCCCGTGGCAGCGCCGGCTCCCTGCGCCCCGACTACGTCCCCGGCGCATCGCTCACCGCAGGCGGAGGCAGTATCCGCAACTGGTTTAACCAGAATGCCTTCACACAGCCCGCCGGGACCTACGGAACCGCTCCACGCTACTTCATCCCCGCCCCCGGCGTTGTGTCCTTCAATGCATCGCTTTCCAAGAGCATCCGCTTCGGCGACATGCGCAATTTTGAAATGCGCGCCACCGCCGACAACGTCTTCAATACCGTGCAGTACGGAGGCGTGGACTCCACATTGGGTTCAGCCACCTACGGACAAGTAACCTCCGCCGCCGCCATGCGCAGCTTCACATTCCTCGCCCGCTACCGCTTCTAAGGAGACAAAGAAAATGAGCACAAAGAACACTCAATTCGATGTCATCCTGAGCGAAGCGCAGCGAAGTCGAAGGACCCGCGCGAACAACGTTCGTGCGAATCGTTGCAAAGCAACGACCACCCGGGTGCCCCAGGTTCGCGAAGCTAACCTGGGTCTGTTAGCGATACTCGTACTAGCACTATTTCTAGTCCCGTCCATGCACGCGCAGGATCAGCAAGACCAATCCCAGGCCTTCACCCTCAAAGTGAACAGCGATCTCGTCCTCACCAACGTCGTCGTCCGCGATAAAAAAACCGGACAGATCGTAAAAGGCCTCTCGCAAAAAGATTTCACCATCACCGAAAACGGCAAGCCGCAGCAGATCGTCAGCTTCGATTTCGAAAGCGTCGACGAAGCTGCCGCCCTCAACGAAGCTACTATCAGCGGCAAGACCGGTAACTCCATCCTCCTCGGCAAATCGCCCGTCATGACCGGCGACGCGCTCCGCGACCACCGCCTCGTCGTCCTCTTCTTCGATCTCACCTCCATGCAGCCTGAGGACATCGAGCGCGCACAGGACGCCGCCCGCAACTACCTCAACAAGCAGATGCAGGCCGCCGACGTCGTCGCCGTCGCTTCACTCGACACCTCGCTCTCGCTCGACCAGGACTTCACGCAGGACAAAAGCCTCCTGCTCAAAGCCGTCAACAGCTACTCCGGCGATCAGACGCAGGGCTTCGCCCCCGGCTCTACGAGCACCACCAATCAGGTAGAAGACACCACCGCCTACACCGCCGACGAGAGCGAATACAACGACATCAATACCGACCGCGAGCTCTACGCTATCGCCGCCATCGCCAAGTCGCTCGACTACATCAACCAGAAAAAAGCGTTGCTCTACTTCTCCGGCGGCATCTCCCGCGACGGTATTGAGAACCAGGCATCTCTGCGCTCCGCCATCAATGCCGCCGTGCGTTCCAACATGTCCATCTACAGCGTCGATGCGCGCGGCCTGCAGGCCATCTCGCCCTTAGGCAATGCCTCCACCGGAAGCCTGCGCGGAACCAGCGGCTACAACGGCGCTGGGCTCCAGAACAACCTCGACGCCAACTTCAACTCGCAGGAAGTTATGGCCAACCTCTCATCGGACACCGGTGGCAAGGCCCTCTTCGACACCAACGACTTCGCCCCCGCCTTCCAGCGCATGCAGCAGGACATGTCGGCCTACTATGTCATCGGTTTCCGCACGACTGACACGCGACGCGATGGCTCTTATCGTCGTCTCTCCATCAAGATCAATCGGTCCGATGTGAAATTGGAGTACCGCCCCGGCTACTACGCGCCTGCCGATTACAAGCACTCCAATAAAGAAGACCGCGAGCGCCAGCTCGATGATCAACTCGCCAGCGATCTTCCGGCAACCGATGTGTCTGTCTACCTGCAGGCGCTTTACTTCCGTATCGACGACTTCCACTACTCAGTGCCCATCTCCATCCTGGTTCCCGGCTCACAGATTCCCTTCGTGAAAGGTGGCGACCGCGACAAGGCCACACTCGATGTCATCGGCGAAGTTAAAGACTCAGCCGGCCGCGTCATCGGCAACGCGCGCGATACCGTGAAGCTCGCCATCGATCAGTCACAGCAGGTGCGCCAGCGCAACATCCAATACTCGACCAGTTTCACGCTGCCTGCCGGAAAGTTCCATCTCAAGTTCGTTGTACGCGAAAACGAAACCGGACGGATGGGTTCCTTCGAGACCGACATCAACGTGCCCGACCTGCGCAAAGCGCCCGTCAAGCTCAGCTCCGTCGTCCTCGCCAGCCAGCGCGTCCCCGCAGGGAAGAAGACCGACAACCCGCTCATTCATGACGGCCAGGAAGTCGTGCCCAACCTCCCGCACGTCTTCCGTCAGAACCAGCACTTGTATTTCCTCTACGAGATCTACAATCCGGCAAAAGCAACCGCAACAGTTACAGAACAGCCAGCCGCCGACACCGGAGCCGCAAAGAAGAGTAAGAACAGCAAAGACACCGCCGCCACGCCGGTCCGGGTCTTCACCAGTATTGAATTTTTAAGCAACGGATTGAAGGTCTACGAAACGCCACTCGTCCAGGCGACGCAACTCAACGTGCCCACGCGCGACGCCATCGCCTTCCAGTTCGACGTCCCACTCACGGACATGAAGCCGGGTCTTTACACCTGCCAGGTCAACGTCATCGACGACGCCGGAGGCAGCTTCTCGTTCCCGCGCATGGCCCTACTCATCCGCGAAGGAGCACCCGCGACACCAACACCGGCCACAACTACAGGAACATCGCCTTCTGGCCGATAACCAAGGTCATCGATCCGACGTCATCATGGTCAAAGAATCATGGATCCGGCGAAAAATTTTTAACCAACGCGTCGTCTTTTTATTCGTTCAGGAGCCTGCGCATGCGCAATTTTCTTCCGGTGATACTACTTCTTCCTCTGGCAGCTTTTACGCCACTGTCCCATGCTGAGAGCAAAAACCCCGCCGACTATCCCCTGCGCATCCACATCTTCCGGAGAAACGAAACCACTTTCTACCAGAACCGCATGACTGAGGAGGCGAAAGGCGAGGGCCGCGCCAACCTCTTTGAAAATGCAGAGCCGAAGGGCGTCGACTTTCAATTCGATTGCTCAGAAAAACTACAAACATCCTCAGGCTATGAAACCTTCCCGGCAAAGTGGAAGAAGCCTAACCTGGAGTTGATCGTGCTGATGCCGGAGTTCGGCAAACAAGGAAGCTACTCCACCTGCAGGCTCAAGGTCCAGATGAAGGACTTCACTTATTACTCACATAACGGCACACTCGGGACGGAGCCAATCGAATCCTTCAAGCAGTGGATGACAAAACACGACTACGATCCCGAACACGGCAAGGATACCCCAACACCGACAAACCAACCAGCCAAGTCC
>JABDHA010000041.1:0-34853 GCA_013285705.1 Acidobacteriota bacterium
CCGCTATGCGGTCTCGCGCTGGCGTGCTCTCACGCGCTATCTCGATCATGGGTCGATCGAGATCGACAACTCGGCAGCGGAACGTGCTCTGTGGCCCTGGGCCGCAAGAACTATCTCTTCGCCGGTTCGGACGAGGGTGGCTCTTACTGCCCATCTCGCTATCTCCTTATAAATTGAGGGTCGGTTGACGCGGATCGTGAGACGACGGAGTTCGCGTGCGTCGGCAACTTGCTTCTCTTTGTACCTGCTCAGTATGCAGCGTGGCCTCCTGGATTATCCACGGGGCTCCCTTGCAGAGCTGTTGCGCAGGTAGCAGACCGTTTCCTATCATACGGCTGACAGTCGATGGGCTAACTGCAAGGATGTCTGCCGCTTCATTGAGAGTGACCTCGCCTCGAACTTTTCGTTCCCCTTCTTGATAGGGAGCGATACCCTTTTGGCTGCGAACAGAACATACCCTCATCCGTGTCCAGCTGTTGCCGCGACCGGTTTGCTTTCCGGAGCGGTTAAGCACCGCGGCGATGGACTTGTCCGGCATTTGTCGAGCCATCGCCTCGATGAGGCCTATCACGTCATCGCCAGTTGACCAACGCGTTTGACCAGCGCGATTCTTCCTTACTTCTAAGCGAGTGTGATCGCCGCCCTGCCAGTGGATAATCAGATGGATCGTGCTTTCGGTAATGTCGACCACGATCTCAGTGATCAACAAGCGGACGATCTTCTTGCGGGTTTCATTCGTTACTTCGGGGTTGTTCCATGCGCGGGCCAGATCTTCGCCCAGCAGAAGCAGACGCTCACGATCCGCAGATGCGATAACCGGCTTCTGATCAGCCTCGAGCTGGGAGATCTCCTCTTGGAGGGTGCGCACAGCGACGAGTCGCTCGTTCCAGCGACGTTCAAGCTCAGCGGCGACGAGCCGGTTTTCAGGATCGGATGCATCGTACTGGCGATACGCACGGGCCGCTTCGAATCGAGCTTGTTCGAGCGCATTTTCTAACTGCAGTCGCCTTTCTGAGTGCTCCCGTTCAAGATTCTTCATCGCCATTAGGGCAGCCTCGATGCCGAGGGGTTGTACTCGTTCCAAAACCTCTTGTGCAACAGCGTGATCGACTCGCATGCCGCCGAAGCTGATACAACTCATCTCCGCCCGCGCACTGAAGGCACCGCGGCAGGCGTAGCGCTGGGTGTGCGTTCCTCTGCTGCCATAGTGAACCTGTAGTTTCCTACCGCATCGGCCACATCGAAACAGGCCAGGCAGCAAAGCCTCTCCTCGGCGAACCGAACCTCGGCACAGGTAGCTCCTGCCATTTGCGTTGTCAGAGATGATCTCCTGATTGCGGGCGAACTCTTCCCAGCTAATATACCCTTCATGGTGATCCTTGATCAGTACCTCCCATGAGGCTGCCGTCCGGCGAATACTGCGGATCATCCTTTTTCTTCCGTCTGAAAGTGCAACCGTTGTCCCACGGCGCCCGAACGCGTAAGCGCCCGCGTAGACGGGGTTCGTTAAGATGTGATGCAACGTGTGATATACGGGCGGCTTCCAGAGGATCGGTTGTTTACCGGCTCCTTGTTGTAGGACTGGCAGAAGGATTTTTTCCTGGCGTATCCAGACGAGCACTTGGCGCACCGTCTGAAGCTCCGCAAATCCGCGGAATATCAGTGAGATCGCTTCACCCACGCGCCGGTCTGGATCCTTCTCGATACGATCACCGTCGCATTTCACGTAGCCTACGGCTACGGTGGAAAAGAACTCACCGCGGCGTGCCTTCTGCTTGATTGCTTCGATCGATCGCTGCCGAAAGACGGAAACCTCCATTTCGCTCATGGTGCCCTTCATTCCGAGTAGCAGCCTGTCGTTCGGCAGACGTGGATCATAGATTCCATCCTCATCAACGATGAGTGTTCCGACGAGTCCGCAAAATTCCAAGAGAGTGTGCCAATCGCGCCCGTTGCGGGCAAGGCGAGATGCTTCTAATGACAGCACGGCACCAACGCATCGCTCGCATATGGAAGTCAGGAGTTTCTCGAAGCCTGCTCGGGTCGTGCCGCTACCGGATCGACCGAGGTCCTCGTCGATCACTTGAACATCACTCCAGCCCAGTTGTCGCGCCCGTTCAACCAGACCATATTGGCGTCTGCCACTTTCTAGATTATTCAGCACCTGGTAAAACGTGGATTGACGAACATAGACGACGGCGCTCCGACTCAGATGTTCAGCGGTGATCTTCGTCATGACCGTCCTCCCCTGGATGTTCGGGATCCTCGCATTCGTTCTCCATTGCGAGCGCTTCGGTCAACAACGACCCTAGTAACAGCAACGCCTTCTGCCGTTGCGGCTCCGGCAGCTTGGTCACCCTTGGCCGGCTCTCGAACAGATTTGTCTGCTGTGCCTTCCACCTCTCCATGCTTGCATCCTCCTGCAGAGACTTGCTTCTCTGAGGACAAGGCAATCATGTTTTGGTCCAGAAATCTGCGCAATTCGAAGAGCCGACCAACAGAGAGACGCGGGATCGTAACGATCTCTACTGCACCTGCTTCGGGGGAGGCCATCCAACTTGGAAATAGATGCGTCGTTCCATCTCCACTGCGAACTAGCAAGTGTATTGTTCCAAAATGTTCGTGTTCGCTGAGAACAACGAAGCTCTGCTTAGCCAGCGGATGAAACGGATATGTGACCGTGATTTCGCGCGCCAGAACTCCGGCACTATGAACTACCTTCCGATGCTGGTAGAGAACGCGCGGCTGCGATCTATACGCTGCTGGGCACAACCAAATTGAACGGACTCGATGCGGAGCTCTACCTGCGCCATGTCTATTACAGTCGTAGACCTCAATTTCGACGGAAAACCTGACCTGGCAGCAACGAACTCGTCCTAGCATGGATCGATATCCGTTCTCTTGGGCAAGGGTGATGGGACATTCCCGACTCCGCCCCAGGTCTTTCCTGTTGGAACGAATCCGTCATCCATTGTGGCGGGCGACTTGAATGGTGACGGTAAACCGGATTTGGCAATCGATAACTTTGGTTCTACTTCTACATTCAATCCCGAACGCATATCGGTATTGCTGAACTGGTGGGGCGCGACAGCGACTGTTAGCGTGCCCTTGAGTATCTCCGAAACGGGCACACATGAGATCAAGCCTATTTCCCCGGAAATACAAACTATCGGCGGGCTAACTCGGCACCTACTCCACTGACCGGGGCAGAAGCGCCATTAGCAAGCGTCCAAAAAACAGCTCAACAGAAGTGAGAAATGTTGGACCTGGGATAATACTTGAAGTTAATTACGTGCTCCAGCTTGCCTGATTATTGATAGACCGGAATCATATTGTTGAAACGATTCCCTTGTTCAAACTGGTAGCCTTAAATACTGAGTGAGGGCCAGCGCACTCCACGTGCGCTGGTCATTTCACGCTGAGTTGCCACGATCCGATTCTTCAACGCAATCATATCTAGACACTGCTGCCATGCAGTTTCGATGGAAGTGGTTTCTGTCTGGAGCAGAGCGGTCTCTAGGCGGTGCTAAGATTGCGATTCAGCAATTTGCGTTGACTTCCTCCAAGGAATTGTCGTACCTCGTGACGTTGGTGAAAAGCTTGCGGCCACATAGCGAAGGGACCAGGAGGGATTCAAAATGAGGTTCAGTGGGTTGCCTGCTGTGACAACCGTTTGAGTAGCGCGCCCAGGGGCATGATCTCCGTCTTTGGGTCGTGCTTATAGCTCTCCCGGCCTGGGTATATGACGATTTGATGGTTGGCCTTGACGTCAGCGCAACCAATATAAAAAACTTTACTTGGCGTGGGATCGCTGATGGAACGCTTGATCGCGATCGCCCACCGCTGATTTGGCGAGGTCTCCAGAACCAGGTCGATTTCGGCCCCGACTGAGGTTCGGTAAAACCATGCGCGCGTGTTGGTAGGCACCGTGTCTAATATATTTTCGATGATCATTCCCTCCCAGCGCGATCCGATAACGGGATGTCCCAATAAGGTCTCTTGATCTTGTATTCCGAGGAGCGTATGTAGAAGTCCGCTGTCCCGCACGTAGACTTTTGGAGAGCGGACAAGACGCTCACCGCCATTGGAAGCCCACGGCTTAAGACGACGCACGAGCAGGAGGTCAACCATGATATCGAGATACCGGGCGACAGTGGGGGAGCAGCCCAAAACTTTCTATTTGGCTGGAGCTATACCAGGAGAGACCGCGACCGCGGGCCCGGCGTTACGAGACTCCGGCGCTGTAATGTGAACTCATGGATTTGAGCCGGAACACAGCATTGGAAAAGAAATACCAGTATCTGCATAGTAATTTGTGGTTTTTCCTTTTCCAGGTTTGTGCTTCGGCGCAATCGAGCAGGGATCTGAAGCACGCGTCAGAAACTGACTGTGTTCAGGTAGCCCGGTCCGGTCGGGCGATCATACCTATAGCATAGATCTCCGAAGACATAGACCTTGTCTATGTAGCCTGGATGGCAGGAAGTCTCGTTTCGATGGTCCATGAAATTGCGCATCCCGTTTCTGGCTATGGCAGATGGTGCGCTTCGACCGATTGCGGATCTTACGTTTACAGATCTTTTGTTTCGTTTAATATGCTATTAGGCTTTCGAATCAATCATCACCGAGAAAATCTGTTCAGGAGACGCACCAGTGCGGTGGTATTTCCGGATTAGGACCATTCCGGGGGAAAGGATGCCCTCCCGGGTGCTTTACGTGCTCGACGGGCAGCAGGTACAGCCTTTAGATTTGCAACTTGTCCGACTCTCCAATGACGTTCATATGCACTTTGTCATTGTGACTGACGAGAGCAAGGCAACGAGAATTGGACTGCTGCTCCGTAGGCTCGAATTTGTATTTTCAGTTCTCTGGACGCCGATCTCCGAGAATGCAACGACCCGCTGCATGGAACGGCTCGCCATCAGCCTTCAATCGAGTGATGAGGCAGCGTCGGATACCGATCCGGATTCGGACTTCTGGAAGATCGCACCCTCGATCTGGATGCAGGCCAACAACCATGGACAGCCTGTACCCGGGCACCAAACAGAGGTGAGGCTTCGCTGGACAGATCAGAATCTTTACTTTCTTTTCCTGTGTCCATATCAGGAGCTTCAGGTACGGGAAGGAACTCCACTACTCGATCGCGCTACCCCAGAGCTTTGGCTATGCGATGTTGCTGAGGTCTTCGTGGGACGCTGCTCAGATTATATGCAGTGCTATTGCGAGTTCGAAACTTCTCCGAAGGGGGAGTGGCTCGACCTCCAGATCGCAATCCCGGCGCAGGGTGGAATCGCAGGAACGGCGCTTCGTTCGGGTTTCTCCACGTCAGCAAGGATAGAGGAGGAGAAAGGGCGATGGCTTGCCTTCCTTCGTATTCCATATCGTTGTGTAAATTCCGGCAAGCCCGCGGCTGGTGATCGGCTGCGAGTGAACTTTTTCCGAAGCCAAGGGCGAACGCCGGTCGAAATCGCGTGGCAGCCAACCTACGACGCCAGCTTCCACGTACCCTCAAAGTTTGGAATGTTGCTGCTCACCACTTGAGGGAACGCATTGGGCTATAGTTACGCTACTGTCGTAAATCGGCTCCCAGGAGGAGGCTCAACATTATCAGCGCATCCTTTCCTATTTGCGCTACTTCACAGCGAAACCGATTCAAGATAGTAGGTCTTTCCGAACCGTAATTTTCGAGACGTGGAGGCTGGCCGCATGGAATTCACCATTTATACCTCCACGTGAGGCCGAGGAAACTGTTTCCCCCGTCCTATCCTTTACTGGAAAAAAGGTGTCTCTACAAGGTCAAGCGCTTCGTCGCCGTATCTGTCCCCCAGTACGCCCTGAGTGCAGTTCAGCAGAGTGGAGCAGAGCACCACTTGTGCACGAACATCAGCAGTACTTTTGCGGCTTCAACTAATGAGTCGATCTCCACATACTCATCCGCCGCGTGGGTATTTCCACCCTTGCCTCCCCACAAGACCGCGGGAGTATTGGTGACCGTATGGAAGATGTACATATCGCACGGGGCTTCCATACCAGTTACCGGCGGCACTTCTCCCGTCACTCTTGTCGCACAGTCTTCCAACTCGGTTACGAGAGGCTCCTCCTTTGAAATGGCGGAGCCGGGCAGCCATCGGGATGAAAATGCTACCTCCGGCGGTCGAACAAAAGGACTGCCAGCCGCACTCGAAAGCGAGGCGACCCATGCAAGGAATTCGCGATCAATGTCGTCACCTTTTTCACCAGGCATGGCCTGCCAGTAAATTTCAACCCTGCATTGGTCGGGAGTTGCGTTCGGTTCTTTTGTTCCCCATGGAGCGGTAACGATTCTTGTGACATTTACCGGTACGAGATCAGCCGTACTCGCATATAGAGGGTGGGGCTTGGCGCTAGCGCGGCGCTGTGCGGCAAAATCACTGATTTTCGACAGGAGGAATGTCAACTGCTCGATGACACCGGGAGAAGGCGGCCCCTCATTCAAAATTCCTCCCGAAGCTCTCAACGTGATGTGAGCGGTCCTCCCACCTCGCTGAGCTGGGCAAATGCGCAGGAACGACGGCTCAGATAGGATGACGGCATCCGCGTTGAACCCTTTGAGCCGGCCTGCCAGTGTTCCGTTCGCGCCGCCAAACTCTTCATCGATTACCGTCTCGAATAGAACATCTCCGGCGAGAGGGAGATTCAGGTTGTGAAGACACTCCATGATGAAAAGGTTGGTTGCAACGCCTCCTTTCATATCGTTGGAACCACGTCCAAATAGGCGGTTGCCTTCTATGGCCGCGCCGAATGGATCCCGCGTCCACGGCGATGAGCCCACTGGAACAGTATCGATGTGACCTGAAAGAAGGAGAGATCGGCCGGTTCCTATGCCTTTCCGGCGCGCCCCTACGTTCGGACGGTTGGCATACTCGCGTCCCGGCATGAAGAGAGGATGTTTGTCTAACCCCGGTACCTGATCGAAAGTATAAGTAAGTGGGTTGCATTCCAAAGTGGACAGAAACTGCGCAATGTATTTCTGGCATTCAATTTCACTGCCAGCGGGCGGAGTATTTTCTGATGGGATCCGCACAAGATCCTGAAGAATCTGGACCAGGCGATCCGAATGCCGATCGACGTAGGTTGTGAGCTCCTGTTCGTCTGCGGATAAGTTCATTTGTATAAGTCACCATTCCACTGGCTCAGTTTGTTTTTGAATCCGCGCGTGATGATCAGTAGGTAGGTAGCTCCAATTGCCAGCCAGATAAACCCGACGACCTTCGCATGTACACTAAGATTCAACCACACATAGATACACACACACGCTCCCGTGAGAGGAAAGAGCAGGTTTGAGAAAATGGTCCTTGCTCCCCGCTGTTTCTGCGCGATGTAAAAGTGCTGAATGACGGAAAGGTTGACCAGAATAAAACCGACGAAAGCGCCGAAATTCAACAGCTCAACAGCGATTTGAAAGTTCATCAATAGAGCGCCTGCCAGAGAGGCGGCAGAAGTGATATAGATACCGCGCGTCGGCGTGCCATAGCGCGGATGAATGTATCCGAACAAAGTGTTGGAAATCACCCGGTCTCGCCCCATAGCAAAGAGCAAGCGTGAAGCTCCTGCCTGCCCGGTAAGTGCACTAGAGACACCCGCCACGAGCAGGACGAATGTCAGGATCAGGAACATGACCTGCCCTCCGATCCTGTGGCCGATATCGAGGATCGCAGTCTCGACCTGGGGGAAGGTTTGATAGTTATTCCATGCCAACGCAGCAAAGTAGACGGTGATGACGCAAATCAAAGTCTGGATGATGCAAACCAGAACGGTCGAAAAGCCGATGTCTTTCTCCGGGTGGAGGGTGTCTTCAGCCAACGTGGAGATGGCGTCAAACCCAATATAGGAGAGAGCCGCAATCGACGCTCCAAGCATCATCGGCCCGAGAGAGATGCGGCCATGGGGTAAAAGGCCGATCGGCGAAATCAGGCTGGCCGCCCCATAGTGGAGCCAGACATAATGCGCAGCAAGTGCTACAAAAAGCACGGCGCAGACCGTCATCGCAGCCATCATGAGGGTGTTCGCGCGGGCCAGGATCCGGATTCCCCTGACATTGATGATGGTGATTCCAGCCGTGAAAACCAAGACCCAGACAAAATACGGAATCGCCGGCAAAAAACGCTGTGCAGTTAAAGCAGAATAGATCACGCTTTCCAGCGGAATCAGAAAATAGTCCAGGATCATGGCCCAGCCGGCGATAAAGCCGACCGCCGGGCTGAAGGACTGCTGGACATAGGTATAGGTCGAGCCCGCAGAGGGATAGACGGACGCCATTTTTCCGTAGCTGGCAGCCGTGAATAACATGGCAATCATGGCGACGATATAACTCGAGGCAGCTTGGCCCTGAGAGACCTGCTGAATGATGCCATAGACTGGATATACTGCTGTCGGGCTTAGAATAACGAGCCCAAAAAGGATCAAATCCCAGCGCGTCAGCACCCGTCGAATGTGCCCCGTACTGGACGGATTGCTTGCAGCCACCTGTTGTACCGATTCACTCATCGAATTCCCTTTAAAACGATCCGTTTTTCAGCCCCTCATAACAGTTCCCAATCCGGGTTGTCACTGATCGGATGGCGTGCGGTTTGAAGCGTCGCGGTGATGACCGCGTCAGGATGCCGCTGTAACAAAGTCATCGGATATTCCGTCACGGGCTCGCTGAACAGTGCAACGCGCAAAGCGGTTTGTTTCCATGATCCCGTATCGCTATACACACGAACTTTCTTCGCGGAAAGACACTCACGCATTCCTAGGGTGACGGACATCGGGGGCACAAACTGATAGGCTGCGCCGAAGCTGCGCTGCGCGAGAGCGACGACCGTGTCGATGTTGTTGTCTTGAATGCGTATCGTGCTGTTGGCGATTTCTTCGATCCTGGGATGATGAAACGGATGCCGCCGCGCCTGATTGTAGGCAACATGACCATCCTGACCCCAGCCTCCGACTGTAATATCTATCGGAGCCGCATCAATCGCCTCTTTCACCCTTACGATACTTTCTGGCGTAAGCCAAAACCGCTGTTTCTCTGGGACAGCCAGCTCCAAATGTATTCCGCCATAAAAGTGCTTTTCCATGAAACTGCGGAAATTATAGGGATGGTTGACCGGAAGCAACTGCCCTTGCCAATCGAGGCACTCGTCCATGTGGAACACATGCAAGTTGTGAAGGGAGAGCGAACGCGAGTTCACCAGGTTTGTGAAGGGCAGATACCAGCACTTCGGACCACATGGAATGATCGCACGTGTCGGCAGGCCTCGTTGATTGTTCTCCTCAATGACCTCCGCTAGTTCTTCGGCCATCAGCTGACCCATTTGTTCCGAGTCAAACACTTGACGGTATGGAACCCGGAGCCCTGGATGCCCTGGCAGCTTTTCCGCTGGAATTCTGCACCACTCCAACAACTGCCTGGTATCTACGAAATCGCTGTTCGCGGCTGGCCCTGGATAATTATTCATAAACTTCAGATCGACCACTTAAAGCTCCACTACCTTCCGACTTAGCAACTACGTTTCACTGGTGCATGATGAACCGCGATGGCGCCGTGAAACTATCCCAGGCCAAGTGGTACTCAACGACTGGAAGATGATGTGCTCTGGCGAACTGATTCCGCGCTGCAAAGATCGAATTGACCCAGTTGCCGAACGGAAGAAGTGTTTCCCGGTAGACTAGATAGCTCATGTCCACTGTCCTATCAGGCAGGTGATCCTTCACGTCATCCAACTCGTGCAGGTATTGGCGTCCGTTCGCTTCAGCGACTCGGGGAAACCAAGTCATGTCCCAGGTTGTGATGGTGTTTTGTAGTACTTCATTGCGCTTCCTCCAGATAGTAGTTGCAGTATCCAGTGCCTGATCGATATCCCGAAGAGCTAGTTCTGGCTTCGTAGACCTGGCCTGATCGGCAGCGATAAGATCGAGATCCATGTCGTGAATTTCGGATATCATCTCGAAGTTCTGCTGATACAGATTCGCGACCGAAAGAAAGACTTCCAGGTTATAGTGATTGAACTGCACACGTGCCATGTTCTCCTCGATGAGAGACTGGAGAACCTCATTGCGTCGCAATCCACCGAGCGCCAGTTGAATCCGCTTTGCATTCTGCTCGGACCATTCTGAATGGTAGCTTAGATCGGGAGAAGGAGCGGGTGGAAGCGGCAGCGTCTGGTCCTTGGCGGGACGCGGTGTCTGAAAGATTCCGTAAGACCATCCCCAGATCGGCTTACGCGCCTTCGAGTTCTCTGTCTCCCACGAATCCTCCCACGACTCCGCCTGGTAACTCATCATCTGATAAACAGTGTTCATCTGAACCGCGCCCGGTCCGTAGAACAGGGGATAGAAGGTGTTCGTCAGCTCTTCAGGGTTGGTTCCAGGATGCCAGCCCGCCGCTCCGCTGGAAACATATCCTAGCCAGAAGGTCTCGGTGTGCAGCCCGTTATCGGCCCAGCCACAATTGATCTCTCCAATCACACTTGTGTTCATCCGGGCAGATTCGAATGTGATTTTGTTCATGATGTCGTCCACGCGACGATTATCTCCACTTGTAATGCCGTCCGTGGTGACGAGGTGTTGAGTATCCCGTTTGGGCTGATGAAGGGAATACTCCTGTGGCAATGGGAAGTAGCTTGGAAAGAGTGTTGCATTTCCTCCCTGTGCGGAGGTAAAGATCATCTGCTGAATCCCGCGGCGATGGAATTCCCGGTCGAATTCCGGGCCATAGACCTCTCCGTTCACCACATAGGGCGGCAGAGCTTGAACGTCCGGCGGCTTCAGAGGATACTCTCCCCAGAACATCACTGTTCGCCCATGGTCATGCAGATATGCAGCCGTCTGGTTAACGAAGGAAGCGAAGACCTGCCCCACAGAGCCTCGACTCTTCGCCATGTCTGTCTCATTACATTGATCATTGTGCGCTAGGCCGAGATAGTATGGCTCGTCGGTGGACAGGAGGAAATATTTAACGCCGCGATTCGCATCTAGCAAATCCTGATACATACCCTCCAGAAGCTTGTAGGAGTCGGGATTGGTTGCACAAAGCTCGTAGTTACTGTCGGGGAATTCGCGCAATTTTGCGTATTCCGGATGTTTGAGGATAAACGCGATGTGCGCTGGCCCGTCCAGATACGGGATCAGCTCGATGTGGTAGCGCAACCCATAATTCGTAAGTTCCTGTAACTCCGCTGGACTGAGCGCGTATGGCTCGACGATCGCTGGGGCGCTCTTATATTGAAAGTGGCCTTCCAGTTTGATCACAAATCCGTTCATCTTATAAAAGGCGGCCTGCTTCATCGCCTGCTTTAGATCGTCCATCCTATCCAGGTGATGCGCGTCATCCCAATAGATCTGGCGAAGTTCAAGATCAGGCCAATCTTCAATCGTTCCTTCTGGAAGCGTGAGCGCTCCCTCTTCCAGCCGCACTAACTGAATGAGCGTCTCCACCCCGTAGAAGAGCCCCGCGGAGGCGTTCGCCGTTATCTTGATCGCTCCGCTCTCCAGATGGATTCGGTACGCCTGTTCCTCCAAGGAGCTCTTATTGGGATCCTGCGCCTTCCCAATCTTTACGCTCCCGGGCTCTATCTCCAGCGACAAAATGCCGCCAGGGCTTCCGGATGCTCCCAGGGTTACATGAAACCTGGTGGCAAGGTCCTCGTGCAACACTTCCAGGGCGACGTCGTCCTCGGCCACACTCTTGTCTACCTTGAGCTGCCAGTTGGACCCGAAGGTGAAATCATGAGCCCCTAGCGAAACGGTTTGAGGTTCGGGGATCACTGTATAGCCTCGAGCGAAGAGCGGAGAGACAGACTGGGCGAATCCGACAGAACACAACCATCCCAACACGGTGCCGATTACGAGCGCTCTCATGACAGCTTTCCCTTCTATCCTTAAGAAGCCCTACGGCGACATAACTCCGCCGCCGTACAACTCAAACGCAATACTTATAAAGGGGTGGAGAAACAGGTAACTTACAGATCGACCCTTACAACTTCTCCTCCCCGCCTAAGTAGCGGTTATGTTTCATTGGGTCATGGTGAACCACGGGGACGTCACACTGAGGTCATCCCATGCCAAATGGTACTCAGCGACGGGAAGATGATGTGTTGTCGCGAACTGATTCCGCGCCTCAGCGATCGAATTGACCCAGTCGCCGAAGGGAAGAAGCGTTTCCCGGTAGATTAGATAGCTCATATCCACCGTTCTATCGGGCAGGTGATCCTTTACGTCGTCCAGTTCATGCGAGAAGCGCCGTCCATTTGCTTCTGAGACCCGAGGAAACCACTTCTCATCCCAGGTTGCCGTCACATTCTGCAGCACTTTATTTCGTTCCTGCCAGATGGACTTAGCAAGAGAGAGCGCTTCATCCACCTCACGGAGAGCTTCCGTAGGATCTTTGTCCTTTATGCGCGAGGCGGATGCGAGATGCAAATCCATCTCATGGATATCCCCGATCATCTCTGAGTTCTGACGGCAGAGGTCGGCGATGGTGACGTAGACTTCGAGGTTATATCGGTTGAATTGGGCCTTTTGAAGGTTCTCGTTGAGCAAGTCAAGCAAAACATTGTTGTTCTGCTTTGCCTGCGAAGCTAATGCGATTCTTCTCGCATTGTCAGCCGACCAGGTCGAACTATAAACCAGGTTGCTATCAGGAGGAGCAGGTAACGGCAGGGTCTGATCGTGTGCCGGCTTTCGCGGGTCGAAGATCGCATACGACGATCCCCAGATCGGCTTACGTGCCTTCGATGCCATGGGGTCCCAGCTATCCGTCCATCCTTGAGCCTGCTCACTCATGAGATGGTAGACACGGTCCATGTCAACGACTCTTGTCCCATAAAACAGAGAATAGAACGTACTCTCCAGTTCCTGAGGGCTCGGCGACCCTGGATGCCATCCAGCAGCGCCAGCTGTGACATACCCCAGCCAAAAGGTTTCGGGATTTACTCCCTCATCCGACCAGCCGCAGTTCACTTCACCGATAAGACTCGTATTCAAACGGGATGTGTCGAACGAGATGCTCTTTATTAGGCCTTCTACTCTTGGCACACCTGGGTTGTCTTCAAACTCATCGTTCGATTTCCCATGCAGGCGTTCTGTTTGAGGCAGGATTGAATAATCAGGAAAGATCTTTTCTTCACCCTCGACGGAGCTGAAGATCATCTGCTGAATTCCACGCTGATGAAAGGCTTTATCGAACGCCGGCCCGTAGACTTCGCCATTCACCAGGTACGGAGGCAGCGATGCAATGTCGCTCGGCTTCAGGGGAAACTCTCCCCAGAACATGACGGTTCGTCCCCTGTCGTGCAGGTAGCCGCCCGTTTTGTCGACAAACTGCGCAAACACCTGACCGACTGACCCTAGTTGCTTGGCCAAATTCTCCTCATTGCATTGGGAATTGTGCGCAAGGCCCAGATAATAGGACTCGTCGGTCGACAAATAGAAATAAGTTACACCCTTATTCGCGTCCAGCAGATCCTGATACATGCCCTCCAGAAGTTTGTACGACTCCGGATTTGTCGAGCAGATCTCATAATTGCTGTCGGGATACTCCCGAAGCTGCGCGTATTCGGAATGCTTCAAGATGAAGGCGATGTGCGCGGGGCCATCCAAATAGGGTATGAGTTGGATATGGTAGCGCAATCCGTAATTCGTCAAATCCTGAAGCTCTGCCGGGCTCAGGGCATAGGGCTCAACCACAGCCGGAGCGCTCTTATATTGGAAATGCCCGTCGAGCTTAATGACAAAGCCGTTCATCTTGTAGAATGCAGCCTGTCTTAGATCACGTTTGAGCTCCTCGACCTTTTCAAGATGATGGTTGTCGTCCCAATAGAGATGCCGCAGTTGTAGGTCAGGCCAGTCCTCGATTGTTCCTTCTGGAAGCGTGAGCATTCCCTCTTCCGTCCGTACTAACTGAATGAGCGTCTCCACCCCGTAGAAGAGCCCCGTGGGGGCGTTCGCCGTTATCTTGATCCCTCGGCTCTCCAGATGGATTCGGTACGCCTGTTCCTCCAAGGAGCTCTTATTGGAATCCTGCGCCTTCCCAATCTTTACGCTCCCGGGCTCTATCTGCAGCGATAAAACGCCGCGTGGGCTTCCGGACGCTCCCAGGGTTACATGAAACCTGGTGGCAAGGTCCTCGTGCAACACTTCCAGGGCGACGTCGTCCTTGGCCACGCTCTTGTCTACCTTGAGCTGCCAGTTGGACCCGAAGGTAAAATCATGAGCTCCCAGCGAAACGGTTTGAGGTTCGGGGATCACTGTATAGCCACGAGCGAAGAGCGGTGAAACAGATTGGGCGAGTCCGACAGAACACAACCATCCAAACATGGTGCCGATTACGAGCGCTCTCATGACAGCTTTCCCTTCTATCCTTAAGAAGCCCTACGGAGACATCACTCCGCCGCCCTGCGACTCAAACGCCATACTTATAGAGAGATGGAGAAACAAGGCTTCTCTTCACTCTCAACACAGCCTCTACCAAAGAAGCTTCAATGCAAGTTGCAGTTGCCGGCCAGTTCCCGACACTGTCGATTGAATCTGGCCGAATGCACCCGAGTTGGCGTACGAGTTCGGATTTGAGAAGTTGACCTGATTGAAGGTATTGAAGCTTTCCGCCCTAAACTGCAGTTTGAACGACTCCAGCAAGGTGAAGTCCTTCAAAAGAGATGCGTCCGTATCCGCATATGCGGGTCCGTAGATCATTCCTTTGCTGGAGTTGCCGTAGGTGCCCAGTGGCTCGACGTTTGGATTGACAAAAGCGGCCGTGTTGAAAAACTCGTTCACTGCAGCCTGCCGGTTAGGATGACTCATCCGGACAGTACCTGCGTTTGCCCCGGCAACGAGCTGAGCATATTGCCCCGGGTACGATCCAGTTCCGTCGACTGCAACGTCTTCTCCGGCAACGACCGTAATCGGAAGTCCACTTTGGACCGTCTGAATCGCTGTCAGCGTCCAGCTGCCCAACAGGCTGTTCGCAATGTTGTTCGAGAAATGAAATGGGAGCGCGTAGAGCCATGACACCGAGAAGGAATTTCTCCGATCAAAATCGGACGGTCCGTACCCTCTTTTTAGATCAAGGGGGTCCGGGATATTGCCACTGGAATTGTTACTTGAAACGAAATCGAGTGACTTTGCCCGCGTAAAGTTCGCAAGGATGGTCGAGCCATGGCCGAAACGTTTCGTGCCTTGAATCTGAAGCGAATTGTAGCTGCTATGTGCGTAGTTTTCGTAAACGTTCCCCGACGGAGCGAGAATGCCTGGCTCGTACCGCACGCGGTCGTTGACATTGCTTTCAGAAGGAGGTGCGCCGGTGATTGGATCGTTCTTAAAGATCGCCGGATTCGTCGTCACAAACCCTGGGATGCGGCTCCCATTATTGCCAACATAGGAGACTTCGATCATGGTGGTTGGAGTTATCTGCCGCTGAATCGACACATCATATTGCTGATACAAGGGCAGGCGGAGATGGTTACTTATATAAAGTCCGCTCAAAGGCAGAGGGAAAAGCGAACAACTATAACCTGGGTATGTTGAAGTTTTGGTACACCCGAACTGACCTGTCAAAGTAGTGGGCGGACTCGCGAGTCCAGTAGAACCGAAAGGATCGTCAATACTCCCGCGATATGCGTACGCTGTGCCAGCGTACGGTGCGTTTATTTGCGAAACGGAGTCCGCATTAATGGCGTTATAGAAAACTCCATAGCCCCCTCGAACACTGGTCTTGCCATTTCCGAATACATCCCAAGCAAAGCCTAACCGAGGAGCGAAGTTGCCGAGATTTGCAGATGAGATTCCCTTGGTGATTCCGGGATCTCCTGGAAATACGATCCCGACAGGGGCGGTCGGTTGGACCGTCGATTGGATCCCAGGCTCGATGGTCGTGAGCTTGTTGCCAGCAGCCTTCCAAGGGAGGAAGGGCTCGTAGCGCAATCCATAGTTGAGCGTAAATCTTGGCTTAACTCGCCAGGCGTCCTGAGCATAGAAGGAGTTGTAGGCTGTCCGGTTATCGTTTACAGCAAGTCCAAAGGCGACCGTGGTTGTATCGTAGGCGCCGAGCATCAGATCGGCGGTCGGATCTCCGCTTCGGACGCCGCTGAACGAGATGCTGGGCGGAAAGATATACGTCTGGTAGAAGTGAAACTTCAACATCTCGAAACCGAACTTCATGCTGTGCAGCCCTTGCATCCAGGAAAGGTTGTCAGCAAGCTGCCAATTGATTCCGGAAAAAATGGTGACAGAACCTCCTCCCAGCGAAAAGTTGTTTGCAACATTCACGCTGACGGCACCCGATGGAGTAAACCCGGTAAGATAATTCGGAAGATTAATCCCCAAGCTTGCGTTCGAGATGCTCGTACTTGGCGACTGACTTGAAGTTGAATTCAAGACCGAAAAGAGGGCCTGATTGATGAGAGAGGGAGTGAACGTATAGATGTCGTTCACGACTCCATCTTGCTGCTTGATCTTGTAGTTGTAACCCATGTAGCCGGTAATGTTGCCTCCGGCAAGAGGCGTTGAATTACTTGTGTTGTCCTGAAAATAGTGCCCGTAGATCAGATGTTTGGCACTCTGATTCCAATCCACCCGGATATTGCCGTTGTTATCCAGGATCGGACTTGGCGCAAGCGAGACCACAAGTCCACTTGGCGACTCCGGAACATATTTCAGCAGGTTGACCGCGACCGGACTGATGCACCCGGGGGAGATTACGTTCCCGGCCACGCACGGGGTCCCTGTCGTAGGATCTGTGAGAGGAAGCCCCGTGATTGGGTCCGTAGGGTCCGCCAGAGTCGTGCTTAACCCGGTGAAATTTCCGCTTCTCTCCGCCGCGTCGGGAACGGTGGCTTGGGCGCTTACCGCCTCTTGATGATCCGTTAGTCCCTGATAGGAAGCATAAAAGAATAGCTTATTCCTGAGGATGGGGCCACCGATCGCCGCGCCAAACTGGTTTTGAACTTCAAACGGGACATTTGGGGCAAAATAATCTTTCGCGTTGAAATCGCCGTTGCGCAAAAACTCCCAGGCGGCCCCATGGAACGTATTCGTTCCCGCTTTAGAGACGACTTCAACCTGAGCGCCTGAGTTATGTCCGTATTCCGCGTCGAAATTGGTGGTGAGCATCCGGAACTGCGCGATTGCATCCGGCGGCGGCATGTTGATGCCTGTATTGCGCGATGGGTTGTTAAAAAAAGCTCCATCAAACGTATAGACAGCGGCGTTCGGCAGCCCGCCGTTCACATCCATTTGGGCGCCGCCCCGTGCATCACTCTGTGTTTGCGGGGCAGTGACGCTGGTGACGCCAGGTAAGGTGCCTGCCAGGCTCATGATATTGCGACCGTTCAAAGGCAGATCCACTACGCGCCGATCGTCTATAAGACCGGACAACGTATTCGAGGTTGTATCCACGAGAGGCACCGTGCTGGTTACGCGAACTTCGTTTTGTACTGCTCCCACAGTCAGCTGCGCGTCAACTCTCGCATTCTGCGACACAGTCAATTCGACATCCGATCGAACTTCACGCTGGAATCCCTTTGCATCGAAGGTGATCGTGTAGTGCCCGGCAGGCAGCGCGATGAAATTGTAGAAACCCTGTGCGTCCGTTTGCACTGAGCGGGTCGTGTGCTGTTCGGTCATTACTGCCGTGACGCTCGTACCTGGCAAGATTGCCGCTGAGGCATCCCGCACATATCCAGAGATATTGCCGGTGCCTTGTGCGAACCCTGCCGGGACAAGCGCCAGAACGATGAAAACCATGTACGAGATCCGAGGAAAAAGGTGCCAGTACCGGCTCGACCTCCCGATGTGATTTTCTGGACCGGGACGGGAACAAAACTTTCTTAACATGGGGAGTCTCGCTTAAACAAAGTATTGGAAATGAAATGAAACCCTATGATGTCTTACTTTTGGTTGCGATTAGCTGCGATTTGTGATAGTGTAACGTTACTTCAACGGAAATGTAACGCTGCACCAAAAAAATAGCAAGCAAAAAAAATAAAGCGTAAGCTGTGCACGGCTCCCTTGGGCAGTTCGGACCTCTCCTGCGCCACTTCATGCTCGGGATGGCGGGATGCCGCTAAGGGCGAGGAATGCAATGGTCACTATTAGGGATGTTGCAATTGCGAGTGGTTTCTCGAATACGACCGTTTCATTAGTGTTAAATGATAGGCCGGCGGCTCGGCGCATTTCCCAACCGACACGGGATCGCATCTGGCGGGTGGCAAAGGGTTTAGGTTACAACCCAAACTTGTTTGCCCGCACTCTACGAAGTAATAGGAGCCAGACCGTGGGCGTAGTGGTCTTTGACATCACGGACCCCTATTGCACGCAAATCCTCCGGGCCATCGAAATTCACCTTAACCCTTCTGGATACTTCCCGATCCTGATCGATCTTCAGAACGACGGGGTCAATTTTCAACGCTGTCTGGATGCGTTGCAGGGCCGTCGCGTCGACGGGATCATCGCCATCGCGAATCCCACATATCTGGACACCAGCCTCTTTTCGGAATTCGTTAAACGCAGCCTTCCAGCCGTTGTTATCGGGCGGAATCTGACGGGCAGCCCTATCAGTTCAGTAGCTACGGACAATCACAAAGGTGCGCGGCAGGCATTTCAGCATTTGCACGAGCTCGGCCATACAAAGATTGCGTTTATCAAGGGTCCCGAAACGATGGCCGACTCGATCGAGCGATGGCAGGGTTTCAAGAGCTACGCCGAGGAAGTCGGCATTGAGTTGGATCCTCGCCTCATCGTGGAGCTCAAGGGCCGCAACTCCACCTATTTGGAGGCATACACGCTTGCCGAAGAGATGGTGAAACGAAAGGTGGAGTTCACGGCATTGCTTGGATTCGACGATCTCACAGCGTGCGCGGCAATCCGAGCATTAACGAAAGCGGGGTATCGGGTTCCGATGGACTGCTCTGTTATCGGTTTCGACGACATCCCGAGCTCTGCGTTCTACAATCCTTCGCTGACTACCGTTCGGCAACAACTGGAAACGCAGGGCATGTTGGGGGCAGAAATGATTCAAGAATTGATTGGAGCCACGCTTGAAAAGAGAATCCTTCCACCCAAGCATCGGAAGCTCGACCCAACAATCGTCATTCGTGATTCCACCGGCGCCGCACCTTAGGAAGAACAAAGAAGCTTTCTAACTATCTCATGATGCTATTTCAACCAGATCAGATGCGTTGCTCGCAGCGACAGGAGAGCCTCTACCTGGCTAACCAGTGAAAAATCTAGATGGAGAATTCTTGTAAAAGGGCGTATTCATGCACGCACCCAGGGCTAGCTCAGATTTCCTTTATTCTCAATTGTTCGGAGTTGGGGGCATCGGTACCGGGCTCTTTTTCAACTTAGAGGGCGAACATACGTTAGGCCGCAATGAAAGCAGAACTGGCCAACTTCTGGATGTCCGGGATTTTTGCAAGCTTCATATTGTGGCTCACTATATCTCCAAACTGCTTGGAGGAAGTGCCTCCCCATCTTCTTTCCAAATATTTCCAGTCGGAAAGGTAGGCAATGATGCCGCTGGGAGATTCGTGCTGAGCGAGATGCAGCAAGCGGGGATTAATACACATTTCATCACCACCGTTCCCGATGCACCAACCCTTTTGAGCATATGCTTTCAATACCCGGACGGGACGGGCGGGAATATAACGACAAGCAATTCAGCTGCTGCGAAGTTATCGGAGGACGACCTGAGTGGTCCGGCTGAACTGTTTCGTTCTCTCGGAAGCAGGTCCATTGCGCTTGCTGTCCCTGAAGCACCCTTTACGGCGCGTCGCAAGTTTCTGTCGCTAGCCAGCAGCACGGGCGCATTTTGTGCGGCATCGTTCACCTGCGGAGAGATCGAGGCCGCAAGACGCTCTGGCCTGTTTCAGCTTCTGGACCTTGTGGCACTGAATGAGTCTGAAGCGTCAGCCCTGCTAGGTTGCGATTTTGGCATCGAGGAGCCACAGAAGTTAGTAGACAAATGCTTATCTTTCATCAGCAAAACCTCCACCCGGCTGCGATTGATCGTCACAATAGGTGGGCGGGGAGCGTTTGGCTTTGTGCACGGCATCTGGAATAACTGTCCGGCTCCTAGAGTGCCTGTGAAGTCGACGGCGGGAGCGGGGGATGCACTCTTGGCAGGGGTGATCGCAGGGATCACCTTGGGGATCCCTTTTATAGCCCCGATCCCGATGCCAAGTAAGGTTGAAAAAAGTGTAACCACCGCGCTTGAATTTGGCGTTCTCTTGGCCAGCTACACAGTCACGTCGCCACATAGCATACATCCGGCCGCTAGCTTCGAGGCTATTGGTCAGTTTGCACGCGATTCCGGCATCTCCATAGGTCCTTCTCTTAAACGATCCTTTACCTCAAAAAAAACATTGAGTTGACAATTTTGGTTCTGGTGCAAACTTTCTCAGAATGAGTGGCAGATGGTATTGAGAAGAGTGTTTGCAGGTTATGCCGCGAGGACAGCAGCCCATATGCCGGGAACAGATACAGGCCTACCTGATAAATTCCCGATCTTGAACTGCTGTTTCCGAATTTCTCTGCAAGCTCAATGCCGGTGATGGTGATCGCTGCTGTCTCCAATCGCTTGAATCCAAGCATCGCCCGAACTCGCTGTTTGATGCGGCGATGATCCTGCTCCACCACATTGTTCAGGTACCTGCTTGACCGTATCTCTACACAGCGCACTAACGTTCCCGATGATTGCAATACTCCAGACGCTTGCTCATCAGTCTGGGCAACTCACGAACTTCACTCAAATCGGCGGCCAGATTGGAATCGATGATAAGACAACGAGAAAGTACATTAGCATTCTTGAGCAGCTGTTTCTCGTGCATCGCGTCTCCCCCTGGGTTCCGTAATCAGCTGAAGCGACTGATAAAGACCCCAAAACTGCATTTTGTCGACTCTGGGTTGCTCGCCGCCTTGCTGGCGGTGACTGCTGAGCAGATCGCAAAGAACCGCTCAACATTTTGGTGCTGTGCTTGAAACATTTGTATTTTCCGAAGTCATGAAGCAGGTCACATGGTCCGACCAAGGCTATACACTCCATCACTATCGAGATAAGGATCAGGATGAGGTCGACATCATCGTAGAGGATGAGCCGGGCGCACTGGTCGGTATCGAAGTCAAGGCAAGCGCAACCGTCCATACGAGCGACTTCCAGGGGATGCGGAAGCTGTTGGATATCTGCGGTGACGATCTGAAATTCGGGCTTGTGCTCTATGACGGAACGAAGGCAAAACTGTTGACTGTGGGCATATTGGTGATATCGATGTTGGATGGCGGGCCGTCAGCTTCCGGACAAGTGATGTGTCCTGTCGCACCCCCGACATCAAAACAGCAGCCAGGTAGCAATCTGAGCTCTGCTACTCGGCCTTTCCTGGGCTGAAGCGCACTGCTACGCCTTGTCACGGAACGGTTGAGTTTGATGACCGATGTCGCAAAAACCAAATGGAACAGGGGATCGGAGATTGAAGATCCTATCCGCGAACAGCAACTGCTTAGCGACGTTGGGGTCAAGACGCAAACGGAATGGGCACAACACTTCTTCCGATTCCAGATCGAAGCCGCTAAACAAGTCCAGTATTGCCTCTTCGCCCAATGGACGGTTCAACACCAAGGCTCATTTTCTGAGGTTCAAGACCCACGAACGGGAATATGTCCAAAGCTTGACCAGCTTACCGCTGAGCTTCTGCAGGAGCTTGCGAAACAATGGCCTGAACTCAGTAAATCAGGACCGTCCCAAGGGAACAAGTTTATGCAGGAGCAGTCTCCCAGTGAGATTGCGGTTCGTCTCGCCGTCCTACCGTTGGTAGACGGAAGCATTCTGACGTCCGATCACCGTCCGGCCATGAAATCCAAATAGCGTGATCGCTAACCTGGTTCCAGGAACTCCGGGCTTTCCAGGCTGGAGCAACTTTGCCAAGTGGCCGAATAACCGGTTTCTCGGAAAACAGATACTTGAACAACGCACCTAACGATCGACCCGGCTTCATAGCCCGCCCCAATCCGTGCTTTCTCAAACTTTCTGCGCTTCATCTGGGAAGAGCAGGGGACTCGCCTTTGGCAAAGAAGTTCACCTTCGGATGCGAACACCACCGTGTTGTCGTCGTTGTCTGGCGATAGTAATACCTGGCCGCTGAAACTCCTACGAATACGCGCCAGAATCTCCCGATGATTTTCTCCGCAGACGTTGGCCACCATCAGACCCGCTGCCGTTAGTGCTTGGTAACAGTCGTCGTAGAATCGTTGCGTGCACAGCTGCGGAGGCACGCGGTCGGTCCCGAATGCATCGACAAATACCACAAGATCTAGAGCGTTTCGCAGAGATCAGTTCATACTACGTTATTACTTTCTTCCTCACGCTGAGAGTGCGGCAACCAAATAGGGCATAAGAGCAGGTGCGGGGGAAATGGCGCCTCCGCCGTCTTGATGGACATTCGGCTGCTGGCGAGCGTAGCCAGCAATGGGGCTAGTTATGGATTTTGACTCTTCGAAGTCCACGGAATCAATTCACTGTACCTAATGAGGGGTTATCCAGCATCGCTGTGGCGTTTGGTGCTGCTTGCTCGTGGCAGGTCGAGCAAGTACGTTTATTGGATCCATTCGCCATTGCCCCAGGAAAGGTTAGCGCATAAACCAGCCCCTTGTTTTCCCACGTCACTACATGGAGGTCATCCCGATCCATGCTGTGAAAGCCGATGCCGTCAGAATAGGTGAGCTTTCCATCCCGCGCTCCGGCCTTTTTCCCCGATGCAATCAAGATGGTGATGGTTTCATTCGGCATCTGAAATGCGAGCAGCGCGGCCTGTTCCCCTTGAAACGTTGTTAACCTTCCGCCGAGAAGTTTGTACTTGGCCGTATCGTCGGAGGCGATACCCGCATTCGGCATACGGAAGGGAAACTGGACCCTGTTAGAAAACCATGCAGAAACTGTCTGGGGAGAATCCGACTTCACATCCAAGGACATGCTGGCATTGGTCAAACCGCGGTGAGTCACAATAGCTGTATCGATGAAGCTTCTGGAATTCGCTTCCCGGCGCAGATGCGGAATCGAAAAAGATAATCCCGCTCCGATGCAGAGCAAGGCAGCAATGGCCGCTGGAAACCATCGTCGTCTCACCATCGGCTGCCTCGCTGAGGCAGGCCTTCTAATGAATGGAATTACCGCCTGCTCCGCAATTGCTTCCGTTTTGGAAGCTTTTTTTTTCTCCTGCTTCTGCTGCTCTGCCGTTAGTTTCAGGATACGTTCGCGCAAAGCAACCGGGGTAGTTATCTGCGGACGTGCCTTCCTGATCTGGCCGGAGAACTCCTTGAGCTCTTCCATTTCCCGTCTGCAATCGGCGCAGCTCTCCAGATGAGAAAGCAGTTCCTGCCTGTCGCTTCCTGTTAGCTCATCATCGGCGTAGAGCTGAATCATTGTCTTATACTCGCCGCAACTGGCCATCACTCACTCCTCTTTTTAAAAGGTGGTGGGGGACTCGCCGTATCCTCCATCAAGATATTGCGCAGCTTGGCGCGGGCTCGGCCCAGCCGTGACATCACAGTGCCTGCGGGACACGCCAAAACCTCCGCAATCTCCTGATAAGACAACTCTTCGAATTCGCGCAACAGGATAATCTCTCTAAACTCTATCGGCAATTGGGCAATAGCCATTCGTACTCTCTTGGAATCTTCATTGCTGACGAAAATCTCGTGCGAGTCCTTTGAGTTGCCAACCAACCCGTCTGCCGCATTGTCCTCTCCGTCTATCTCTAAAAGGTTCGGAGTACTTCGGCGCTTCCTCAATTCATTGAACCAGAGGTTCCGGAGAATGGTAAAAAGCCAGCCCTTAACATTGCTGTTCTCGCGAAGGCGGTGCATGGCTTCTAGCGCGCGGACATAAGTCTCCTGGACTAAATCTTCCGCCTCTGTACGGTTTCTGGTAAGCACCATTGCGTAGCCATACAGCCCGTCAATGTGCTCTATTCCGACAACCCCTGCCGAGCTCGCTTCCTCGATGCTTCCGGACATTATGGTTTTATTTTACGGAACTACTGCCCGGGAGCCAAAACGCCGCCAAACTATTGCTTTGTATCTTCAAATCCCTAAAATACGGGGATGTATCCAATGAAAAATATTTCTATTAGTCTCCAATCTCGCAGGTAAAAGACCCCGAAACAATTGCCCCTCCGAGCGATGTCTGGTCTCCCACTCGCGCGGCGGGCAGGTTGTTAATCAATACGCTTGTGGACCCGCGGATAATGGGATCATCGCCATCACCCGTACAGGCTGTCTGCCAAGTCATCATTGCGGCGGGCAGATTATCGATAAGAACGGTAATTTCCCCAGAAGGGACGATCAGACCGCCGCCTCCCGGACAAATGTGAGGATCTGTAGCACGAGCCGCTGGCGGCATATTGCCTCCTATAAAAGACTTCCCTTGCATTTCTATCAACGCTTTGTTCTGTGCTTCTTCTCCACGACATTGACCGATGCGGGTGTAGGCTGGCTACGTTACATCTTGCCTCCCTTTGTTCCATCGTCTGCCACATCCGGAGGCGTAGGGGATGCTGGAGTACCAATCTGCACGGGGCTGCCGGAGGATGCGCCACCGCCGCTGTTGATTCGCACCATCATACCGGAAATAGCAATTCCGGCAGCACCCATAGTGAGAAAACTGTCGCCGGCTTTAAGGGAAATCTCCGTGCCACTCTCGATAATCAGGCTCGTACTCGCTTTGATGTAGACGGACCCTGCGTCGAGATAATACTTTCCTTCAACCTGTTCTCCCTGATCTCCCCCCACCTTCAGGGAATAATTTTGACCTATGTTTTCCGTACGATCTGTTCCGATGTCGAGATCAGCTTTTTGCGCTACCTTTACCACATGGTTGGCCTTGATGTTCGTCTGCCAATCTTCTGTAATCTCGTCATAGCGGCTACCCTTGACGATGAGTGAGTCCTTGCCGCCAACGTACCTCCGGTGATCGTGTTCCGCGCGATGGTCCATATCCCTCTCCGCATTCAAAAATATCTGTTCCGATCCCTTGAGGTCCTCGAAACGAAGCTCATTTGCATTCGCCGTGGTGCCGTTTTTCGACGAACGAGTCAGAATGCCGGAGCGCGTGTATTCAGACTTCGGATCGTACTTCGGCATATTGGTCCCGTTATAGACAGATCCCATAACAATCGGCGCATCCGGGTCGCCTTCGATGAAATCGATCAGTACCTCATCGCCAATTCTCGGCCAGAAATATGTTCCCCAACCTTTACCCGCCCATTGCTGAGCCACCCGCAACAGCGTATTGTCAGGCGTGTTGGGCGGACGCGTTCTGTCCCACCAGAACTGCACACAGACTCTCCCATATTTATCGAGATAAGAATCGTCACCGGCGTGGGTCACAACCCTGCCAGTGACCACTCCGTTCACTCGCGGCTTGGGCAAGGTTTTTGCCGTGCGATACGGCTGGGTAAAGGGCCGAGCGTAGAACCTATTGCTATAAGGGTTCTTAGATGGTCTGCTCAGCTCCGACCGGTAGCCGGGTTGCTGCTCCACGTGATGCTCTACCCGTGTCAGCAGATATTTCATGTTTTTCTCCGTCTGCGGATATTCGGTGAGCTCAAAGGTAAAACCTGCCTGCATTGGACTGGCTGTCGAGATTCCGTGGCACTGGATTGAGTGCGCGTCGGCAATGTCTTTCTCGACATTCTGAAACTGCGTCTGCAGTTGCGGCTTCCTGGGATCCGCACCCTCGGTCTTCAGATAGGCTGAGGCTGAATCAGAGTAGTCATACACCTCGTGCGAGTTCTCACCCATGAGCGTAGATGACTTTGCCGTCTGTGGGCTGGCATGGGAGACGGAGTAGGTTATAAAGCGATAATCCCAGCTAGTGTGTTCGCCTGTGATCAGCGTCGAACGTGAAGCGAACTCATAGATGATCGGCTCATAAAAACTCAGCTGGTCTTCAACCGTAGTGCCATATCGGAATTGGCTGGCCACGGCGCATTCGGTAAGATGGCTTGCCGTATCGGTGAGGACCATGATGTGGTCCGATGCCGTGTGAGTGAAGTAATAAAAAATTCCATGTTGCTGCATCAGACGTGAAACGAATTCAAGATCTGTTTCGCGATACTGTGTGCAGTACTCCAGCGACATGTATGAGCCTTGCGTCTCCACCATGGGCGCAATGCTGTATGGCGCAAGTACCTGCTTGATGATATCGAGCACCGTCTTATCCTGGAAAACGCGTGTCTGCTTATTGAGTGAGAGCAGCCACAAGGTCGGCACAATGCGTACACGGTACAAATTGAAAAAGCTATCGCCCCCGGTCGCCTCCAGGCTGGCAACAATACCGTTGAAATATCGCAGTGTGCCCGTGTCAGTAACCTGCAGGCTCATGGTCACGCGCTTCCCAACCAGGGCTGACGGATCGACAACCACATCCGGCTCCGTCAATAAATCGGCAGAGAAGTCAAAGAGCTCTGAAATTTCTTCAACACCGCTCCATGACATTGCCAGCAGCGTATTTGCTCCCAGAGGACTGGTAAAGGAAAGAATCCGATTTGTTTGTGTATAGCTTGACATGTCTTAGCTCTCATCCCAGTCACTATCTACGCCTGCGCCAAGGCTTCTTCGTGCTCCGGAGCATTCCATAAGTAAGTGAACTCCCCGTTTTCCGCTGCTCCAACCGTGATCCGCTCCAATGCCTCGCCTTCCACCATGCGCGTCAACAGCTGCCGAGAGATTTCCGGGAGCATGGTGTTCGAAAGCAGATGATCGACATTGCGTGCACCGCTTTCAACCTCAATGCAGCGTTGCTTCACCAGGTCTACCAGGCTTTCGTGGCAAGTCAGCATTACACGATGGTTCTCTAAAAGGCGCTTCTGGATTCTGCTCAATTTCAGACGAATAATCTGCTTCAGCACTTCATCGCGCACCGGATAGTACGGCACTACCAGCGTGCGTCCCAGAAACGCTGGCTTAAAGATTCGATTCAGCTCCGGACGGATTGCGGTCACCATATCAGTTGGCAGCGGCGCCGTATCCGGATCCGCAGTCAGCTTTGCGATCATGTCACTGGCAGCATTCGTCGTAAGCAGGATCAGCGTGTTGCGGAAATCGATCCCACGCCCCTCGCCATCTTCCATGTACCCCTTGTCGAAGACCTGAAAGAAAAGCTCCAGAACATCTGCATGAGCTTTCTCGACTTCATCAAGCAACACGACAGAATAGGGCTGACGGCGAACAGCTTCGGTCAATACTCCGCCCTGTCCGTAGCCAACATATCCTGGAGGTGCTCCTTTCAACGTGGAAACCGAATGCCCCTCCTGAAATTCAGACATGTTAATGCTGATCAGGTTGTGCTCACCACCGTAAAGCAATTCTGCCAGCGCAAGAGCAGTCTCCGTCTTGCCCACGCCGCTTGGACCTGTGAGCAGGAAAACACCGATAGGTTTTCCTGGATCATCGAGATTGGCGCGCGATGTCTGCACTCGCTGTGCAATTGCAACCAGCGCGTGGTCCTGGCCGATGACGCGCTTCCTCAACCCGTCTTCCAGGCTCACAATCATCGCAATCTCGTCATCGAGCATCTTGCCCAGTGGAATTCCCGTCCATTCGGAGATGACTTCGCCGACGATCTGACTATCGACGGCAAGATGCGTGAGTGGGGTGCGCTGCTGCAGATCGCGCAATGTATTCTGCAGCTGCGTGAGCTGCTGCACTGCTGCCAGGCGATTGTTCGCCGTGCCTTCCATCTCGTCTTCCAACCGCGTGCGCAGCGCCTGAATTTGCTGCACCAATTGGTTCTCCTGTTCCCAGCGGGACTTCAGCTCATTCAGCTTCAACTGCGCTTCGGCGAGCCCTGCTTCAATCTCCGCAAGCCGCTTCTCATGGGGCGAACCAGTTGCCTGCTCCCGCGTTAAGACGCGCTTCTGCGCTTCAAGAGCCATGACGCGCCGGTTGATCTCTTCCATCGCCGAGGGGCTGGCATTTTGGCTTAAGGCTACGCGCGCACATGCCGTGTCCAATACGCTCACGGCTTTGTCCGGCAATTGGCGCCCAGCAAGGTAGCGATGTGAGAGCCTCACGGCCGAGGCCAGGGCTTCGTCCATGATGCGGACACCGTGGTGCCGTTCAAGCGAAGCAAGAATGCCGCGCAGCATGGCCTCGCACAATGCCTCAGAGGGCTCTTCGATCTTCACTACCTGGAACCTGCGCGCCAGGGCGGCGTCTTTTTCAAAATACTGCTTGTATTCCGACCACGTGGTTGCGGCGATCGTCCGCAGTTCGCCGCGAGCGAGCGCAGGCTTCAGGATGTTCGCAGCATCGCCTTGCCCCGCCTGTCCTCCAGCACCGATCATGGTGTGCGCTTCATCGATAAAAAGAATGACTGGCTGCGGAGATGCCTTTACCTCCTGCACCAGGCCTTTCAAACGGTTTTCGAACTCGCCTTTCACGCTCGCTCCAGCCTGTAAAAGCGCAAGATCGAGGCTGTGCAATCGCACACCGCGAAGTGCTGGAGGCACATTTCCACTTGCGATGCACAACGCCAGGCCTTCCACCACCGCCGTCTTGCCAACGCCTGCCTCGCCGGTCAGAATCGGATTATTCTGACGCCTGCGCATCAGCACATCGACGATCTGGCGAATTTCGCGGTCGCGGCCAATGACTGCATCCACGCGGCCTTCCCGCGCTTCCTTCGTAAGGTCTGTGGTGTATTGATCGAGAAAAGGAGTCGGTGTCGCCACGCTTCCCTTTTCTCTCTCTTCACCCTCCGTTGCTTCTTTAGATAAAGCGGCTATCGACGTTTCATTCGAAGCTGCGACGATCCCGTCGAAGTCTTTGCGCAGTGCTTCGAGTGAAACCTTCTGCAGTTCTTTGCTGACATCGTGCAGCAGACGCGACAGCCCATCTTCATTGAGAAGAGCCATGAGCGCATGTCCTGTACGGATCTGTGTTGCCTCGAAATTGAGCGTCGCAATCGACCATGCTTCGGAAAACATTTTGACCAGCGACGGACTGAAGGCTGGTCCACGCGTGTTGCCGGTCTTCAGGCGATCGAGACTCGCGCGCAATTCTGCTAGCAGACGTGGGCGCTTCACGCCGTAGTGCTCTAAGATCAGCGCGATATCGGCATCTTCCATCTCAATTGCCTTGGTCAGAAAATGCTCAATCTCCACCTCATAATGCGTGCGCGTGACGCAGAGGCCGGCTGCGCTCTCCATGGCCGACCGCATGGTATCGTCGAATTTTCCTACCAGCGACTTCAAACTCGAAATCATGATGCGTTTCCTTCCTTCTATTGCAGAACGTAAGTAGCTTCGTCAGGATCACGGTGAAGCGGCTTCACCTTCAGCCAGCTCTCGTATCCAAGCCGCGGGCTTTCTTCCGTCTGAAGTACCGTATACGGAACCTCTTCCCGCGCAAGAATCAACTGGACGATAAAATCAAATTGCCGGCGCGAGTAGAACGTTATCCAGGCTTCCAACTCCTTCTGTCCGCGCGCTCCCGGCAAGAACTGGCGATACCGCTTCAGGGGCATGGGTCCAAGACGCAGAGTCATTGCGCTCTGCTGGTTCCAAACCTCATCACCTACGACTGTGCCCATCCCAAGGCACTCGGAGAACGAGAATGCCTCCCGTAGGAATGTCTGTTGCGCAATGGGCAATCGCTCCCAACCTCCGGTGAATTGCCGAATCTCTACCGGCACGCGAAAGTAGTGCTCCAACACCTGCCGCAGTCCTTCCGCCGAACGCACCTGGTTGCCAACGATGCCTGCGTAATAAATCGCAGCTTCATCGGGAATCGCCATGCGGTTGCGTAGCTCGGACGTCCCCAGGCCAACGATGTCATACAACCGCTGCGTGATCTCGTCATCGTGGTGTCCGCGCATCTCATATGCAATAAAGAAGCGGTATTTCTTCCATGCGCGATAAAAGAGGGAGACAATACGGTGGTTGAAAATGTCGAAGAACTCAAGCGTTGCCTTGTCCTTGGCGCGCTTGCTCTCCAGCAGAGCCGCTGTATATGGCCTGGGCATGGGCCCATTCACTACATTCAGACCCATAAAATTCACTTCCAGCCGCCCGGGCTCATCGTCTTCCGCTGTGTAGCTTTGAAGCTCGCTCGCCGGAAAGGTGAGGGAAGGCAGCGCGGAGAAACGCACTATCTCATCCGATGGCGAGACGAAGATACCCACGGGCTTACGCTCTGGATAGAGCCGTTCCACCAACCGCACCATCTGGAAGAAGCGGAAGCTGTAAGGCTCATCTTCCATTAGCTGGACCAGCCGCTCCTGAGCTACATCACTACCTGACTGCCCGTTCTTGGAGGCCATTCGCCCAGTACCTCCTTTCTCGTATTGGTTCTTACCGAAAGCTGGGAGAAGCTGTTCATCGAGACATACAAACCAAGAAAGCGATCCATCACCGCGGAAAACAAATAAGCTCCGCCCCCTGCAAAATGCGATTCATCGAGTTCAATCTCTACCCGAGTGCCACGTGCCGCAACGCTGCCGAATTCGCTCTGCATCAAGGCAATGTGCCGTCGGCTCTGCATAGAGAGAATGCCGTTGATCTGTTTGTCCAGGTGTGGCGCGCCGGTAAAGTTGTGAATGCGGAGAATCTCCCGCAGCGCGGGCAATCCCGTTTCTCCCAAGGACAGATGATTGAGCGAAAGCTGCGAGATCAGCTGCCATATTTGCCCGGCACCAGCAGGTGGCGCATACGTCGCTGTCGGACGGTGCAAAGCACGGATGGTACCGATGCCAGCACCCGATTCCAATTCGAGATCGCCCTGTTCGTCTCCAAAAGTGAGTTTCGAAGGCAAATTGTGATTGGTGCATGTGCAGCGGACGGTCAGTATTTCTGCATTCGGCTCGATCATCAGGCCATCGCGATCGACAATCGATAAATACATATCCGATGGCCTGCGGTCATCGACCAGTGACTGCCTCCGGCTCGACTTCCAGAAGATATGTTGCTCATCCGGCAATGGGTCAAAACGATGTTCAAAGAGAGGGCGTATGGAGACCGAGCTACGGCGCGACGGATTCGTCGCCGTCACCGACTCGACCGAATAAGTTTCTGTCATCTTTTGATGCCGCGTGTTGGGAATGATGGGATACTCGTGCCGCGCCTGGGTTACAAGTATCGGTTCTGCCGTCTGCTCGAAGAGGTTTACGATAGGAGTGCATCCCAGACGCATCGTCTGCGCGGAAACTCCTACTTCGAGGGCTTGCGAACGCTCCGGTTGATCAAACGCCGACAGGTAGAAGAGAATTTCAAGCTCTTGTGACTGCATTGCGGAAATGGCTTGCTGCAAGCCCTCCAGGGCGAAGAAGAGAAACTTTTCAGGGAAACTGAAATACTCCTGCAACAGCCGATAGCCCTGGAAGGAACGCGGCGTGTACTGCAGCAGGCATTCATCTGCAGCAAAACCTAATGGGCGCAGCGCGTCACGACCCAGCGCCACAGTACCTGCATCATGAGCCTTGTTGGGATTCCGTACCAGCACCTGGATCAGATTGCGAGAAAGCAGCTCATACAGCGGCAAGACAAGATTCTTCTCCCCAGCAAGGTAGAAATTCAGCCGGTCCAGCTCCAACCTTGAGAGAACGACATCCTTATGGCCTTTCAGCACGACGCGCACCACTGCAACCGCGTCATTGACACGAGCCGGCGTGGGAATCTGTTCAGGACGCCGCCAAGTACATTCAGTCACGTCGACCGGCCAAAGCTCCACAGGATAACCGGTGCGAAATCTGCATGGCATTCCATCCACGGTATTCCGCGTTCGCAGTTCGCTCCCGCCTGGGACCTTGATTGAGGTGGTGGCGCTCGTAAAACTACCGTCCAACTTGAATTCAGCCACGGACATTGCCGGAATCGGCCGTAGGTAATGCGGATAAACAACGTCGAGAAACCCTTCGGTTAGTTCGGGCAAATCATCATCCAAGCGAAGATGGATCCTCGCAGCAAGGAATGAGAATGCCTCCAGCATCCGCTCGACATGAGGGTCTCCACAGCGGTCGGATTCCAGCAGAAGCCTTCCCGCCACTGCGGGATACTTCTTGCCGAACTCATCGCCCATCTGGCGCAGGTAGCCGAGTTCCCGTTCGTATACTTCCAGTAATCGTTGCCGCATAACTAACCTATCGAATACGTCCCACTTGCTAAGTCCAACATAGTGTCGAAGGAAACCGTTTCTGCGCCTGGATGCACGGGAATAGTTGCCTCAATATGTAACCGAACCTCGCGGCGAAGCAGGTCCGGGCCGCCTTCAACTGAAACCGTTACATCGCGCAGGCGCGGCTCATACTCCACGACACATTGCTGCACCGCTCGTTGCAACTCCAGGGCATCTACGCGAGAGAGCGGCGTGATGCTATTCAGGTCCTCTAATCCATAATTGACCACCGAACTACGCGCCGCCGCGTATTCATCAAGCTCTCGGGTAAGCGACCGCCGCGTGTTCAGCAACTCCTCCAGATCTCGCCGGATCGATTCCTTCAACATGCGCAGTGAAGCCGCATGCGTGGCAGGAAACTCTTTCCTCTCACTGAGCCGATCCAGGACCGACAATGTCACAGGCATTTCTCTTGCGCGCGCCATTGAATTCTCCTATGCCTGTGCCTGCAGGCTCAGCGCCCGCACTGGATCGATCTGACAGAGTCGCGCCATCAGCGATCCGCACTCCGTCTTCGATTCCTCTTTTTCATTAAGCGATTGCAGCAGCATGGCAATCACTTCGCCCACGAGCGATGGTCCTTCCCATAATTCCAGCCGGTACTCATCCGCTTCGACCAGCAGCTGCCGTAGCAAATGAGAAGCCATTGTTTTTTGTCCGCGCGACAGAGACAAGCGCGCTATCTGTAACCGCCGTTGAAAACTGATGCGGCGCGATCCATTGGCTGCAGCGTCCTGCATTAACAACTGCACCGATCCCATCAGGTCTCCCTTTGTTGCCAGAACCTCAGCCTCTGCGAATACATCTGGCTCTTTTTGTCCAGATTCCGGCACTTCCACACGTATCGTAATCGGAACTGGTGCTGGTGCGGCTTCTTCGAGCGCCACAGCCACTTCTGGTACCGGTGCAATTTTTTCTGCGTCGATCCATTCCTTCGTCTCTTGACTTGCCACCGGCGTGTCATCGTCAAAGACTGAATTCACAATCGAGCCATCTCGCCGGAGCATGACTCGCACTACATCCAATACCGAATCCGCGATGGCCTGATGCCCTGCTGCGCGGCTTGCCGCCCATATGTAGCGATGAAGATCGAGCCAACCAGCATGGGGGAATGCCAGAGCGTGCAATGACTCTTCGAGCAGTAATTGTCCATTGCCTTCGCGGCTGGTCTTCTTCAGAGTCATGCGCAGCTCGGTCGAAGGCGGCTGTGCTTCCGTCCCGGTAGTCCCGGCGTGCAATGCTCCCAGCAACAAGTAGGGAACAGGACTGGCAGGCCTCTCTTTTGCGAGATAAGCTGCATTTCGCCTAACCTGCTCCACCGCCTGCTCCCATGATTGTGACCCTGCATCCGATATGACTGGCGGATCCGCCACAGGCACGGATTGGGTGGATGATACGTCAATGGCCTGGATTGGCGCATGGACCGGTACTTGCTCCGGCGCCATCGCAGTCTGAATCAGCTGCTGAATTTCAACTTGCGCCTCAACAACTGGCTCCGGCGTGGCGGGCACCGGATCAGGCTCAAGCTCCCGCTTGGCGCGCAACAGGGATGAAACCAGGTTATACACTTCATCGATCGCCGTTCTGATCTTGACGAATGATGGTCCGTCATCGCGGTACGTCTCATCACAAAAGAGATACAGCTTCTCCAGTGATTCGCGTACCATCACCAGCTGACTTTCCATCGCGATATAAAAAGCCTTGCCGGCCGCTTTCAACGCTACATCCAACGCCTCAGCCACTGCTTGCTCAACCGTCGCGCCAGAGGCCGGCGTGCGCACTGCTTTGTAGTCGCGATAACTTACAGCCTCAGCGACCACCGGCAGTTCATACACAAGAGTCGCGTAGCGCTCCATCGCCCATTGCAATGGCGCGGCACGCATACCGAGATCACCGTCCTCTATCTCTGGATAAAGCGTCTCCCAAAATTGCTCTTGTAGTCCGATTAGCAGATCAAGGATTGAAGACACGGCACTCAAGCCATTCACCTTGATGAGCGCCTCTCCCAGCCAAACCGCCAGCCAAAGATCCTTGCTGCGCGTTATCAGCGCTTCGCGTGAAAGCGATGCGACGCTCGGATAATCCGCCTTCTTCGTCTGCCTGGTCCACTGACCGACCGGAAGAGACGCGTCGTCTTCCGAGCGCGCCTCCGCGATCTGGTCGTACACAGGATCGTAGCGAAGACTCTGGCCCGCTGGAGCTTCTGGTTTAATCGGATTGAGTAATTCCGAAACAGACACAGCCTTTTACCTTTCAGCCTCTGATAAAAGCAAGCTCTCGCACCTGAAGCAGCGGAATCTCCTCCTCCCCACAGAGCAAGAGCTTGGCTCCATAAGGCACAGGCAGACCGCTGCCATTTTCCTCAACTACGCTCAATCGCCCCAGCTTGACTGCGTCATCCTTATGCTTCCAACTGGCAGGCGCCAGCGCAGGCAGGTGCACGAGAGAACCGATTTCGGCAAACGAAGATCCCTCTTTTACCGCGATCTTCACCGGTATCCAGAAGAGATTGCGCAGAGTTGCAGGCGCTTCTATCTCGACCTGCTCGATTTCAGGGTAAGGAATCTGCACATACTTGCCGCTTACGTATACTTCCATCGAAGAGCCTATACGAAGGTCTTCATCTTCACAGCCCTCATAATCTTTGCCGTTGATGCGAACCGGTATTGGATACTCCT
>JABDHA010000041.1:34863-36985 GCA_013285705.1 Acidobacteriota bacterium
CTCCTGCTCATCTGCCGGCTCAATGCCGGCAGTAAAAACTGCTTCGCGTTGACGATGCGCTCGCAGCAGGCTCTGATATAAGACCGCTCCCATCTGCGCTTTTTCATCTTGTTCAGCCAATACGTCGAGCTGCTTTTCTGCGCGGTCGAAATCTCCCGAAAAGCAAAGCAGCTCGAAGAGAAATGTGCGGAGCTTGACACTGGCCGGCTGTTTCCGCAACTGAGTGCCAAGCTCTGCAATCGCCTCGGCAAGGCGACCAGCATGGAAATGTGACAGACTCGTATCCATTAGCTGGTCTGATTCGTCGAAGCATCGTACGTGTGGGTGCCTGCGGTTTCCAGGTTGCCCTGATCATTCTGCTTCTTGTATTCGGTCTTGATGGATTTGTAGGTCAACGAAATATTCACAACCGGCACCTGCGTCGAAGCCTGAACATTCAGCTTGGCGACGAAGACTTCGGTCATGGTGATAATGACAAACGCTTCATTGTTAGAGCCGTTCTTTACCGCTGATAGCGTGCCCTGCGAGAGATGCTGGCCCTGCGTGAGGAAACTGGCCAGCTTGGTGTAGCCCGCATCCATTTCACACACAACGTTGAGTGGCTGCATCGTGACTTTGCCTGCGCCCGAACCCGAAGTGCGGCCCACAGTGCTCTCCGAGTAGCCACCGAAATTCCAGCTCAGTGCTTTGACCTGGTTGGTGAAGTTAGTCTGCTGCGATTCTCCCTGCGCGCCCTGAAGGTTGAGGAAGTAATCTACTCCATTTGATGATTCCGCCATAATTCGCTCCTATTCTTTAATTCATGCGTGGTTGTACAGCATTAGTTTGCGCGGGCAGATTCGGGCAGGTCCGCCACGAGCCGCAGGGAGATGGTTAACTCGTCCAACTGGAAGTGCGGCTTAAGAAAAGCCACAGCGCGGTATGCTCCTGGCTTGCCAGGTATGTCTGAGACCTGAATCGACGCTTCGCGCAGAGGCAGACGCGCCTTGGCGGCCTGCGATGCAGAATCGTCGGCAAGAACATATTTCGCAATCCAGCGGTTCAGGAATTTCTGGCACTCATCCCGGCTGGTGAAGCTGCCGATCTTATCCCGCATCATTGCCTTTAGATAGTGCGCGAAGCGCGACATAGCAAAGATGTAGGGCAATTGCGCAGAAAGCCGTGCATTCGCATTTGCGGCATCCTTGTCAAAGAGCTTCGGCCGGTTCACCGACTGCACGCTGAAGAAAGCCGCATAATCGGTGCCCTTGCAGTGCACCAGCGGCACCAAGCCCTGGTCCGCCAATTCCTTTTCGCGGCGGTCTGTGATCTGTACTTCGGTCGGACATTTAAGCGCGACATCGCCCTCGTCGGTCATAAAGTTGTGCGTCGGAAGGTCTTCCACCAGGCCGCCGCCTTCCACACCGCGAATCGCCGCGCACCAGCCATACTTGGCGAACGCATCTGTGAGACGCGCACCCAGAGAATATGCGGCATTGCTCCACAAATACTTCGAGTGATCGGAGCCATCGACATCCTCTTCGAAATCGAAGCCCTCCACCTGGTTCGTCTCTTTGCCATAGGGGAGCCGCGATAGCACACGTGGAAGCGTCAGTCCCACATAGCGCGAATCCTCCGACTGCCGGAATGACTTCCACTTTGCGTACTCGGTTGTATCGAAAATCTTCGCGATGTCGCGCGGCAAACCGAGCTGCGTGAAGTCCGTCAGGTTCAGCAGATCGGGCGCCGCCGCTGAAAGAAACGGAGCATGTGCCGATGCCGCCACCTGAGCCACGCGCCGCAACAAGTCCATATCTTCAGGACCTCGGCCGAATTCATAGTCTCCTATCATCGCTGCGAAGGGAGCGCCACCAAAGACTCCGAACTCCTCTTCATAGACTTTCTTGAACAGCGAGCTCTGGTCGAATTCCGGTGCGCGCTGCAGATCTTTCAAAAGATCATGCTTCGATGCATTGAAGATCTTGACCTTCAACATGACGCCAGTTTCGCTCTGGTCCATCAAGTACTTGATGCCACGCCATGTTCCCTCAAGCTTCTGGAAAGATGGGTGATGCAGGATCTTATTCAGTTGCTTCGAGATCAGCTGATCGATCTGGGCGATACGGGTCTGGATGGATGTTTC
>JABDHA010000042.1:0-35447 GCA_013285705.1 Acidobacteriota bacterium
ATGCGATTCATGAAAGTCCGCAGCCACTTGCTCCAGCCCCTGCGGAGCGCGACTGGATGGAAGAGTTTGCCGGTAGACACGCCTATCGCTGTTTGCCGGTGGCCATCGGAAATACATACGGCTGGCAGTTGTTACTGCCCGTTGACGTAACTGCTGAATGGAACGGCGGACCTGGCGCCTCGGATATCACTGTTCTCTGTTCCCATCCGCACCAGGCAATCAGTCATTTCCAATGCGGAGTGCTTACCTTTGATGTGGCATATATCTTCCGGACACCTCCTGGTTATCACCTGCTGGTTACAGGTCCAACCAACGTGATAAAGGACGGTGTCGCTCCCATGACGGCTCTCGTTGAAAGTGATTGGCTGCCCTACCCATTTACCTTCAACTATCGTTTTACGCGCCCCTGCAAAGTGACATGGAAAGCTGGAGCGCCTTATGCACAGATATGCGTTGTGCAAGCGAATCTTCAGCAGAGCGTACAGCCCATCATCCGCCGCCTGAGCGACAACCCGCAGTTGACGGCGGATCACATGGCCTGGCGAACACGCAGGTCCGATCTTCTGGCTCGCCAACGAGCCAGCGAAGCCTGTAAGCGCGCGTGGGACAAAGATTACTTCCACGGCCGATACGCCGATGGGCGCGAGGCGCAGACTGAACATACAATCAAGCTCCGCCCTAAGACCCCACTGGACAAGCGAAGCCCAGAATGACGTCGGACCGAAATAGAATGGTCTTCCAAAGCAGATGCTAAGATTGACGCGCTTCTCGAGGGTTTGCCATGGTCCGGTTGAGATTGGAGAGAAGACCTACTTCTGTCCGGAGATGGCCACGAAGTTTTTCTGAAATCTCTACATCTCCAGCTAGACAAAAAAAGAGAGATGGCGGGCTGTCCCGCCATCTCAAAGGGAGGCTAACGTTAAGTCACCTGTTAGAACGATATGCGGCCGTAAAGCTGAATTTGCCTGCCTCCTACCGTGGTGCTTGTGATCTGCGCGGACTGGCCAGGGCCAATCGCATTATTTCCTGGCTGTCCGAAGCTAGCGTGGTTTAGCACGTTCCCTGCATCCGCACGGATCTGCAGTTTCATACCCCGTTCCGGCCAGATATCGAACGTCTTTCCGAGTGAGGCAGCCACATTGACAACTCCTGGCCCGTACACGGTGTTCCTGCGGAAAGTGCCGTAGGTGTTGGGATCCGGAACGGTCAGAGCGTTAAGGTTGTACCATTCCTCCAGACGCTGCTTCGTGCCGCCCGGCAAACTGAGACTTGTGCCAGGGACCCGGTTCGCCTCTTGCGTGAAGCTCCCTGACCGGTTATTGGAGTTGTTATTGTTACCGGTGGTGATGCCCATGGGGTTGCCACCCTCGATCACATAGACACTGGAAATCTGCCATCCTCCCAGAAGCTCATCTAACACCAAATTATTGTTCAGGAACTGATGTCCCCTGCCGAAGGGGAGCTGGTAAATTACCTGTCCCTTGAACATATTGCGGATGTCAAAGTTGCCGTTGCTGTAATTGGCACTGGGATCGAAGGAGTTCTGATAGTTCTGGAAGCCCTCGCGAGCGCCAAAACCCGCCGAATCCAGATCGTCCAGGAAGTGCGACCATGTGTAGTTGATGCTGAACTGCAAGCCATAACTCATGCGCTTGTTCAGCACAGCCTCAAGCGCATTGTAGTTGGAGATAGCGTTGTTCGTGCTTCCATTAATGCTCTGGAAGATCGGGTACGGCCTGAATTGCTGGTCATTTGAGCTGAGCTTGCTCTCGGGGACCTGATTGATGTCCACCGGGAAGCTCAGATCGAAGCCGTGATTACCGACGTAGGTGAGGCTGGCGGAGTAATTCTGGCCGAACTGCCGCTCCACGCTCAAATTCCACTGGTAATTCTTCGGCAAAGGCGTATGGAATTGGTTATACGATGCGCCCAGACCATTCAGGGCGGCCGGGCTGGTCGGTGCAGTCAGAAAAGCTGCATTCGGAGATATTGAATTGAAGTTTGTACCGTTTGTGATGACGCCGCAGCCGGGGTCGGTTGTATCCGGTGCGCTGCCATCGCTATCAATCTGTGCCACCGGACAGATGCCGTTTGTAGTGTCACCGACGTTCCCGCTGCTACCGAATGCGGCTCCCATGCCCGAGCCATAAGTGTCGATGCTCAGGGTTGAGGCATAGATGCCGAAGCCGCCTCGGAGGACCGTGTCGTTCCTTGGCTGCCAGGCGAAGCCGACGCGCGGCAGCCAGACATTCCAGTTCGGAGCAATCAATTGGCCACGTCCGTTTGCCTTGCTGAAGCCATACCACAGGGCGCCGAGGCTGCCATCGGCTGGATTGACCACATTGGGGTCAAAGGTCATTTCATCACCTTTAACTTCGCTCCACCCGGTATGACCCTGCCAGCGTAACCCCAGATTGACGGTCAGGTTGGGACGCAGCTTCCAATCGTCCTGGACAAATAATTGAGGGCTCTTGGTCCGGGCACCGTATTCCGGCGTTTCGCTGGCGCTCCAGTTGTTCAACTGTCCCAGCAGGAAGTCCGCATAGGCCATTCCGTCACCCGTACCGGCCGAACTCGTGATCTGGCCGCCTGCGGAGGTGTACAGGCCACCGAAGCCCGGGCTGCCCGCATTCACGTAGCCATACTGGGTCGAATCGGCGAGGCTGATCAGGAACTCGCCGCCGAAATGCACAACGTGGCGTCCGCGAATCAACGTAACCACGTCGGATGGATCGTAGACGAATTCCTTGTAGATGAAAGGGTTGGTGGGACCGGTGTTGAAACCCTGCATATTGTTGCCTGGCGATAAGTTCGGGAGAAGATCAGCTTTGGCGAGCTTGTACCCAAGCATGGCGGGATAGCCCCTACCAGTGGTTTGCGGCAGGAAGAAATTCAACTGGTCGGTAAAGCCCAGTCGCGCCTCGTTGATAAGGGTCGAGCTATAGTTCCACACATCGGAGACCTGCGCATTGTGCCGGCTGACGTCCTCATTCTCGCAGTTGATAGGACAGAATTGTGCCCCGTTGCCGAAAGAGAATCCTGGGTTATCGCTCTCTGTCACAGAAGCTGTAAATCGGTTGCTGGCAGTGATGTCGTAGTCCAGTCGGCCGAAGAATTTGGTGAACGGGTTGATGCCGGGTGTGGTATAGGCATAGTTGTTGGTGACGACGCCCTGGATGGTCTGCGACTTGCCAACGTTAGTGGCTTGCTGGACCGCGCCCTGGCCCAGCGAGATCAAAAGGTTCTGGAAGTTCTGGGACACCGGGTTGATCATGAAGGCGGGAATGCGGTTGCCGTTGTGGTATTCATCCGCGAATGATTGGCGGATCACGCAAGGACACACCTGTGTCACAGTACCAGCCGGATTGTTCCCGGTAATGTACGCCGCGCTTTGGTAGGTATGACTGCCGGTGTATTGGATCGTCTGAGTGGTTGGGTCATAGATAGTCGGCATCCCGGGAGCAGTAAAATCACCGCTTGCCATCGCTGCGTTCTGCCCGGTCGGCAGCGTTTCCGTATTTAGATTCACGGTGTTGTTGATCGTCTTATCAAAGTTGAAGTAAAAGAACATCTTGTTACGGAGGACTGGACCACCCACGGAAAAGCCGAAGTTGTTGAAACGTAGCTCAGGCTGTTGCGCGCCAACCGTACCGAATTGATAGGCAAAGGCATTCAGTGCATTGTTGGAAAAATACTCGTATCCCGCGCCATGGAACTGGTTGGTGCCGCCCTTCGTGATCTGGTTGTAAATGATGCCGCCCTGGCCATATTGCGCCGAGAAGCCGTTGGTGCTGATCTTGACCTCGGCAGTGGTCTCAAAGACGGTGACGTCCGAGTTCTGGCTCTGGGGCAGCGTCGTAGTAGCACCATCGGCCAGCACGCTGTCGAAGGGCAAGTTGCCGTTAATAGCTGCCACCGTACCCGGATTAGAGGCACTGTTGGCGCTCTCGGGAGCACCGGCGGCGCCGGGCAAGAGGACTGTGAAGATTTCCCAGTCCGCTCCTAAATTCGTCTGCGGCAATTGCGCCATGACCTCCGAGGTCAGCGTCGCCTCCTGCGCACCTGTCTCAGTAGTAAGCAACGGCACATCAGTATTGACGACCACGCGTTGCGTCGTCGAGCCGACATTCAATTGTCCATTGATTGTCTGAATGGAAACGTCGAGCGTAATGGGACCACGCTCGAATGTGGTGAAACCTTCTTTAGTAAAGGTGATGAGATAGTGATCCGGGACAATGGAACCCGTATCATACAAGCCGCCGTCGTTCGTGGTGAACGTCTTGACGACGCCCTTATCAACGTCCTTTACCGTCACCGTCACACCTGAAATGACAGCCCCGGTTGGATCGGTCACTGTGCCGCGAATATCCCCTGAGTTCGTGTTCTGTGCAAAGCTAAGAGCACCGGATAACAAGAGTACAACCGTCAACGCATTGGAAATGCGCCTCAACATAAATTCCTCCAACAACATTTCTCTTCCTTCGCCAACCGTTCTTTCGCAGGCCTGGTCTCAATAGTGAGGTGGACATACTCGTCACAAGGATGTATGTGCAAAACCGTCGTAGACAAACGATTGTGTTGCTTGGCCACCGGTTTTCATCTGTGCCGACAGTGATCAAAACAATCCGCATATTGGATTGTCAAACGTTCGTCTAAACGATTGTTGATGATGTGCACATAGATCCGGTTGCAGCGGAGTGTCTACTATCTGCATGGAAAGCAAATTGGTCATCGTTAATGTCAAGCAAATACATACTGAATCTGGAAAGAAGGTCAGACATAATTAGACAAGCCTTTGTCTTGGCGAGTATTGATGACATCGTAGTGAGTTATAAGAGTGAATATCCTGGAGGTTTCTGTTATCGTTGGGGCTTTGTTAGCTGCCGATCTGTTTGACTAAGTGACTGCATATCGGCAGTTAACTTGTTTTGACGGGCGTGATATCATCCCAATTGAACTTAGCTTGCTCGTTTTTTATTTCGCCCGCAGTTTAGGCTATTTATCCGACATGATCGCACGGAGAGGTCAGCGCTCCCAGAATAGTGCCCGCGACCTAAAAACAAGTTCGGGTCGCCGCCAGAAATGAACAGGATTTCGTTAGCGTAATCCTAACGATTGGGGACGGCATGGCCAACTGCCCCCATCCCGATTTCGATTCGATTGACCTGTGGGTTATCTCCGGAGCCTGGTACGAACTGAATCGTTATGGTTCCGGTATTGTCCGCGGTCACGGCAAACGATTGAACGGTCGCCCGGTGCTCGCCGCCTGCGGAAGCAAAAAATGTCATAGCTCGTAAGCATCTGATTGCCGTTGATGACCACGTTGAACTGACGCAAACCAGGGGCGGTCCAGATGGTCTCGGCGAAATGAAGATCCACGATATAAGCACCGCCAGCGGTGAAGCCGGGAATGCTATACGTGACGAGTGAAGGCGTGCGCCTATCCGGAAGTTACCCCTGCTGCAAAGAGTTACAGAAGAAAAGTGAGGGAGGCCTATCCTGTCTCGGTCAGCAAAGAATACTGGCCTAGACATAGGTTGCGAACGAAGTCGCGATAGATTTGTCTTGACCAAAACCTCCGCCAAGTCTGCGATAGCGTCCATCGCGCCCTCAGACGCCATTCCGAAGCCCTTAGAAATACAATTCCCTCTGACAGTACTGGCCTGACGTGGAGGTATATTGCTAATGCATCGCTTCTCCCGCAGAAGTTCCCTGGCCGGGCTTGTTCTTGCTCAGAATGAAGGCGCATACTACCATGCCCATCGCCATCCAACAGAGCAAGCGATAGATATCCTGATAGGCCATCGCAGCCGCCTGCTGATTGAGCTGTTGATAAATGGCAGCTCGTGCCATGTGGCCGGGTCCCGGACCTCCGCCAGTATCACCGAAGTAAGCAGTAAGCGCGTTGACCTGGTTGATGAAGGCGAGGTTGCCGGGCTGCATGGCCTCCTGCAGGCGTGCCTGATGGACGAGAGAACGATTGGTGACGATCGCTCCAGTGAGAGCGATGAAGATGCTGCCGCCTACGTTGCGAACAAAGTTGATGATCCCGGAGACCTGATTGCTCGCCTCTTTCGGAAGTCCAACATATGCCGCGGTGGTGATGGCAATGAAGGCGAAAGGAATCGCGAACATCTGAAGAATTCGCAACCACGCGGCAAAACCAAAGGTCATCGTGAGCGTGAAGTGCGTGGAAGTGTAATAGAACGCCCCGGCGAAGCAGGCGAAGCCAAACGCAGCCATATTTCTCGCCGGAAACCTGCCGGTAGCTATTCCTCCGAGGGGCATAACGACGAGCAGGGCAAGTCCCCCGCCCGCGAGTGCCTCCCCGGCGCGGGTTGCCGTGTAACCCATCAGCTGTTGCAGGAACTGCGGCTCAAGTACGGTTGCGGCATTCAGGACGCCGCCGACCAGAATCATGAGGAAACAACAGATAGCGAAATTCTTGTACTTGAAGAGCCGCAGATTCATGATGGGATTCTTAGCCCGCCACTGCCACCAGACCAGGCCGGTCATACCCGCAACGAACAGAAAGCAGAAGATGCGGATGAAGGTGGAGGCGAACCAGTCGTTCTCTTCGCCTTTGTCGAGCATAATCTGCATGCCTCCCATGGCGACTGTCAGCAACCCGAGGCCAATATAGTCGAGCCTTCTGAGGTTGGCGCGATCGGCTTTGATCCAGGGCGGATCCTGGACCAGACGGCTGACCAGAAAGAACGCCAATATGCCGACGGGAAGATTGATATAGAAGATCCATCGCCAAGAGTAGTTGTCGGTGATCCAGCCGCCGATTGTAGGTCCGAGGGATGGCGCAAGCACTGCCACAAGACCGTAGAGCGCGAAAGCCTGACCACGCTTCTTTTCTTCGAAAGAATCGGCCATGATGGCCTGCGCCATCGGCTGGAGGCCGCCACCCCCGACGCCCTGAAGCACACGCGAAATGAGCAAGATCGGGAGCGTTGGGGCGATGCCGCAAAGAAAGCTTGCCGCGGTGAAGATAGTGATGCACAGCAGAAAAAAATTCTTGCGGCCGATGACACTCGACGCCCAGGCGCCCACTGGCAGAATGATCGCGTTGGAGACAAGATAGCTGGTGAGAACCCAGGTTCCCTGATCGGTGCTGGCGCCGAGGTCTCCGGCAATATGTGGAAGGGCAACATTGGCAATAGAGGTATCTAGAACCTCCATGAAAGCAGCTAGGGCAACTGTGGCCGCGATCAGCCAGGGGTTGACACTGGGCTTCCATTGCCTGCTGCTCCCGACTTCATCTGCCATCCGCTTCCCTTTCCGGGGTAGTGAGCGTTGTCAGATTCATTACTCGAGCCCAACCAACTGCCGCCCCCATCTAACACTTTGCGAGCTGTTTCCGTTTAGCGCTCTTTCTGCGAAGTTAAGTGCCAGTGGGAAATTTCATATACATACTGTATCTGAAATCGTATTGTATGTATAGGAGGGGATTTGTGAAGGGGACCCATTGATGGCTGGCATAGGCACAGGCCGAATATTGGCGACCAAAGTCATATCCCCGATTCAAGGCTACGATCGCGGCACCGGCGGTCTTCATGAAGATGTTGGACACCTCGGCCGCGAGCGCACTTTGAGTGTCGGACAGGGTGCGAGGGAGAACGGAGAAGACGAACGAAAAAGCGCTCCGCCCACGACGATTGCTGTTATCGAGCAGTGGATCTGTTTTGTATTAGGCCTGGTATGCATGGCCTTCGGAATATGGGGGGTTTGTATGAAGCCCGAACAGGATGCTCTTTCGGCATACATTGCATGGCTGGGATCTCTATATGTGCGGACGTTGCGGGTACCGGCTTTTACCAAGACCATGCTGTTCCCAGGAATATCGGTCGGCTGCGCTCCTTCAGACAGCGCGTAAATCGGCTCTGGCGAAACGTTCTGGTTCGTCGCAGCCAACGTACAAAGAAAAAGTGGGAGTCACTGACTCCAGTCTTCGCCAGGTGGATACCCATACCCCGAATCCTGCATCCCTACCCTCACGCCCGCTTCAACGCCACTCATCCTTCATAACGTAGACGCGCACGTACGGATCCGTCCGGGGGGCGCTCAGTGACGAACGTCCCTACCGGGACCTTTGAGAGTGAACTTCACGAAAGCGATGCGTTTACCAGGGACTTATCCTTGGAGCAAAGGCTCAACAGAATTCAATGAGCCCTTTGGACCGTTCGCAGTAGTTGATGTCGCGAATTGTGAATCATAGGACGCAGCTGACTTTCTAATGATCTGACCATGAAAGGTTCCGAGTGTGCTGCTGTTATCCGATGATGTATAGAACATCGCACCTCAAAGCCTGTACACCTCACTTGCTAATTCGTAAAACTGCCTCACCACCGGAATATCGATGTGTTTAGCTGTGACCATAGCTATCTCGGAGGTTGGAATTTTGTCCAGGATGGGACAGGCTACTACGCGTGCGAACCGATGTTTTGTGGCCGACATTGGCACCACCGCAACCCCCATTCCCGCGTCAACCAGTGACACGATGGTCGACATCTCGCTCGCCGTTTGGGTCACTTCAGGAATCACACCTGCCCGGCTTAGAATCCCAATGACAAGATCATGGTAGCCAGGGGCGAAGACCCGCTCGTACATCACAAACTTTTCTCTCCGGAGATCACGAAGGCGAATCCCCTCTTTAGACGCCAGAGGGTGTTCCAAAGGAAAGATCACAACGAAGGGTTCACGATGAACCGGGGTAATATCGATCCTATCCGTAATGTCAATCGGCAGCCGCAGAAAACCGACATCCAACATCCCGTTCTTGATGAGGTCGGGCTGTTCGCTCGTGAGAATGTTCCGCAGCGAGAACTCGACCTGGGGATATCGTTTGCGAAAGCTGCGTATCAGCGTTGGAACTATTTCTTGCCCCGCCGTTGAAATGAATCCAAGTCGAATTAGCCCGAGTTTTCCAGCCGCGGTCCACTGGGTTTGGCGGCGGGCCACCTCTAATTCTTCCATTATTTTTGCGGCAGCAGCCTTGAAGACCAACCCAGTCTGAGTGATCTTGGTTCCCTGCCTGTCGCGATCCAACAATTTCACGCCTAGCTCGTCTTCCAGAGCCTTGATCTGAAGACTAAGTGCGGGCTGACTGAGGTGAAGAAGCTGCGAACTCTTTCCGAAATGAAGGGTTTCGGCGACTGAGAGAAACGATTTGATTTGTCGTATTTCCATAGCCTTCCTTATTGTCCTGACTAATCACACTGATAAAAACATACAACTATCCTAATCACGAGAACAAAGCTCTAATGGCTGTGTACAGGAAAGGAGAAGTTGAATGAGTGACCAGACACTGACACAGAAACGAACCTCATGGACAACCAGACGGGATGAAAAGCAACGTCGGCTAGAAAGCGTAAAGCCATGGATGAGAGGTCCGATTTTGGCGCAAAACAAGATGGTCGAAACTCTCGAAGCCGTGATTCAGAGCGGCGACCGGATTGTCATGGAAGGCGACAATCAAAAACAGGCGGATTTTCTTTCGCGTTCTCTCGCTGAGGTAGATCCAAAGAAGATTCACGATCTTCACCTCATCATTTCAAGCATCAGCCGCCCCGAACATCTGACACTCTTTGAGCTGGGCATCGCGAAAAAAGTAGATTTTTCATTTGCCGGACCACAGAGCCTGCGGGTCGCGCAACTTCTCGAAGATGGTGTTCTTGAAATCGGCGCCATTCATACGTACGTCGAACTGTATGCCCGTTTACTCGTAGACCTTATCCCGAACGTCGTGCTGGTTTGTGCAGAGCAGGCGGATCAGGAAGGCAATCTGTTCACCGGTCCTAACACTGAAGATACCCCGGTGATTGTTGAGGCTGCCGCCTTCCACGACGCGATTGTGATCGTGCAAGTCAACCAGATCGTCGACACATTGCCAAGGGTCGACATCCCCGGTTCCTGGGTCGATATCGTAGTAGAGGCCGACAAGCCATACGCGGTCGAGCCGCTCTTCACTCGCGATCCCCGCCACATCGGCGATCTGCAGATCCTGACCGGGATGATGGTCATCCGCGGCATCTATGAAAAGCATCTGGTCCAGTCGCTCAATCACGGAATTGGTTTCGACACGGCTGCCATTGAACTTCTTCTCCCAACCTATGGAGAATCCCTCGGGCTTCGCGGAAAAATCTGCAGACATTTCGCGCTGAATCCGCACCCCACACTGATTCCGGCTATCGAGAGCGGATGGGTTCAGAGCGTTCACTCGTTCGGAAGCGAGGTCGGAATGGATGAATACATCCGTGCTCGCCCCGACATCTTCTTCACCGGCCGTGATGGCAGCCTGCGCTCAAACCGTATCCTTTGCCAGCTTGCTGGTCAGTACGCCGTGGATGCCTTCATTGGAGCCACGCTTCAGATGGACGGGGATGCCAATTCCTCTACGGTGACAACCGGGCGGCTTGCAGGGTTCGGAGGCGCGCCGAATATGGGGCATGACCCGCATGGACGCCGCCATTCATCGCCCGCTTGGCTCGATCTCAAGACCAATGCAGATCCAACCCTCCCGGGACGCAAACTGGTGGTTCAGACGATTGAAACCTTTGCCAAAGGTGGTGAGCCGGCCTTTGTCGAAACTCTGGATGCAGTTGAAGTTGGCAAGAAAGCAGGCATGCCCATCGCACCCATCATGATCTATGGCCAGGACGTTAGCCATGTTGTGACGGAAGAAGGGATTGCTTATCTGTATAAAACCGAAGGCGTTGAAGAGCGTCGCCGGGCTTTGGCTGCGGTAGCAGGTATCAGTCCTGTCGGTCTTAAGGCGAAGGCCAATGACACAGCCGAGCTTCGTCGTCGCGGCATCGTCGCCTTCCCAGAGGACATCGGAGTCCAGCGTCTTCAAGCGAAGCGATCTCTGCTTGCGGCTCGGAGCATGGAAGACCTGGTCGCATGGTCAGGTGGCCTTTATCAGCCGCCGGCCAAGTTCAGGAGCTGGTAATGGCACAGCTAAGCCCCATCACGAAATCGTCTCAGCGCTTCGATGCTTTGGTCCGGTCTGAGTGGCTCTCAGAACTCGCCTGGCAGTCGTTGATTGCTGAAGCAGAACTCACACCTAAACCAGGCCTCGTTGATGGCCGAAGCTCAGGATCACATTCGGATCTGTCGCTCGACCTGATGAGGAGATCTGCCGACGCGATTGCCCCATTCTTCACCCGGATGGCTCTGGCATCCGCCGACGCTCAGATGGATACCAGCCTGCGTGCCGTGGTTGCCAGTATTGGTAGAGAAGCCGAAGCGGCGATGCTTCGCGCGACCTCAGGCAGCAATGCGCACAAAGGTGCAATCTGGGTTCTGGGACTGCTGGTTTGTGCTGCAAGTCTGAGTGAGGGTTCCGATCCGGAATTTGTAGCCGAGGCTGCAGGATACCTCGCTCGTTTGCCCGATCGTGCAAGACCGCTGGCAGTATCTCACGGCGATGTCGTCCTTGAACGATATGGGGCTACCGGCGCTCGTGGCGAAGCCTACGGAAATTTTCGGCACGTCGTCAAGATTGGGCTTCCTGCGCTGAAAGCAGCTCGCAAAAGCGGCCGAGCAGAGCGGGACAGTCGGCTCGCGGCTCTGCTTGCGATCATGTCGCATCTCGATGACACCTGTGTTCTCTATCGAGGGGGGCCTGAGGCACAGAAGATCGTGCACGAGGGTGCAGCGCGTGTCATTAAGGTTGGCGGCCCGGGAAGCACAGACGGAAATGCAGCATTGATCGCACTCGGACAAGAGCTGGTCAGTCTACGCATCTCTCCCGGAGGCAGCGCCGATCTTCTCGCGACCACACTCTTTCTGGACGCTCTCGAATGCGACCTCGAACGAGTGGAAAACGACAACAGTCTAGTGGAGGAAAACAATGGAGAAAATTGAATTCAACTATCCCGAGGCGAAACGCCTCGTCACCAAGCGAGCGCACGTTGGCGTCGTGGGCTCGGGTGACATGGAGGTTCTTCTCGAACCGAATCGTGAGGAGGGAGCCCGTGTCTTCATCACGACCAGCGTCAACGGCTTCGGCGATGCGTGGAAGGCGGTCTTCGACCGTTTCTTCTCGAAGTTCGATGGGGCGGTCCGTATTTACATTAACGATGCCGGCGCAACACCTGGCAGTGTGTTGCTTCGTCTCGAACAGGCAGTGGAGGTGATTGAGCAATGAACGCGCCCACTCTCATTCCCGATTTCGTCAACCGTAAGAGCTTTATCGAGCTGGACGCTCGTGCCCGTGCTCAGAGCCTCTTCGATGAAGGTACTTCGAAGGAGCTGGTCGGTCCCTTCGATCGCATCGAGTCTCCATGGCTTGCGAAGCAAGGCATCGCTCCACAATCTGATGATGGCTGCATCGTGATCAAGGGAAAAATCGGCGGATCGCCAGTAGTCGCCATTGCGTTCGAAGGAGCTTTCCAGGGTGGCAGCGTAGGCGAGGTATCCGGCGCCAAGATGACGGCTGCCCTGGATCTCGCCACGAAGGATTCCGAGGCAGGAAAACCTACAGCTGCAGTTCTTCTGCTCGAAACAGGCGGTGTGCGCCTTCAGGAAGCGAATCTTGGTTTGGCAGCGGTTGCCGAGATTATCTCTTCGGCCCTCGCACTTCGTCAGCACGCCCCGGTGATCACAATCGTTGCAGGCACTGTCGGCTGTTTCGGAGGCATGTCTCTTGTAGCCGGCGTATCAAGCTACACAATCATGACGCGCGAAGCGCGGCTTGGATTGAACGGCCCGGAAGTGATTGAGCAGGAGTCCGGGATCAATGAGTTTGACGCTTCCGATCGAGCGCTCATCTGGGCAATTCATGGTGGAGAACAACGCGTCGGCATGGGACTTGCTGATTCGCTCGTCGAAGATGATGCCGACAAGGTAGCGGCGGCAGTGCGCGCTTGTGTCCACAAGGGCGTACCGGAAAAACATCGCACTGAGCAGGTAGAACTTTATCGCGCTCGTATAGCGGCGATTGATACGTCAAGCCAGATTGATCCGGCAACATTGCGGCAACAGTGGGCTAGCCCCAAAGGAGGTGTGCGATGAAAGAACAAGTTGGATTACGCGGTAATGCGTGGTTTAAAGCCCTGACCGGAAGCGACACTCCGAATAGTGGTGATCCGCACTCCGTGCTGGCCACAACCGCGGCTTTTGGAAATGAGTCAGCCCTTTTCCTCTGCGTTGTACCTGACGAAGACAGCCGTTTCCCTTGTGTCCGCGACGGACAGGTTGGACTCGAAGAAGCATTCGCTCTCGCAGCCCACATTCGAGCTGTCATCGCCGAAGACCACGATAAACCTCGTGAGGCAAAGCGTCCGATCATCGCAATCGTTGATGTCAAGAGCCAGGCTTACGGGCGCCGTGAGGAGACGGCCGGCATCTTCTTCGCAGCGGCTACGTCGGCAGATGCATACGCATCGGCAAGAATGGCGGGACATCCCGTTATTTCGTTGGTAGCCGGTCAAGCATTTAGCGGCGGATTTCTCACTCATGGCTACCAGGCCAATCGCATTCTGGCATTCGATGATGCTGGGATTGTGATCCATGCAATGCATAAAGAGGCAGCAGCCAGGATTACGAGAAGGTCCGTTGCGGAACTCGAAAAACTGGGACACGAGATCGCTCCCATGTCGTATGACGTCCGGGACTATGCCAAACTCGGTCTCCTGTTCAAGCTGTTGCACGCCGACGACCCACAACACCCGACCTCGAATGAGGTTGCCGAAGTGAGGAACTCAATTACTGAAGCGATTGCCGACGCACGTAAAGGCAAGCTCGATCTGAGTAACAGGTGGGAGTCAGACGCCGCAAAAACAACGCGGAAAGGCACCCTTGCAGTCCGAGCTGCTCTTGAAGCGCAGTGGTTCAACGAGTGAGAGGCCCGCAATGACTCTGATTCTTCTAAATGCGTTGCTCCCGATCTTCGTCGGCCTGCTTCTGGGATATATAGCAGGCCGGCGCGGACTCATGGACAACCTGAATGTTCGAAATCTAATCGTGCTCGTGATGGACATCGCCATTCCATGTGCGCTGTTTTATACGATCAGCAGGACATCCTGGCCTGTGCTCGTAGAACAATCGGAACCAGCAGTGATGATGGCTGTGGTATTTGTGGCCTTGTATGCTGCCAGCTATATCTGGGCGAGAAAAAGTCTCAAAATGTCCATCTCCGATGCTTCTGTCCTCGCATTGACCGTGGGCTTTCCAAATTCTGCGGCCGTAGCTTTGCCGTTGCTGACCACCGCGTATGGCCCCAGTTCAACCGTCATAGCTGCCCTCTCAATCGCAGTCGGAGCTATCACGATCTCCCCTTTAACCGTTGCGTTGCTTGAGTCCGACAAACTCTCCGATGGAAAAGGCGTCTCTATTCAAGCCATTGCGATCAAGTTTCTTCGGGCATTCACTCGTCCTGTGGTGTGGGCCCCTACGTTGGCTTTGGTGAGTGTTTACTTCGGTTTACATTTACCTTCCTATGTTGATAGGTCATTAACGATTCTTGGGAGCGCAGCATCAGGATCGGCTTTGATTCTTACCGGGGTCGTGGTCTCCTCTCAGACATTTCGCTTTGACAGGAAAGTCGCCTGGACAACCGCCGCCATCGTTCTGATTCAGCCCTTGTTTGCTCTCTGCATAACTGAGCTCTTTCATATGAGTCACGATGACATCCGTGACATCACGCTTATCAGCGCGATACCCGGTGGTTTCTTCGGTATTGTTTTCGGAAAGAGCTTCAATGCAACTCCTGAAATCGTCAGCTCAGCGCTGATTGCTTCTTATGGTGTGGGAGCATTTTCTATGGCTGGCTGGATGCTCGTATTCACGAAGTTTGTTTGAAGGAATCCAATGGTCCGCACGCTGCATGTCCACGATCTCATTCTCCTGAGAACAGAGTCGGCGGTCATCTCCGCTGAAGGGAAACCATCGTGTCCACACCTCAATCCCAACCAGCGCCCTTGGGTGGTTGTGCGGAGAGGCCACATCGCAGATGGATTGATCCCCGTGGGAGTGCGTGGGTCGCAGAGGCACGAACGCTGGGCCGGGTTCACAAGGTTAAGTGAAGTGTTAGAGACTCGGCGTCCAGATCAGTTGCGACTACAGCTCGCAGAGGAGTCGCGTCGCGCACTACAGGCGTTCCGAACCTTGTCGTATCTCGAAAGCCACCTCGTAGGATTGGATATGAGCTGGGGGCCGGGCGGAAGTGTGGGTTATGAACTGGCCTCGGGAATACCGGCCGTCCGCGATGGCAGTGATTTAGACTTCATACTTTTCGCGCCTGAAAAACTCGACAGGACAGAAGCACAGGATTTGTGGCGCATGATCAGCAGTGCTCCGGGGAAAGTCGATGCATTAGTAGAGACACCGTATTGTGCCTTTTCTTTACAGGAGTTCGCGACAGCATCGCCTCGTAAAATTCTGCTCCGCACAAGTGACGGCCGCATTCTCGGCTCCAATCCTTGGAATCTGTCGAATGGCGAGGATTGCTAACGTGAATACTGCATTTTTGTTCCCTGGACAAGGAGCACAGAAACCTGGAATGCTTCATGAACTCGTTGATGATCCTGCTGTCCAACTGACACTCGACGAGATCAGCGACGTTTTGAAATCCGATGTTCGTCTATTGGACTCGCCTGAATCATTGAATTCCACGGTATCGGTTCAACTGGCTCTTCTAGCTTCCGGAGTCGCCACGGCCAGAGCTTTGCAGAGACAAGGCGTCACCTGTTGTGCCGTTGCAGGTTTATCTGTAGGCGCTTTTGCAGCAGCCGTCATTGCCGAGGCGATCACATTAAAGGATGCAACAATTCTGGTCCGTTCCCGCGCTGAGAAAATGGAACAGCTCTATCCAGTCGGATACGGATTGGCTGCCATCGTCGGCCTGAACGAGCGACAAGTGACGACTATCGTCGATTCAATACACACGGCCGCGACTCCGGTATTCGTAGGAAATATCAACGCACCGAGGCAGATCGTAATTGCGGGCTCAATAGAAGGGATGCAAAAGGTTTTAGAAGAGGCGAGCCGGCGCGGTGCCAGAAAAGCTGAGCTCCTGCACGTTTCCGTGCCGTCCCATTGTCCTCTACTTTCACCCGTCGCTGACGCACTTCGGCTCCAGCTGAACTCTATGGAGCTAAAGGCGCCAAAATTTCCCTATATCGCGAATGTGAATGCACGAGCGGTGCGCTCCGCGTCGGCAGTAGCAACGGATCTGGCAGACAACATCGCCCATGGAGTTCGCTGGCATGATGCGACGATCGTCGCGGAGGAATTGGGTTGTAACCTCTTCCTTGAAATGCCGCCGGGCCACGCCTTGACGGACCTCGCGAAAGAAAACGTCCCCGGCGTTACCGCTTCTGTCGTCACAACAGATCTTTTCAAACACGTTTTGCGACTCGCCGCCGCTTGAGGTCCGATTTGTAGGGCATGGCCAATACGCGCCTGGACTATAGTACCGGAATGTCGGTTTCTGTTTACGGACTCCCGGCAATTGAAAATCTCAAGTGGCGATAACAGGGCTTAGCGCTCATTGACGAGGATCCGGTGGATTGTCGCCCCCTCGTCAGTAACGAAGTGGTAATTGACGGGTTGCCGGCCACTCGCCAGGAACTCGAAAACCCAAACGGCTACCAACGCTCAATGAGCGCATCGGCGATTTGGCATAAACCGAGAATGGATCATTGCGGTAGTCCTGACTACATCGAGGATCCGCCCAATCCAGGCGGACCCGCTGCCTCAGTCTTCGTGCAGCAGGATCAGAGGATTGACGGAAAGAGCGCGCTGCGCCGGAATCCAAGTGGCCAGCAGGCCCAGCGCAGCCATTGCCAGAACAACGCCGACCAGCACCACTGGATCGCGCGGTGTGGCCTGATAGACGATAGAAGCGAGAACCCTGCTGGCCAGGATTCCCAGCACCAATCCCACAGCCGAGCCAATCGCCAACAGTTTGAACGCACGTCCCAGCGCGGCCTGCAACACTTCCTTGCGTTGCGCGCCGAGAGCCACGCGAATTCCCAACTCCTTGAGCCGCTTGCTCACCGAGTAGGCAGCCATTCCGAAGATGCCCGTGATCGAAAGCATCGCGCCCATCATGCCCAGCACACCCAGCGATACCGTCGCCATGCGCGAGGGAAACAAAGTTCCCGCCAGTTCTGTCCTCCACGGTCGAATCGCCAGAACCATCCCAGGGTCGATGTCGCGGAGCACACTTCTCATGGCCACGGCAAGTTGCTGCGGGTCGCGGCTCGACCGCACCACCAGCCATATCCAACTAGCCGGCGATTGCAGGAGGGGGAAGAACATCGCGGGCTGCTGGTCTTCGGTGAGGTTCGCGTATTTTCCATCCTCGACCAGACCCACCACCCGCACGCGCGTGCCATCCCGCAGCTTGAAATACCGGCCGACAGCGTCCGGTATGGAGCCCAGTATCTTGCTTGCGAACTCCCGGTTCACGACTGCTACGCGCGGGGCGTTTGTGTCGTCATGCCATGAAAAGGCTCTGCCTGCCAATAAAGACGTCCCGGATGCGCGGAAGTAGTCTGGTGATATGTTGTACATACTAGGATCGGCCGCGGCATTCGATGGGCTCAGATCCCCGCTTGCGTCGGTATAGACAAGCGATTGCCAACTACCGGGAATTTCTAGCGGCGGATAATTCACCGATCCTACGGAATCTACGCCAGGAATCGCTTGTATGGCATCGATCATGCGCCGTTGCATTGCGGGTATTCTTTCGCCGCTGTAGCCTGCTGCCTTCAGATCGGTATCTACCAACATCGCGTTCCGCGGCTCAAAACCGAAGTTGCTGTGCATGGAGCGCATGAGTCCACGCACAGCAACCATCGATGAAGTGACCAGCACGACACAGATCGCAATTTGGACGACAAGCAATACGTCTCGCACGGTAATTCGGCGCCCGAACGCGCCTGTCGATCCCGCTTTGACGATCTCGTACGGATTGGCCCGGAGAATCTGGCGCACGGGAACAATGCCGAAAAGAACTCCGCTGACCAATGCCAAGACCAAAGCTAGCAAATAAACGTTAGCGTCCAGACTTACCGGCACATGGACGGGGAATTGCGGAACTGGCCGCCACACGCTCAACCGGCGCAAAAGCAGAATGCTCGCTGTGAGTCCCGCTACGCCTCCAGCGAGCGAAAGCAGCACGGATTCTGTGAACAGCTGGCGCAAAATGCGATTGCGGCTCGAACCAAGAGCCAGGCGCAAGGCCACTTCGCGAGAACGGTCGGCGGCCCGCGCCGCAAACAGGCTGCCCAGGTTGGCGCAGGCCGCCAACAGTATCAAACCCGAAAGAAGCATCAATCCGGCGAGAAAAGCCCGCGTTGGCCGGCCCAAAGAGTCGCCATGAAGACCAGGCCGCGCCAGCGTATAAGGCTCATTCCCTTCTTCTTTGGGATAGCTTTTTTTTAGATACGAATCCACGGAGTTCAGATCGGCAGTGGCCTGCGCCGGAGTGACTCCCGGCTTCAGATGTCCCACCATCTCAAACATCCAATGGTCCCCGCGCGCGTTCAAGATATTCTCGCCGGATAACTGCTCATGGTTCACGATGGGCACGAAGATATCCGAAGCGAAAAACAAGACGGTTCCCTGGAACCCCGGAGGCGCCACGCCAAGAATGGTGATGGGATGCTTGTTTAGCCGAACAACGCGGCCCACCACGCCGCGATCATCTTGAAAATGGCTGTGCCAATATGCGTAGGAGAGCACGACATAGGGCGCGCTGTTTGGGCCATGCTCATCGGAAGTGTGGAAGAAACGGCCAAGGTACGGTTGAACGCGCAATACGTCGAAGTAGTTTCCGCTGGTTTCGTATTGCCAGACATTGGATGGATCTTTGCCCGTGTCCAGCCCTGACTGAGAGATAGCAAAAACAGCCAGATCGTCGAAGCTGCGATTGTGCTGGCGAAGATCGAAATAATCGGGATAGGAGTGGGACCCGACATCGCTCCCATGTTGGACTATGAAAAGACTCTCTGCCTGAGGCACATTCAGCGGACGCAGGATGAGCGCATTCAATACGCCAAAGACGACTGCGTTGGCGCCGATGGCCAGCGTCAGTGTCAAAACGGCAGTAATGGTGAAGCCGGGAGACTTGCGCAGTTGGCGTAGTGCAAATCGCACATCGGCCCAGATCGATTCCAGCGCCGGCCACTGCCACACCTCGCGGCTGCGTTCCTCAAGCAGCATCCGGTTGCCGAAACCTCGCCGCGCTGCCCGCGTCGCTTCTTCGGCACTCATCCCATCGCGCATCAACTGCTCAGTATGCTCTTCAATGTGCAGGCGAATCTCTTCGGAGAGATCTTCGTAGAACTTACGGCGGCGGAAAATCTGCGGAATCCAGTCCATTGGAGATTCCTTTCAGCTGGCCCCCTTAACTTGTTGTGGCTCTCCCTGGGTTCAGGACCAGTGAGATGCCCTCAAACATGCGCTCAAAGCTGGAAATCTGTTGCTCCAGGCGGCGCAGGCCCGCAGCAGTTATCTGATAGGTTCTCACTCGCCGATTGGTCGAGGAGAGTTCCCACTCCGCCTTCACCAGCTTCGCCTTCAGCAACCGTTGCAGCGCGGGATAGAGCGAACCCTCTTCTACTTGCAGCAGGCTGTTGGACCGCTGCTGGATGTGCTGCACCAGCGTATATCCGTGGGCCGGCTCACGGCGAAGCGACTCGAGGATCATCATCTCGAGCGCGCCGGGAAACAAATCGCGTGAATTGGTTTCTGTCATAGCCTTGTTTACTACAGGCATAGACTGAACTAGTCTAGAGAGATTGTCAAGGCAAACTTCACCATTGTCCGTGAACGACTGATGGGATCAATTTCCCGATCTGCCAATAGAGCGCTGTGAGTCTGAGGCATAACGGCGTGACCTGTCCAAAGAAAGCGATATGCCTCAGCCGGCGGTTGCCACTGAGCAGGCCGAGAGTCCTTGAAGCAGATTCGCTCAGTAGACTAGCCCAAACTACAAAACAACTGCGACAGATCGATGCTCGTCCAAATTTAGTGTTTCAGTCACCACGGTTCGCGCATGAGCGGTCTGTTTCTTTTGCTTGCGGTTTCGGACAGGCAGGACCTTCGCAGTGCAGTTCTCTGCAAAGAAGCTGCGAAGACAAGCCACGACTTCCTTCGGCTGGTCGAGAGGAATGAAGTGTCCTGCTTCAAGCGTGACCACTTTTGAATGCGGAATGAGCGAAGCCGCTCGCTCTGCAAACGTGGCTGGCAAAACATCGCGCGACCCGTGGAAGATCAGCGTGGGCACAGGTAACGTTGCGAGTTTTGCCGGGATTTCACCCAACATATCTTCAGGTTTGCCCCAACGTACAAGTCGCATGAGTTGCCAGGCGCCGGTTATGCCGGAGAATGGCTGGTAAAACGCACGAAGTAGTGTGTCGTTCGATGCACCGGCAATGGCCCGACGCATCGCTATCTGCCAGAAGAGAAAATGAAACACCGGGGCCAGCACTTCTCCCACAAGTGGTTTGCGGAGAGGATTCAGAAGAAAAAATGGTTTTAGCTCGGGAAAGATCGCCGGGGATAAGAGCGCAAGACATCCCACATGTTTTGAAAAACTCCCCGCATACTGAACGGCCACGGCAGAGCCAGCGTCGTGCCCAACTACATGCCACTTCTTCACGCCATGCTGTATTCGAAGCAGTTCAATCCGCTTCGCCAGGCGGTCAAGATACCCGGAGCTATAGGGAACGAATGGTGTCTCTCCCATGCCGGGCAGGTCAACCGCAAAACATCGGTGGCTACTGGAGAGTTTTTCAATGATGCCGCTCCATAACATGCGGTTGGTAGGCATGCCGTGAATGAAGAGAATGGCGTCGCCCTTACCTTGATGTGTGCAATGCACGACGTTGCTCCCTTCTTTCGTAGACAGCCTGGCGCGAGTCTCTGGGCCTGGGCCCAAACACGCGGCTGATTTGAAACAGGCTCCATGCGGCTGCTCTGAGCGTGACCAGAGCAGAACAAAAGATCACAGTTCCTAATAGGCGCTTCGGGCGCATGCGGGAATACAGAAGATTCATGAGCCACGCAGGTACTGTGTATGCCCGCGCTACGCTGAAGAAACCTAGTCGGGTGCGGAGCGGAGATTGATAAAATAACTTCTCGATCAGGCTATTGAAATAGTGCCCCATTCCGCTGACACGCAGGTTGTATGCAGTTCTGGCAAGGACCGGAATGCTTTCTCGCTGCCGATACCTGCAGATGAGCGCGCTTGCCTCCTCAGCATGTCGAAGGGCAGCCGTAACTCCGTTGCCGGTGATCGGGTCAGATTGGGAAGCGGCTTCTCCGATGATGATCCAGTTTGGCCCGCAGACTTTCTTGTAAGTACGACAGAGAAACGATGTGCTCGCAACCCGCTCGGGCGGAGCAGCTTCGGCCAGAGAGTTCAGGCGCGCGAACTTCTGCATCTGCTTCAAGAGCAGATCAGGATTCTTCAGACCATGCGCACGTTGCGCCTTCACTGTCGATCCCGGTGCTATATATCCAATGCTGCTGACGCCGGGGCTGATAGGAATCTCCCAGATCCACTCCATATAATCGCTGGCTGAGTTGAGCATGTAGAGAGTGGTGCCTTCGGCCCAATCTTCGGTGGGAAAGTACGCCCAAAGTGCAGCCTTGCGTGGCCCATAAGCAGTAAAGAGCAGGCTGAATTCTTTTCCGAGCACACTGGCCGCTGCACCGGAGGCGTCAATGATCCATGAAGCCCGAATGCAATGTCCTTCCGATGTCTCGACGGACAAGATCCGCCGATCCCGAGTCTTGAATCCAATGGCCCGTTCGCGAAGGATAACAACTCCGCTGTCATATGCCGACTGCTGTAGCTGGTTGTGCACCTGTAGGCGATCCAGATGCATTGTGTGTATTTCCACATTCCATGGACGTTCAGCCAGCCACGCACCGGGAAGATATTCCCGCTGTGATCCGTCGGGTGCCGTAACGGTGATATGCCGCTTGAAGGTGGCCGCGCCCGATGACACCAACTCTTCCATGGTCAGGCCGAGTCGCGCAAACAACTCCGGGGCAGACCAATCGAGAGACTCACCAACGATATGGTGAAAGGACTCGCGCGGTTCGAGGCATATGACTCGCAGGCCGCCACGAGCGAGGTCGATCGCCGCTGCCTGTCCGGCAAGACCGCCGCCGATGACAACAGCATCGGCATCGAGTTCCGCTTTGTCGTCCCGCGTCTTTCCTTCCATAAGGCACTTGAATTACCCGGCGCCCGTGGAAGGCGCAGATTACTCCATGCGCAACCCTACATTGACATGAGAGAAAGGAACATCCACCAAAAGGTTGAGATAACAGAACTTTCGAGAGGCGTGGCTGGGTGAAGTCGCGGGATAGCTGGGTCTAGACTTTGATTTCAACTGTATGGGATGAGAGTTGGAGGTCTTCGGGAAGATAGCGTGTTGTCCGGCTCATCACCCACTCGATACAGCCGCATACCGCAAGCGTTAAGAGAGACACCCAAAGCACCGACCGAGACATCGGTACGAGGAGCAGGGTGCTGAAAAACTCCAGAGCTATCAGGAAGAGGAGGAGGAACACAATGGAGTGCCTCTTCATGTGAGAGCAGATCAATGCACCGACCGGTGCTCCAACGACAACCACAGGCACGGCCGCCATCCAATAACCCATCACGGTCGGCGTAAAGTCTCTCAGTACGAAAACATGGAAGAGAAAGCCTGGAACGGTCACCATCGTCATCAGAATAACTGTGGTGGGTGTCACGATCTTTTCGTTGATGCGAAACAGCAGCACCATGACCATGAAGACAATGGAGTTTATACCAGTTCCGACCAGGGCACTTACTACTCCTCCAAGAAACCCAGCTGCGATGAGAATGCTCTTCTCGCTTGTCCTGAAGATCGGGATTCGCTCATTGCGCAACACGGTCGTCTCACGATTGAGAAGCAGCAAAGCGACACCCATGCTGCTCACTAGCACTGTGAACGATGTGCGCACGAAGACTGGAGGAATAAGCGGTGCGACGAAGTACGCACCGAAGACTACTCCAATCACTCCGGGAACTCCGGCGTAGAAGAGAGCGCGCCGCTCGATCGGGATGCGGAGATAAAGGATGCTGAGAGAGGCGGCTCCCATGCCTATGCTTTGGATTGCAAGAGAAAAGTTGCGGGCATCACGTGGTGCGATATGTAGCAGCTTTGTGAAGATCGGGAATGCGATTGCTCCTCCGCCTTCGCTGGTGCCGCCACCCACTAGAGAGCCAAAGACCATAGTGAGCGCGACTTGCCAATCCGAAAACAAGTGGTGAATCGCATATCTGCCTCCGAAGGCCAACCAAATCGCCCAGACAAGTATCGCGACCATCAGATTGAAGCGGAGTGCGTTTCTCTTTGGTGTTTTTTGGGCCAAAACTGCTCCGAACTTCGCGGAGGGTTTGTGTATGGGATTCGACATGTGCAGCTGAATCTCCGTGCTTTCCCGAATGAAAGATCGGAAAAAGGGTAAGCTTTTCATCCTCTCGTGCGAGCATACATCGCACATCCATCCAGAGTTGTAACATTTAATCCACCGCAAGAATGAGTCGCGCGTTTTTGAACGGAACGCTCAGCAAGACTGATCCTAGGAAGACTTGGTTGGTGGCACAATCGGCAAACCCGTTGCGTGCCATGCATGAAATCCACCAGCCATGTCCGTCGCGCGCCAGAGTCCGAGACCCTGCAGAGCTGCGGCCGCGAGGCTTGAGGTGTAGCCTTCGGAACAGAACAGGATCACCTGCAGGTCATGATCGGTCGCGACCGGCAGCCGCGCGCTGGAGGCAGGGTCAAACCGCCACTCGAGCACGTTGCGTTCGATAACCACCGCCCCCGCGATACTACCCTCGCTCGCGCGTTGGCTTTCGGGACGAATATCGACGAGTATCGCCTCTGTTTTGGCCACCGCGTCATATGCTTCATCCGGAGATAGCCGACGCAGTCGGGCTCTTGCAGCTGAAAGCATCTGGTCAATGCTTAAGGTACCGGTCCGGTCTGCTGGTTTTTCCCTCTGCACTCGCCACTTTTGATCGAACGTCTCAGTCCGTTCAGACGCGCGTTCACGTGGAACCAGTCGACTCCCATCCAACTCGTACTCGTTCATCTCGCTAAGTGGAGGAGAATATGCGTGAATGCTGATGGCTGGTGCGAGGGAGACATTACGGACGTCGTGTGTGTAATCGGGACCGAATGCGTGCGGCTTGCCCGGATATCTCACGCAGGCCGGTTCACCAGGACTCTGCTCCTCAAGAATCCCGGTCGCTACGACGAAGGCTCCCGAGGACGCACCGTGATCGTGGAAGCCGGTGGATTGTCCTGGTAGCCAGCTGATCACCCATATGTCATGGTCCGGCCCCTGATAAAGCCGCTCATACCAGCGCCGTTCAGCGTACAGCCGCACTTTATCCATCCATCCATCGGACGACGCGAACAACGAGACGATGTTGGCCAGTTCCTCAGGCGTTATCGAGATCGCGCCGGATAGGCTGTTCGCTGCTATCAATGTGCTGCTGGCCTCGCGTACGAGTCGTTTAACTGTTGCGAATTGCATAGGGTCTCTCCACAACTGAACCGTCGCAAACAAGGCACGGCACAGAAGCCGGCTTGTCGACGGATACTATAGGCAAATGATGACGTGTTTCGGATGAGCTTTGGAGAAGGACGTTTCAGGATGCCTGAGAATGTCGCGGCTCACCCTACGAAGGGCTGGTCGCAACGACAACAATGAAGATGGGAAAACGTCACATTTTGACGCTAGCATGGCCTGAAGAATCGGGTCAATGTTTCAAACGCGGCCAGGGCGGCACGGCCTGTAATCATCTTCCAGCGAATTACGGCCGACGTGCTGCCAAAGGATCTATGAACGCGCTTTCCAGGCCTGAACCGTTCTCAGGATTACTCCTACACACGCCGTGACATTGATGACGAATGTGCCAAAGGGAAACCGCGTGCCGAGCCGACTGGCAATGGTTGATCCCACCCGGAAACGGGCAAGTGAGCCGAGCGAACCTCCAAGCGCAATCAAAGATGTATTTTTGCAAAGGAATCACTCTTTCATTCCGGTGCTTTCTACTTTGAGATTGGGCACCTGCTCGGAGTCCCAACGGACAAGCCGATCTAGATCAGTTTCCATCTGTTTCGGATCGGCATTCTTGCCAGTAGAACCATTGGTACGGTGCAACTGCACGCGATATGCATCTGCTTAGGAGCTCACCAGCGCTTCCATTTTTGCGAACGATTTGTTCACTCCACTGTGATAAAGCCATGCCGTAGAGATGAAGCTCCTCTTTGAGATGAGGACCGACGCTTTGTCGCAGACCTGCGCGAATCCTCGAACGGAGTACAGTTTCGCCCAGGAAATTCCAATAACTGATGCCGACTGCGTTCGGCAGTGTCGCGAGTTCGAACCTTGGCAGATCCCGCAGAAAGAACTCGAAATCCTCCCCCGAGGAGCGTCACTCCGACCCACCTCCTTTGCAATCTTCTGCAGAGACTAGATTGCATGTTGGTCTACCTCGCGCAGACGGTCAATCGGCGGTTGGACGGATCGCGTGATAACGTCGTGAATCCACTCGAAGAGTCGTAATGGAGAAATCCTGCTCTCAGAGGTAGCACACGACCATGTAACTACTTCTTGCGCGACTGCATTGAGAACCGCATCGGGTGTTTCTCCAATCGTGCGAAAAGCGTAGTCGAGCACGGTGCGTTGTTCTCCCACCTCTCCAGTCACGACTCGTAAAAGAGCTTCCAGTTCTGACGAATCTACCCTCGTCCTCAGGTCGTCCCGTTCTTCCCGATGGAGGCTGCTCTCCATGGCAGAGGTAACAGCTTCTCGCAAAGAGCCGCTTTTTCTGGCCACGGACGCGTTCCTGAGCGCCCGTGCTTCCTCAAAGCGTGGAAATACGTGGGAGACCGAGATCGCTCTTGATATGTTCTTCGATGTGAGAAATCGTCCGATGCAGATCTCCTTCCGCAAGCAGGTCAGCTTTGCTTAGCAGGACCAGGGCCGGAATACCAGCTTTATAGAGCAGTCGCAGCGTGCCAATATCCTCTTCACTTAAGATCGCTCCTGCATCGAATCAGCAAGAGCGCAAGATCACAGGAAGATGGCGAGCGTCTCTGCCGCACCACGTTTTGTTAAAGATCCGAGGCCAGGGGTGTCCACAAACATGATGCCTTCTCGGAGACGCGGCGAAGGCACTTCAACAATGGCGCGCACGACCTTCCTGCGGTTGCCAGGATTGCTCTGCTCTGTAACAAGTTTGGCCAACTCGTCCACGGAAACGATTGCGCTCTGACCATCTCCAAAAGCGACAGCGGCTCCCAATTCCGGCCCGTAACGCAATTTCGTGGGCACAGCTGTAATTTGGATTGATCCCGACGGGCAGAACATCCGTGTTGAGAAGGGCGTTAAGAAGAGAGGACTTGCCGCTGCTCACACGCCCGAACAATTCGCTCACGGCGTCCTCCGGCACAGGACCGGAGCCGCGCATGTAACTCGGCTTCAGTTCATCATCTGCAAAGCTATCCACCAAATGGCACCATCGACTTTCCTCTCGAACCCAACTGAGACTGAGCCTACTTCGAGAACGGCTCTTTAAGAGTGCGGCGCAACCAGCTCTGTTACCATCCTCGAAACTTCAAATCGCAAGGAGCTTCATGTCTCTAACTCTCAACCGACGCAGCTTTCTCATCGCCAGCGGGCTTACGGCCGTGGCATCGACCAAAGCCTTTGGCGCTAACGAAAGGCTACGTGTGGGAGTCATAGGCGCGGGCGGCCGCATGAAGGGCGTGCTGGACTCGGCCGACCAGAGTGGCGTGCCATTTGAGATCGTCTCCGTCTGCGATGTCTATGCTCCCCGCCGCGCCGAGATCAAGGCACGCGGCAATGCCGCCACTGCCACTGAGCATGTCGACTACCAGGAGGTGCTCGACGACAAGACCATCGACGCAGTCTTTATCGCCACGCCAGATCACTGGCATGTCCGCATCGCCACCGCAGCGCTGGCAGCAGGAAAGGACGTCTATCTCGAAAAGCCCGTTACGCACACGCTCGAAGAGGGCGCCGTGCTGACCCGCGCGGTACGCACGAGCAACCAGATTCTGCAGTGCGGCATGCAGCAGCGCAGCTGGACGCACTTCCGCAACGCCGTTGACCTTATACAAGGTGGTGCGCTGGGCAAGGTACCGCAGGTGCGCACCTATTGGTGGCAGAACTATGGCTTCAGCTGGGTGCCAAAGCCGGTCGATCAGTCGCAGCTGGACTGGAAGAAGTGGCTGGGCGGCGCGCCCGAGCAACCTTTTACGCTTGAGAAGTTCTTCCGCTGGCGTTGGTTCTGGAACTTCGGCGGTGGCGCCATGACCGACCTGTTTACCCACTGGATCGATGTCGTGCACTGGGCCATGAAATCCGACGAGCCTTCGACCGCCTTCATGCTCGGTGACAAGCTCATCTACCAGGAGTGGGAGTGCCCCGACACAATCCAGGCTGCCTTCCGCTACCCGAACTTCGATGTCGTCTACGAGGGCATGATGGCGTCGTCTATCGACGACGGCGGCCTTGAATTCCGCGGTACCGAGGCAACACTGAAGATCAACCGCAGCAGCATGACCATCTGGCACGAAGGCGTGAAGGGCGACCGCAACCCGGTGCTGAAAGAAGAAAGCTTTGAGGACGGCACAATCGCTCACACACGCAACTTCTTTGACTGCATCAAGAGCCGCAAAGACCCCAACGCCCCTGTCGAGGCGGGTGTGGCCGCAGCACGCGCAGGACATATTGGTAATTATGCCTTTCACCACGGCGGTAAGACGGCTTGGCCGCTGAAGGTTTAGAAGAAAATAAAAAGGCTCGCGCATCAATTGACGGTAGAGCCCTTTTATTTGCCTGAGGTCTACTTCTTGTAAGTAGGATCAAACGTCAACTCACGCACCCAGATGTTACGGAAGCTGATCGGCTCGCTTTTGTCGCCGTGTGCCTGCAGCTTGATCGGCGCGCGGTCATAGGCTTTATAGAACGGCTTGCCCACGAACAGCGTCTGTCCTTCCACCTGAAAGTGATTCAGCACCACGACGCCGTTGAAGAAGACTGTCACAAATGCCGGTGTCTCCAGCGTGCCGTCGCCGTTGAAGCGTGGCGCTGTCCATACCACGTCGTACGTCTGCCATTCGCCGGGCTTGCGCGAAGGCGTCGCCAGCGGAATCGCCTGCTTGTAGATCGAGCCCGCCTCCCCGTTCACATAGGTCTTGTTGTTGTAGTTGTCCAGCACCTGCAGCTCATAGCCCGCATCGCCCGGCCCGGTTGAGGCCAGAAAGACGCCGCTGTTGCCGCGCGCCTGGTCCGATCCAGTGATTGTCGTCGGAATTTTCCACTCGATATGCAACTGGTAGTCCCTGAAGGTCTTCTTCGTCTCGATATTGCCAACGCCATGCTCCTTGCTCACCGTCAGCGTGCCGTCAGCCACAATCCACCGCGCAGGCGTGTGGTCCTGCGCGCTTACCCACTCGTCCTGGTTCTTTCCATCGAAGAGAATGATGGCATCGGAAGGCGGGTCAGCGTCGGTCTTGCCGGGTGTCACGGTCGGAGGTACTGGCGCGTACACCTCCGTATCCTGGTGCTTCATCTGAGGCTCAGCCTGTTGCGCAAAAGCAGGTACAGCAAAGGCCATTACAGTGGCGACGATAAGAGATTTCCTGGCTAGGGTTTGCATAGTCACAGATGAAGATACCATCCCGCCGTGCCCCGGAGAGGTCTCTGGGATTACAGAGCGTTTGCCTTTAACAATTTGGCTGACGGTAGCTGAAGATCGAGAATCAGCTGATTCTGACTGATAGGATCGCGCATCGGCGTCGGTCACTTCATTCTGACCGTTGTCGTAAGTTGATCGAGAGACTTGCCGTGATGCCGTGGCTCCCAAAACATTCACTCATTAAGATATTTTTCGGCATACAACCGAGTTATACTGGGGCGCTTTAGCAAGTCGACGTCAGTTGAAAGCCACCCACGCTTTTTGAGTTACGGACAATCTTTCGAAACTGATTACGGGTCTTCTTATTTTTAGCGCCACCCCAAAAGTCTTAAGTCACATAGAGAGTAGGCGCTCCGGCGGTCAGGTCTTCTCAAGCTAATCATCTGTTCTGCGACAGACTCAGCGTGAATACCGTCCATTCTTGATTCGAGTCCTCGAGCCAGACGCTACCACCGTGCTCTTCAGCGATTCGCCGAGCCAACGTGAGCCCCAGACCTGTTCCGTTGGGTTTTCCTGCGGTCACGAACGGCTCGAACAACGTTTTCCGAATAGAGGCAGGTATCCCGGGACCATTGTCCAGGATGGTGACGTAGATCCGTTCATCGACTTCCGTAAGCTGGATCTTCACCTCAGGCGCGTGAGTTGAGCGTATCGCCGCCTGGCAGGCATTGAGCAGCAAGTTATATATGGCACTTTCAAGATTTCTGGCATCGATGACGGCCTCCACTGGCGGTAACTTCCCAACTGTGATGGGCACGTTCTGCCCGTCTGGATGAAACTTCACAGACGCAACCGCTCTCTCAACCACCGAGGAAACCCCCTCACGGACAAGCGGGCTTTTTCGTCCGCTACTACCAAATTGCAGCAATGAATCAATGCGCTCCGTCATCGCGAGCACTGTTTGTTGAATTTCGAGCAGCAGCTCAGCCCGTACACTCGCATCTATATCGTGGCGCTCGAGGAACTCGGCGTTCGCATAGATCACCGTGAGCGAGTGACGCATATCGTGAGATATCGAACATGCCATTATGCCGATTTCTGACATCCTCTCTGCCTCTATGAGTTGGCTTGGTTCACACCGCTCCGGTTCGTTTCGCAGATCCAGACCAACGCCCTTATCAAACATAAGGATATTGCCTCGGCCTAAAATCTCTGTTTTCCCAGGGTGTGTACTCACTGTTTCCCCTTGTGATCTGGAGACATAGATCGAATGACTGGCGCCTCCGACTTCGAGTGTGTGGTTCCCGGCTCGTGCGGCATACCACCGTTCGAGGTCAGGGGTTGATCGTTCTATCGTTTTTTCACTACCACTGCGTTGAAATTGTTAACTGCGTTGAATACCTGCGATCGTGCTATACGGTGGCTAGCTCAGCAGGAAGATCGGCTACAAAGCACTCTTGCAATCGTACCCATGGCTGGGCCGCCGTGAAATTCGCAGGTCTTTGTACCTATTCATGGAGAGTCCAAAACTAAAGGCTACTTATGCGTCGTGACAACCTGTCAATGCGGAAATAGGCGGAACTATGCTAAGACGATCAATCGCATATGTTACAAGTCCTTGCACCTCAGATGGCGACAGGCCGAGAAACTTCGCAACCTCTGTTTCAGACGAACGGATGATCAATCTCAGCATGAATGCCAGGCGGGGGAGATCGGGCAAGCTACCAATAGAACTCGGCTGAAAAAACTGGCTCTCATCTTCCTCTCTGCGCGCGTCCGACAATACAGCAATCGCCTGAGTGATGAGAACGTCTCGAGCCTGACTGTAAGCGAGTGCTGGAATGGAAGATTCAAATGCAGTTATATCGAGCTTCGCCATCGTGCGTGCGAATGTGTCTTCGACGAGTTTGCCATCTGCTACGAGATACCAAACCAGCGTCGCGAATTCATCCAGGTGCTCGAGCAGCAGGAAGCACCATGATGCGCCTTTCGGTGATGGGGTAAATGATACGGATGTGAATGAAGTTGCCATGGTTTTTACTCCTAGCTTCGTAAGGGGGAGGGCTGAAATCTAATTGACTGGGGGGGCGTCATGCAGCACGGCCTTCCGAACTGCTGGCCGCCTCCGCAGCACGGTGGTCTGCTCCTGGTTTGGAGCAGCCGAACCACTTGAATGCGTCGTTCATCGTATCCTGCACACGTGTGTTGGGGCGGTGCAGCATGCGAGTTGCTTTCGCTATGAGCCTAGTGAGTCGATAGCGATTCGCTTCATAAGCAAGAGCCGTAAAAGTTAAGTCAGCACGCATGGTGTTCCTCCGGCGGCCCGATTTTAATTGCAGATGTTAACTTCAGGATTGATGATCTGCTGTGTGACGATGGTCGCCCTTTTTGAGGCGAGCCATTATGGGTAGCCACGACCAGCGATTTCTGCCGCTGCGCCTGATCTCGATTTGCGTGTGTTCGTTCCTTGAGCCACGATCGCATGCTGAACGCGTATACGCCGATGCAAAACAGGTTCGCGGGAATAAAGCCAAGCTGTGACGTTCGCAATCCAATTACACAGACGATCAAGCTGTTGGCTATTGCGACAAGGAGTCCGATCCAGGATTTTCGTGCGAGCAGTATTGTCGCTAGGACGGTGAGGAAACAAGAGAGATAATCCAAATGGAACATCGCGAAAACCGAGCCTCCAATTGAAGCTTCACCCGATTCAGAGAATCGATGATTCGTGATTCTCTGATCTACCTTCCGTGCTCGATACTGCTGAAGTGACTATGAAGGAAGACTCGGACGATTGCATCCCCCTAAGGAAGGTATTTTCAACGCTGGCGACGGATGGGTATCGGATACCACTATTTAGGGGGGATTTAAAGCCCCGGCATGGGGACAATGTTCGCGTTCAATCTCAATGAAGTCCGGAATTTCCCTGAGGATCATCGACGGGTTGAACGCGGCCTTCAGGAATAATGATTTCGCGACGACCGAAGAGACGCGCATCAAGTGAAAAAGCGCCCGGGCCAAGCAAGACAAGCGCGGCGGATATCGCAGCCAGATTGAATGCAGTTAACGCACTGATGTGGTTGTTCGCTTCAGTCATCAAAGACGGCGAAACGCCCGTCATGAGATAACCAACTGTTGCCACGGCACTTGCAGCGGGTGTGAGAAAGCCGACGAAAATCGCCGCTCCAACAGCGATGGCCAGCGCTCCAACGGCCCAAGCGCTAGTCGCATGACTGTTGGGTCCAACGAGTGCGTCAATTGCGCAAATGATTGCATTGACAGCAACAGTAAGCCGCAGAAAGATGAGGCCGATGCCTGGCCAACCCTCCGGGAAGCTGGAAAAGAGCCTTCGCAGCCGGTGCCTCCTCAGGCACAAAGACGCGCCAGAAAAAAGGCTAGCTTCTTTCGCTGCGAATTGGACCCCCAGAACGAGTGCTTTTTCTGTACCACTTGGAAACTCCAGGGCACTCGGAAGTGTGGGTAAAACTAGAGATGTATGATCCCGCGTCTAATTCCGACAGCAACGGCTTCGGTGCGATCGCTTGCGCCGAGTTTTTCCATGATGTGCTTGATATGTCCCTTCACCGTTTCTTCAGAGATGAAAAGGAGCGCTGCGATGTCGCTGTTGCGATTTCCCCCTGCGACCTTCTGCAGGACCTCAACCTCTCGCTTGCTCAACGTTTCATCCCCAATATGCTCGATGAGCTGAACTGCGACCTCGGGAGGGATTTGTTTCTTCCCGGCGTGCACCTTGCGAATCATATCTACGAGCTGTTTTCGGGGCATGCTTTTGAGCATGTAACCTTGCGCTCCCGCCTCCAGCGCGCGCTGAATCTCGGCGTCTCCTTCAAACGTCGTTAGCATGATCACTCGGGCATCTGCAAACTCTGTGCGAATGGCAAGCAATGCGTCGATGCCCCCCATATCCGGCATCCGGACATCCATGAGTGTCACGTCGGGCTGATGTTCACGAAATCCCTGAATGGCTTCGTGCCCAGTTGATGCCTCTGCAACCAATTGCATGTCAGATTCATTCCTGATGACGGTCGCAATGCCCTCCCTCATGAGAGGATGGTCGTCAACGCAGAAGACTCGAATCCTTGGGGTAGTCCTCATTTATGTACTCGCTTCGCTTTGTCATGCTTCGGTGTCTCGAGCCTCTCTCGGCTGAGCCAATGGAACCACTGCGATATCGGGCCATTCGAACCTTTTTCGAATGCGATCGCGCCGGGAACCGTTAAGTCTATTTCAGTTCCTGCGCCAATGCGGCTTCGAAGTCTTAGATTAGCGCCAATTCTTTCGGAGCGCTCTCGGATGCCGACGAGTCCCCAGTGCCCTTCACGACCTGAATGCAGCACTTGTGGGTCGATTCCACGGCCATCGTCGCGCACCAACACTTTAAGATGTCTGCTCGCATATTCTACTTCGACTTCGATACGGTTCGCCTGTGCATGCATAAATGCATTCAATAGAGCCTCGCGGCCAATGCGATAGACTTCATCGCGGATCAGCGGCCGCAATGGACGCGTAACACTATCAACGATAACGCGGAAATCAGTTTTGTCGTCGAGGGGAAATTCCTGTCGCAGTCGCGAGAAGGCAGTCTCAAGGCTTTGGTTGCCCGATCCCGTTGTGCGCAACCCACGCAGCGTATTTCTACCTTCTTCAGTGACTGTACTCATCAATTGCAGGACTCGTTTCAAGAGAGGTTTGGTGGGAGAGTCCTCCGGGAGTTGGTCTTCCGCGACATCAAGCTGGAGAGAGGCGCTCAGAACACCTTGCAGCAGTGTGTCATGCAATTCCTGCGCAATGCGCGTACGCTCGGCGAGCCGCTCTTGAAAGCCAACATTCAATCGTTTCGTCAATTGGTGAATGCGCAAGCGATAAATGGCAAGGATCGTCAGGCAACACCCTGCGAGACAAGCCACTCGAAACCACCACGTTTGCCAGAATGCAGGTTCGATCACGAAAGGGACAGAAGTCTCCGGACCATTCCAAAGACCGACACTGCTGGAGGCAACAATGCGGAAGAGATATGTGCCAGGACTCAGGTTTTTATAGACAACCTGCCTTGACGCAACGATATCGCTCCAACCTTGATCGGAACCATCGAGCTTATAGCGAAAACGGATTCGTTCTCGCGCTGCCAAGTTCGTATTGTCGTAATTCAAGGTAATGCTCTGAATTCCAGAGGGAATCTTGATGGGGTTCTGCGCAATACCTTGATTTCCGCCAGCGGACATCGATTCGATTCGCACTGCGACTGGAATCGAATTTCTGGAGATGACGATCGGATCGGCCATGGATAAACCCGACTTAAGTGAGATCCAGATGCGTCCTTCAGGATCAGCAACTACGGTGCGATCGCGATTCACGCCTTCCACCCCCTGGAGACCGTCGTCGATTCCATAGCTCTGAACATCGGTATCAGAGAGCAATCCGCTCAAAAGCCCGTCCCTGTTGACGCGAAGTACGTGATCTGAGGTGGTGAACCAGAGGGAACCCATTCCGTCTTCAGCAACTCCGAAGATCTGCTCCCGTAATGCCTCAGGCAGCCTCGCTGGAACTTTGATCTTTCCGGAGGATAAGTACGCCAGACCGCCGGGAGTTACGATCCACATCACATGCTTTGTGTCTTCAAAGATTGTTCTTACTATTGACGATGGTAGGCCGTCGTTAGCTGTGTAAATTGTCCAATGCCGATTTGCGAACGAAGCTAAACCGCCGGGTGTAGCCAACCATGTTGTCCCATCGAAGCCTTCGACTATGGAATTGACAGCATTTGAGGGGAGTCCACTGGAGTCCGAATAATTGGTAAATTTCCCGTCACTCAATCTGCTTACACCCGCGCTCACAGTCCCAGCCCAGATCGTCCCATCGCGTTCGCGATGCACGGAATAAACGCTGTTCTGCGCAAGGCCATCCGCCTGTGTATAGGTGTGGGCCGCAAATGAATCGCCCTTTTCGGTCAGTACTGTGAGACCGCCATGTTGCCGGCCGACGCAGACTTCACCGTCACCACCGCTAACGGAATACACAACATCGTGTTCCAGTCCATCGACAGTTATATGACCGACTTGCCCTCCCTTCATCCAGTAGAGGCCACCCGAGAGCGGCGCAAACCAGATCCGGCCCGTGGAGTCGGGGTAGACTGAGCCAATGCCGGTTGACGGAAGACCGTCAGAAGTCGAATAGGTTGTAAGCATTCCATTTCGCAGTCGCTCGACTCCTCGCGAACCGCCAAACCAAATATCTCCGTCGAGATCTTCATAGATCGCAGTTACTTCGAACCCAGGCTCTGGGTTGAGCAGGTCGAGCGAAACAGCGCCGGATGGAGTAATGCGCACGATGCCATGGTTCGTTCCAATCCAGATGTTGAGGTCACGATCCCTGGCCATCGCCAGAATCTGTAGTTGCTTCAGCGAAGAAGTCAAGTTAGGGGTGGCCAGTACGCCGCCCTCCCACAAATAAATGCCGTTGTCAGTTCCAATCCATAGGCCGCCGGTGTCTGCGGGCAGAAGGGCATTGATCTTCGAATCCTTGAGCTCCTGGGCAACTGTGGAAATGTGTCTCTGGCTCAGACGAAAGAGACCGTTATCTTGTGTGCCGAGCCAAATACTCTGGTCTCGCGTCGCAGCCAGGGAGATGACAATACCGGGATTTTGCTCTGCACTGACGATTGTCTCTAGACGTCCTCCCTCATATCGGAATGTCCGGTCCCCGAGTCCGGAGAGAATAACGCGACCCTTGTCGTCGGAAG
>JABDHA010000042.1:35457-35747 GCA_013285705.1 Acidobacteriota bacterium
ATGTCCTGAAGATCGAATCGGGTGTATGGATCTTCAAACTTCCCGTCATGATAAAGAAGCATGTGGGGGCCTTCGAGACGAATCCAGAGATTCCCGCTGGCATCGGTAACGAGGCCGCGCACGGGACTAATCGGAGGCGAATCTGGAAGAGGTCGCTGAATCAGAATGAACTTAGATCCGTCGAATCGAACCAGACCTCTTTCGGTTCCAATCCACAAATAACCATCGGCCGATTGGCGAATGGCGTAAATCCTTCCTCCAATAAATCCTTTATCCTCGCCCCACTTGTC
>JABDHA010000043.1 GCA_013285705.1 Acidobacteriota bacterium
GCGGCCAGCTTCACGCGCTGGGCTTCGCCTCCGGAGAGGGTGGTTGCTGATTGGCCGAGACGGACGTAGCCGAGGCCGACTTCGTCGAGGACGGCCAGCTTATCCAGAATTCTGGGCTGGCCGACGAAGAAGCGCAGGGCCTCTTTGACGGTGAGGTTCAGGACCTCGTTGATGCTCTTGCCCTTGTACTTGATCTCGAGCACGCTGGCCTTGTAGCGCGTACCGCGGCATTCCTCGCAGGGCAGCTCGACGTCGGCGAGGAACTGCATCTCTACTGTAACGGTGCCGTCGCCTTCGCAGACGTCGCAGCGTCCTCCAGGGACGTTAAAGGAGAAGTGTCCGGCTGCGTAGCCGCGACGCTGCGCTTCGGGCTGCGAGGCGAAGAGCTCGCGGATGGCGTCGAAGGCCTTGATGTAGGTCACGGGGTTCGAGCGCGGTGTGCGTCCGATGGGGTTCTGGTCGACGAGGACGATGTCGTTGAGGCGGTCTACGCCTTTGAGGTCCTTGTAGAGGTTGGTTGGGTCGGCGCCTTCGCCTTTGCCTAACTGGTGGGCGACGGCGCGGTAGAGGACGTCGTGGACGAGAGTCGACTTACCGGAACCTGACACGCCGGTAATGCAGACGAGCATGTTCAGCGGGATCTCGACGTCGATTCCCTTGAGGTTGTGGCTGCGTGCGCCGCGCAGTTTGATCCACTCTTTACCTGGTTCGCGGCGACGCGTGGGAATGGGAATGCTGAGCTGTCCGTTCAGGTAGCGGCCCGTGATGGAGTCAGGGTTGAGCTCGACCTCTTCGACGGTTCCTCCAGCGAGAACGCGGCCGCCGAACTCGCCTGCTCCGGGACCGAGGTCGAGGAGGTAGTCAGCGGCGCGGATGACGTCGGGATCGTGTTCGACGACGGGGATGGTGTTGCCGAGGTCACGCAGGTCTTCGAGGATGCGGATGAGCTTGGCGGTGTCGCGCGTGTGCAGGCCGATGGATGGCTCATCGAGCACGTAGAGCGCGCCGACGAGTTGCGAGCCGAGCGAGGTAGCGAGCTGGATGCGCTGTGCTTCGCCGCCTGACAGCGTCGAGGCGAGACGGTCGAGCGTGAGGTAGTCGAGTCCGACGGCGTTGAGGAAGTGCAGGCGCTGCTGAATCTCGTGCAGGATGCTTCCAGCGATCTCCTGCTGCATGGGCGTGAGCTGAAGTCCACCGAAGAAGCAGTCGGCGTCGTTGATGGTAAGCGCTGCGGCGTCGCAGATGTTCTTCGCTCCGATGCGCACGGCGCGGGCTTCTGCGCGCAGGCGCTGGCCTTTGCATTCGGGGCAGAGCGCATAGCCGCGATACTTGCTGAGCATGACGCGGACGTGCAGCTTGTACTTCTTGCGTTCGAGGAAGGCGAAGAAGCCGTGGACACCGAGGAATGAGCCATGACCGTCGAGGACGAAGGCTTGCTGGTCGGGTTCGAGATCGTACCAAGGAATGTCCATGGGAATGCCGTGCTGCTTTGCGACCTTCTTCAACTCGGTGAAGTAGGGGCGATACTTCGGGCGATTCCAGGGGTCGATTGCGCCTTCTTCGAGGGTCTTCGACTTGTCGGGGATGATGAGATCGAGGTCGAAGTCGATGGTGTTGCCGAAGCCCTGGCAGCGCGGGCAGGCGCCGAAGGGGTTGTTAAAGGAGAAGAGGCGCGGTTCGGGCTCGCGGTAGACGCGATGGCACGTTTTGCACTCGAAGGCGGCGGAGAAGCGCAGTCGCTCTCTCTCGGTGGTATGCGAACCGCGCGGGACGATTTCGTAGAGGATCTCTCCCGATTCGCGGTAGCCGATTTCCGCCGCGTCGACGATACGCGCGCGATTGTCGGCGCTGACCACGATGCGATCGACAAGAGCGAAGACGGGCAGTGCGAAGTTGATCTCGAGCAGCGATTCGGGCGTCGAGAACTCGTAGATGGTCCCGTTCTGATAGAGGCGGTTGAAGCCTCGTGTTCTTAAGTCGGTTAGCCGTTGCTTGAGTTCTTCTGTCAGCGGAGATTTTTCCGCAGTTTCGATCTTTGGCTTGCGTCCACGCTTTGCCGGCTTCTTCTCCGATGCTGGTTCCGGAGAAACGGGCTGTTCCTGCGGTCGCTGGACGGGGAAGAGCGCGTGCAGGCGGGTGCCTTCGCTGAGGGCGAGGACGGCGGCGGCGATTTCGTCGACCGTGTCGCGCTTGACGACCCCGTTGCAGACGATGCAGTGGACCGTTCCGCAGCGTGCGTAGAGCAGGCGCATGTAGTCGTAGATCTCGGTCGCGGTCGCCACGGTCGAGCGCGGGTTGCGGGTCGAGTTCTTCTGCTTGATGGCGATGGCGGGCGCGAGACCGTCGATGAGGTCTACGTCTGGCTTCTCGATGCGTTCGAGGAACTGGCGGGCGTAGGCGGAGAGCGATTCGACGTAGCGGCGCTGACCTTCGGCGTAGATGGTGTCGAAGGCGAGCGAGGATTTGCCCGAGCCGGAAACTCCCGAAACGACGGTGAGTTTGCCATGCGGTATGTCGCAATCGATATTTTTGAGGTTATGCACCCGCGCGCCGCGGATGATGATCTGGTCCGTCAATGCAGTGCGTCCTGGGAAAAGAGTACAAGCCTTCCCAGTTTGATTATAAGACGTTTGCCGGGATACTCCCCCCACCCCCTGGTGGCGGTTTCTTTTATGTATTTTCAATACTTTAGCGGGGGATCATCCCCTGGTAAGGCGCTGATTTTTATATTGCTTAGGGGCTTTCTAGTGTTTTCAATGGTTTAGCTGGGAGTCCTGTGTTTCTGGAAATAAAAAAGCCCGCTGCATGCGGGCTTTTTGTTCTCTATTTCAAGGATAGCAGATTTGGCGAAATACTCTGCCAAAGGGGTTTAGAGTTTAAGTCGTTTTGGATCAATTGGTTAGATGCCGTGAGCTGACCAAGAGGGCTTGACAGCCATTCGCGTGTCTCGTCTGCGATGTCAGGCTCTTTTTAGAAGAGCTGAAGACGGGCCGACCTTTTGGTCGGCGTCGCACGAACTTTGTTCGTGCGGGTCCTTCGACTCCGCTACGCTTCGCTCAGGATGACGGCGTAGGGGCGATGGGGCAGTTTGGATCAGGATCGAGAGCGCTTGCCCGATATGCCGACTTTTCTGACATGTGACGAAAAGGGCGTTTATCGTTACTTACGAGACAGTAATCGACTTCCGCTCTAGTCCGGTTTTCTCCATAGAATGACGCTCAGAGGCCCACAAATGAACGAGAGAAACGTCGCCACTTGGGAGGAGTTCCTCGAAGGAGTGAAGGAAATCCAGGACGAGCGCTCAACTTCTAGTTACTATGTGCAGAATAGTCCTCTACTCTTTCGCGGCCAACGAAGCTCGTCTTGGCGGCTTGAGGCGACACTCGAAAGGGTGCGCGAGCGGATGCTTTATCGGGAGTACTACCAAATCATCGCCAAAATCAGACCACAGATAGAGAGTCTGATGGATACCGATTGGCCTATACCTCCTTACCTGGACGTTGAGCGTTTGGTCACTAATTACGACGAGTTCAGCCTTGCTTTGTGGGCAGGGGATAGGCCCGCTTATGCGTATATGGCCTACCTGCGCCATCACGGTTTTCCTTCGCCGTTGCTCGACTGGAGCCGGTCACTTTACGTCGCTGCATATTTTGCGTTTGCGAACGCCTGCAAACATCGCGACGAGAGGGTAGCTATATTCGTTCTCTGCGGACGCAACTTTGCTGTATCAGGAAATCAGATGAATGTGATGTACCGTTTCGGTCCATACGTCAAAACACATCGACGACATGTTTTACAGCAAAGCGAATACACAGTTTGCCTGAGTTTTCACGAGGAATGGCGCTTTGAAGCTTACGATTCTGTCTTCGAGGACGGACATCGTCAACAAGCATTTTGTTGGAAGTTCACCGTACCGACTACTGAGCGATCTAAAGTTCTTGCTTTGCTCGACGAATACAATCTGAACGCTTTTTCTCTTTTCAGCTCCGAAGAAAGCCTGATGGAAGCGTTGGCAAACCGAGAGTTTAAATAGAAAAGGGTACCCGAGTTCTTATTAAGGTGTGGGCGACTCATAGAAACGCGGTGAGAAGTCGATCTGCTCTTGGCTTTGCCGAACGGTGTTCCTTCGGCTCGCTGCGTTTTGCTCAGGATGACGGCGGAGAGATGTGGTTCCCACCCTTTCGCAAAGTGCGCGAAAGGATGGGGTACCCTTTTTTCGTGCCAACTGAGGCGAACTTCGGGTCCCTCTACTGTGCGCTTCGCGCTCGGTCGAGATGACAAATCTGAGAAGGTGTTTCGCTCAGGATGACGGCGTTGGATGGAGCTGTGCAATCCCGGCAGACTATTCGGCCATGTAGCTCTTCATATCTCGACGATGTGCTCATTGATGCTCGTGGAATATCGCAGGACTTAAGCGCGTTTTCCGAGACTTACAAAAGCTTAGACCTTGATCGGCTCCGTCACTCCCTGTGACAGCTTTCGACTCAGCAGAATTCCGCCAATCAGGAAGTAGATCGCGCCGAAGATGGCATACCCTCCCATGTCCTTCGCGTGGAACTTTCCGCCAAGGCCGCCAAGCACAAACGCGATGCCTGCTGCCGTGGATTGCGCGCCGCTCAGGATCATCGCCCATTGTCCGCCGAGTTGCTTACGGCGGATGAGCCCCGCGATGAGCTGAAGCAAGCCGGCTCCAAACGCCCATGCACCGAAGATCGCGATGGAGTATGCCGGTTGGCTGAAGACCGTTAAGGCCATCCCGAGAGCAGTAGCGGAGCCCAGAAGCGCATTGACGACCTGCGAAGTTCGTGCGCTTCCGCTAGCACGTGAAGTCCTGAGATCGTACAGTGTGCAAGCGACGTCCCAGAGCGGATACACGATCAGCAAGATGGAAGCGACATTTGGCTGCGTACTTACCGTCGCAAGAACAGCGGCAGCCCAGATTACCTGGAAGACCGTCCGGACAAAATAAAGGTTCCGCAAAGAGCGGACTGATTCAGTGGAGTTGGATTGCATGAGAGACCTCACTATCTTCTAGTTGGTAGGTTAGTTGGATAGAGGAAGGCCATCCATGGCCTCCACAGATTAGTTCTTTGCTGTAGCGAGACGCTTGAGCGCTGCTCTGGTCACGAGCTTGAAGACATCACAGTTACCGGTGGCGCGGGCGGAGAGCATAGCCCCATGCACGACTGCCATCAGCGTCTGAGCTTCCGTTGCCGCTGAATCTTGCAGCTTGATGACACCGGCCTTCACACCAGCCTTCAAGGTTCGTTCAAGCCATTCGCCCAATGCGCTGAAATGTAGACGCACTTCGGCTTGCACTTCCTCTGGCAAGAACGGGAGTTCCGCTGCCATGAGTGCGGCAACGCAAAAGGGAATCGTACGGTCGCGGATACACCCCTCCCAATACTGAACGTAGGCATGAAGGCGTTTCCGAGGATCTTCGATCTGCCTGTCAAGCTGTTCGGTTCCTCCGATTGTCTTCTCGCGATGCTTCTTGAGAACGGTTACGGCCAAGCCAGACTTTGTCGGGAAGTGATGATGGATGCTTGGTTTCTTGATCTGTACAGCCTCCGCGATGTCGGCATAACTAAAGGCCGAATATCCTCTCTCGATCATGAGGGCTTCTGCTGTTTTCAGAATGCGTTCTGCCATTTCACCTTGCATGTAGATTAGACTACCAACTAGTCGGTTCGGATGCAAATCTTTGCATGCACTACACCAACGAGTGTTAGTTCTAACAAGTCGGCTAGAGTTGTGGTTCCCACCCTTTCGCAAAGTGCGCGAAAGGATGGGGCACCCTTTTCGTGCTGATATTCGGGAAAAGCAGATCCTTCGCTACGCTCAGGATGACAAATCTGAGAGGGATGACAACTATACCGAAGGGGCGGTATCCACTGAGGACGTATCAGCTACGCACGTATTTGTTGAACCAGTCGATGGTGCGTTGCCAGGCCAGATCGGCTGCGGCTTTGTTGTATCGTTCCGGTGTTGCGTCGCAATTGAAGCCATGTCCGGCGCCTGGGTAGATATAACCCTCGTGGGGTACGTGCGCTGCGGTCAGGGCCTGGTCGTAAGCTGGCCACGTGGCGGCGAGCCGGGTGTCGAGTTCCCCCTGGTGCACCAGAACCGCTGCCTTGATCTTCGGAATATCGGCTGCCGCGGGAGGGCCGCCATAGAATGGCACTGCGGCTGCCAGGTCCGCTTCGAGACGCACGGCCAGCATATTAGCGGTCGAACCTCCATAGCAGAAGCCGGTAGCGCCGATCTTTCCCGTGCAGTCAGGGCGCGCCTTCAGCCACAGGGCTGCGGCCACCATATCTTCGGACATCTTGCTCTTGTCAATCTGGTTGAACATCTGGCCGCCCTTGTAGTCGTCGCCAGGATAGCCGCCGAGAGAGGTGAGTGCATCCGGCGCAAATGCCATGAAGTTGGCGAGGGCAAGCCGCCGTGCGATGTCCTCGATATGTGGATTCAGGCCGCGATTCTCATGGATGACGATGATGCCGGGCAGCTTACTTACCGTCGCGTCGCGTGTGTCGGCGCTGATAGGCCGCACGAGATATCCCTTGATGCTTCCGTTGCCCTTTGGGGAAGGCACGGTTTCGTAGGTGGCCTTGATTCTGTCATCGGTGCGGGAGACTTGCTGGCCAAGGGCGTAATTCGGCATCAATGCATCGATCACGGTGGCTGCCGCCAGCCCGCCCGCCAGCCGCTGCACACCCTCCAAGAAGGAGCGGCGACTGATCTCACCATGAATGAATTCGTTGTAGAGCTCTATGGCTTCGGGCGGCAGCTTACGTTCGGGGGACTTCATCAGTTGACTCCATCAGGTAAATTGAGCGCCGTCTTTGACGGCGGATCTTTACTTAATGATGGAATGTTCTTCCGAAAAGAAGTACTCGCATTTCTTCGGATCAGTAAATCTCTCTTCATCCGGCTGGATGACATTTAAGTAAGAGGGCGAATTGGCGAACGCGTTGAAGCCTTCGATATTATCGAACCAGAGCTCGACGATTCCATCCGTGTCGCCTGGATTCGGTCCAACCGGCTGGTCGCCGGTGATCCAGCACTGCACGTAACGCCGCACATAGCGCTTCACGTCGGGTTGACTTGCGAAAAGAGGCGCGTGGACGTTTTGCCAGTGCGCCACGTATTGCTCATGCGTCATGTCAGATTTGCGTCTGCTGAGAATATGGACCTTCAACATGTCTGATTCCTCCTGGTGAGATTGTCATGGAGCTGGGGTGATTTGTCATGGAACTTGAGGCTTTGTTTTCCGGGTATTCGCATGGAAATGTGAGAAACGGGCCGACCTTTGGTCGGCTTCGCACGAACGTTGTTCTTGCGGGTTCCTTCGGCTGCGCTCAGGACAAGCTCTTCGACTGCGCTACGCTTCGGTCAGGATGACGGCGTTGGAGCTTGCGCACCCATGTTCGTGGTGGCGCTCTTTTTGTGTTGCTGCCGTGTTCTTGCTACTGCTTGGGAGGTGGGAGTGATGTGGAGTTTTTGATGACGAGATGGTCGACGGTGAGCTCGCCGATGCTTAGTTTGTCGAAGTGTGTTTTTTGAGCGAAGAACCTGCGGATGGCGAATACGCCCACGGCAAGAGCGCCTGCTGCCAGAGCACCTGCTGCAAGAGCGCCAATCGCTGTGACGCCTGCAGTCAGGGCTGCACCTGTTAAACCGAATTTTGTAAGCTGCTTCATCTCCCCCTCCTTGTCTCCTCAGGCGAGTTCGTTCCTATTCGACGCGCAGGGACTCCATGGGGTCAAGTTTTGAGGCACGGGTGGCGGGGAGCCATACGGCGAACAATGCGACGGCGCTTAATATCACCGGCACGGTTACAAATACGATGGGGTCCCAATACCAACCAATTCTTTTTCCCCGCCTCTTATCATCTGCGCCCCTATGGTTACCTCTTCACCGGTCAGGTTTACCCGGCATCCTTTGATCGTGATAACCGTCTCGTGGTACTTTACCCCCTTTGTGCTAGAGACCTCAAACGTGGGCGCAATTGCCGCTAGTAATTCTCTCTTCTGGCGCGGCTCCAACTTGTGCCAACGTTTAAACTGTCGCGCATAAGGTGCCCACATCTTGGGCGAAATAAATTCTAAGTTGGGCCGGGTTGCCGCCAACGTAGCTTCAGAGGCGCGTTTCTCCAGATCGAATTTCTGCCGTTGTCGGTCGAAGATTTCGATAGTGATCGATCCCCGCGCATACAGCTCGCCGATGCGCTCTATGGCTCGTTCAGCCCCGGCAATCTCCATCTGCAATCGTTCGATCTTCTGCTTAGACGACTCCGCGTTCTCTGCGTTCTCGTGAGCTTTCATCAGATTGATGAGTAACTCTTCATCGCCAAACTTAGCCTGCACTAACTCATCCAGTATGGCCTCGGCTGCCTCGCGGCGCATGCGGCGCATGGTGCAGGTGGCGGGTTTGATTTTTCGGTTTGGACGCCGATGGTCATGCGCGTCGAGGCAATGGTAATACTCGGCGTAAAAATTATTCGCCCGTCTGTTCTGATACTTGATGGTGCTTATATTGGCGCCGCAGGCGCAGCGCAGGAAGCCGCGATACGCGAATGGGTCAGCGGGTGTATTTACATGCCCTCTCTTCCAGTGCATGTCACGCTTCAACTGGAGAAGGTTCTGAGTCACACCAAAAACTTGTTCCGAAATGGGTGGGTTCTCCAGCATCCGAATTCGCACACGCTCATTTTCGGGAATTATCACGCGTCTCTGGTAGCGCAATTGTCCGGCCCGCTCCCCTTCTTTCCAATACTCGTTGCGCCGTGAGTCGGCAGTCCTCTTGGGAACATGCCAGCCGGTGTAAATCTCATTGCTCAGTATGTACGGGATGGTGTCGTAGGGAATACCTGTTCTCCGGTGTAGTTCGCCGTAATGGGTAATGCCGCTGACGAACAGGTCGAATAGTTCGATGACGCGGCCAATCTTTGCCTCATCCACGGCCAGCAGATTACGCTGGCCATCGTTGACAACCTTCAGACCATAAGGCACGGTGCCGCGACCAGACGACCACTCCCCTCGATTGCGCTTTGACAGCTTGCCGCCCAGCATGCGATCTCGAATCAACTTGCGCTCATAGCCCGCAAACGCGTACTTGATATGCGCGAAGAGTTTGTCGGAAGCGTTATTCAAATCAAATACGCCGTCACGCAGATAGAGCTTGACGCCGTGCTCCGCCAGCCGTTGCAGGATGACGTAATCTTCGAAGTTCTCCGGGCGCATCAGTCGCGATTCTTCGCTCAGTACGATGCCCCTGCATTGACCGCTGGCCACGATACGCAGTACGTCCTGCATTTCCGGCGAACGTAAAATTTCCGATCCGCTCACGCCCTCGATCTGCTTTTGCCAACGCGGCTCCAGTCCCTCCCGCTTCGAAATCTTTTCGCAGTTCGCTCTCTGCGCCGGAATTCCCGCCTTGTCATCTTTGCCTTGCGCCACCGTGGAGACGCGTATGATTTCCACGACCGGAATCTTAGGCGATTGCTTTCTTTCCTGTGGTCCCATTCGGTGCTCCCTTCACTCGCTTTTTGGGTCCGATAAATCTGCGCATGGCGGCAATGGCAGCATCCTGCTCACCCGCATCGAGGAGGCGTTCTATCTCGTCCAACTGCTTGGACTCTTCCTCCGCAATCTGCATGGCCACCCGTGCAAGTCCCCAGTACTTACCGTGCTCTTCAAGGGGATTGCGTGGTGTCATCTTATTAACATTGCTTTTCTTATTCCTCATAGCTACCTCTCACTCAGCCCGTGCCACCGGCTCGCGCAGGATTTCGGGTTCCGCGTGCTGCGGGCCGGACCTATCGACCTCCGAACGTTTCCTCAAAACCCATTACCCATCGTTAACTCTGAATCAGTGCGGTGATCTCCGTCATGTCGAAATCGATGCTGTGAAATTTAAAGCGTTCTGTGGGAACCAGCACGTCGGTCCGTGTAGCACTGCCACATCTGCTTCTTCGTGTCCACGAACCAAAGTTTGAGAGGTGTCCGTCTGCATAGCGCCATCTCTCTCTGCTCATTGTTCGGTAAACCGAACATATAGATCAACAATACAGGCAACGATGGGGAATGGCAACTTCCTTTCCCGTCCGTCTTGGTCGCCGCCTCAGCGGTCTAAGAGAAAAGCTGGGGCTGTCGCAAACCCAATTAGCAGACATGGCAGGGATCGGGCGAGCGCATCTGAGCCAGATCGAAAACGGAGCAGTCTCTGCTCGAATCGACACTCTATACGCCATTGCGCAAGCACTCGGCTTGAAACTAGAAGAGATGCTGAAAGGCTTTTAGCGGGGCTGATAGTTTGTCGGCAAAGATGACTAACGTGATTTGGATCAGGTTGGTTCACATTAAGCAGTTTTTGAAACTGGGAATCCGAAGGGCGCCCTTGCCTGAACGGCTGTTTTAGGATGATTTGTGCCAGACACCGATGCTCCCACACACCCTGAGAACTTTGTGAACGCTGCGTCTGCTTTAGCGCTTATAGAGACCCACCCACTACGCGTGCAAGAGAAGTCACGAGACGCGTTTTCGGCAACAGGTGTTGCCAAGTGCGCCTAGTCACAGGCAATATCTCAAGTGAATGACAACCACCAAGGCTGATTACATTCTTGCCCTGCTACGGGAGGTTCAACGTATCCACCCACCCCCCGCATATTGCAAAACCCACCACGGCGTTACATGGGAGCACAGCGACAGTGGCGATATTCTCGTTCTCCTTGTCTGCGTGGGCGATGCCTTGTGGCGATACAAAATAAATCCTGCCGACCTGTCCGACGACCCTGCCGAAACAGCGGCGCGATTGGTGGCGCAGTTCAAAGGCAATATATATACAGATGGCGACCCAGCTCATCACATATAGCCATTCAATTAAGGAGACGACATCTGACGAAGTAACAGTTCATTGCGACTCCTGTTATTCGAACCGTCGAACAAATGCCGGGTTCCATTAACTAAACTGACAACCTTGCGAACACTGCGTTTGGCTTAGTCCCATTTATGCGTGTAAAAAGAGTCAAGAGAGGCGTTTTCGGGGTAATGGTGCATCTTTCGCCAAGTAAAATACAAAGAATGCCGAGTGGGGCATCTGGTGGATGCCGTTCGGGTTTGGGAGGGCACATGCCCGTCGCACCACGTTCGAACATCACCCTTCGCGGGCACTCGGCAGCCACTCTAATTTCGGCAATAACCTACATTGGCAATAACACACTTGACCGACTACGAATCTTCGTCACTAGCGAATTCGACAAGAAAATCCCCCAATTCCGCGAATGCAGGATTTGCGATATCAAGGACCTTGTTCTTTTTAGCCCACAAGTAGGCGAGTGAGCAGCAGGGGTCGTTCTTGCAATGCGATGCGACATAGCAAGCCATTCTCATCTTAGCTATTTTATTCGGCTTCCAATCCGCCATCGTGGACGTGCATTCCCCGAGTTTATCAATGCATTCCAACCCTTTCGGATTCTCGGCGAGAACGGCTTCTAAAAGTAGGTGCTCAAGTTCTCCCGTCTTTCCCCGACCCGGCGTTAGATAGACCCCTGTCTTATGTTTCTTTCCCTTGTGGATGACATAGCTACTCGTAGGAGGTTTGAAGGGGTCAACAAAGGCTTTAGTCGCTTCCGTGAAGGAAGCCAACGGGTCGTCATCGGCGTCCGTGACAATCAAGACGCCACGCAACTTCGATGCACGTCCAGCAAGAAGGCCTACAAGTTTCCCGATTGCCTCTTTACCCATTATTCCATCTGATCGTTTTGGATAGGTTACGTCACAATTAGATATCTGAAGATGAGTCAATAGTGCACATACCAACCCCATTTCATGGAATCCCTCGCATACCACGACGTAAGGACTTTCAGGCTCAAAAGGTTTGCCGTCAGAAGAACTCTTGTCATCGCACTTCAAAGTTTTGCTCCAACGCAGAATCTAGATATTTGCCAGGAAGTGAATCGACAGTGCACCCAACCTCCTCTCTAGTTGCGCGGAGTAACCTGAAATCTTCCTCGTTGCCGTTCAATATTGGTTTCATGGCCGCGATGCACTCTGCGCTATGTGTACTGACGAACAACTGAACATTAAATTCTTTAGCCAACAAATAAAGGGACTTCCAGATCGAAGGCAGAAGCCTGTGGTGAAACCCGTCCTCCAGTTGGTCAATGAGGATAGTGCCTCCTCTAAAGTTGCCGAGCGCCACTGCTATTCCGAGCAACCTATTGATGCCATCAGAGACGAGAGGGACAGGCATTTTCTTAGGTTTCCCTTGAACTTTGGCAAACATCATTGGAATCCCAGCGTGATAATCGATAGAGAGATCGAGTATGAAAGGGAACTCCTTTTTCAGCACCTCAAGAACGGTGCTTGCCTCTCCGGTCTTATCTAGCTCTGAAAACCGCTTAGCATTCTCATCTGGAGTTTCGGTAGCCCCCGGAGAAAACCAGACGCACGGAAATAAATCGACGCGGCTAACATCGAATTGCCATCCAGTCGGCGAAACTCTGGGCTTCGCCTTCGTTTCGGGGAAATTTGCCCGTTTCCAAGTAAACTCGATCTGCGGCATGCCTCCAACTTGTTGCTGGCTGTTATCGCCGCTAGCCGAGGACTGCTTGCCGAATGGCAGCTCTTGCGGTCCAGCGTCGGCCACATACTGAATGGATAGTGACCTGCTGTCCGAGCTTGGATTACCCGAGGCCTTAATGGAAATCTTCTTTTCTTGCTGGAAATTGAAGAAAAGATCCTCCCATATTCCACGGTATGAAGGCGCATCGACGGGAACCACTATCTGATTTCCCATCTTACGAAGGCCTCGCATCTGAAATACGACGTTAGGTGCCAGAGAGCCAGAAGATATGAAAATAGACTCCAAAAAGGCACTTTTGCCGCTGGAATTTTCACCGACGAGCAAATTAATTCGCTTCAAATCTTCAACCTCCAAATGCTTGAAGCATCGGAAGTTTGTGATATTGACTTGCTCAATCATGAAGGCATCTCTCTCGGACCGGGAAATATTTCGGTTGCGTTGAGACCCGAATTGTCTCTTATCCAGCATACTGCTGTCTTTAATAGTTTGGGGCGGGCATAGACATACATAACTCAGCAGAGTATCACCGCTCCAAGAGTCTGAATTTCACTCAATTCAATGTGAGTCTCAGTCGCCCCTTTCCTACTCAACATAATTTTGACGCATTGTTCAAGGTTTGCGACCATTCGGGGTATGGATGATCGTTTTAAAGCTGCAATCGTTTTCCTTAAATCCTCGATGGCTCAGGGGGTTGGAAGCGTAACAGGCTCCGTTGTCTTATTTGCGTTAGCAGCCGTTGAACATAGTAGAGATAAGAATGTGTCTGGCTTCTCATTTTTATTCGCTGGCTGCGTACTCTTTTGCTTTGGATTTGCTCGTGCGGTAATAGGCAGAAATGACAAGTTGCTGGAAGCCAGCAATAATCCTAAGCCTGCCTTCTGGATAGAAGTTCACCGTCTAGTCTATTCCGATAGTAATTCCTTACTTCTTGCTCAATGTACGGTAATAAACAGATCGCCAAAAGCCGCAGGAATACTAAAGGCAACTCTAGTTGACAGGCGCAATTTGGTTGCTGCGGAGACACAAGCGTTTTCCGGTGGTTTGAACCATAAAGCAATTTTTTATTCAGGAATTAAACGGGTTTCTCTCAAGATTGATGAAAACGGTTATCACAAAAAGGAATCGGTCGCTAAGGAAAGTATTGTCAACCTATTTCCCATTCTCAAAGCCCCGGTTGTTGAGGGGGTGCAGGAAAAAGGATGGTTCGCATTTTTTGGAATACCTGCAATCAATGCTGATGACAAGGGTCCATATACCTTTGGTCTCACGCTGACAGACACGCTTGGACATCTGCATGGTCCCGTAGACCTCTCTCCAGAACTGGAAGTGAGGGATATACTGTGACCAAACATCTGAAGAATTAGGGACTGAAGCCCTGCTCCTGTGGAGTATTTTTCTCAGGCGTGAAGCCCGATTTTTCTGCTATTCGACGCGTAGAGATTCCATCGGGTCTAGCTTGGCAGCGCGAGTGGCCGGGAGCCATACAGCGAAAAGGGCCACAGCGCTTAATACGACTGGCACAGTGATAAATACGATGGGATCCCAGGGTTTGACTCCGAAGAGGAAGCTTGCGATCAGGCGGGTAAGGCCGAAGGCGGCGGCTACTCCGATGACGGCGCCGATGAGGGCGAGCTGCATGCCCTGCCAGACGACGAGGTTGCGGATGCGTCCGCGGTCGGCGCCGAGGGCCATGCGGATGCCCATCTCCTGCGTGCGCTGCTGCACGGTGTAGGCCATGAGGCCGTAGATGCCGATGGCGGCGAGGATGAGCGCGGAGGCTCCGAAGATGGTGAGCAGGAGCATGTTGAAGTCTTCGCGCGCAGTGGAGTGGACCACTACCTCGTCCATAGTCCGGACGCGGGCGACGGGGAATCCGCCGCTGGCCTGGCGAAGCTGCTCGGTGATGGCTGCACTCAGCTGGTGCGGGTCTCCGTGGGTGCGGACGACCCATGAGGTGGGAATGATATTGGCGTTGAGCGCCGTCATGCCGTCGGTGACCTGTGCCTGCGGAACGATCATGAGCGGGCGCGGGTCGCGATTGAGTCCGCCGTCGTGAATGTCGCCGACGACACCGATGATCTGTCGGGCGGGTTCTTCGAATTGCGGACCGACGCTTTTGCCGATAATGATCTGCTGGCCCACGGGGTCTTCTTTGGGCCAGAACTTTTTCTTCATGGATTGATTGATGAGCACGACGCCGGGCGCTCCGGTGCTGTCGCTGTCTTTGAAGTCGCGGCCTTCGATGATCGGAATCTTGTAGACATCGAAGTAGCCGGGTGAGGTGCTCATCCAGCCTGCTCCGCCGGTCTGACCGGATTTATCGAGTGGACGGCCTACGACGATGAAGGGCAGTCCGAAGCCGCCTTCGAGCGGCAGGCAGCAGGTGGAGGCCGAGGCTTCGACGCCTGGGATGGCGTTGAGGCGCTCGCGGCCATTGAGCGTGAGCTGGGCAACACCAGTGGTCTTCAGGAAGCGATCGCCAGTAAGCGACATTTGCAGCGTAAGGACGTTGTGCGGGTTGAATCCGGGATCGACGTGGCGCAGGGCAAGGAAGGTGCGGATGAGCAGCGCGGAGCCGATGAGGAGAACGAGCGCGAGCGAGACTTCGCTAATGACGAGCAGGGAGCGGGCTTTGCTCTGGCGGAAGCTGGTGCCGGCGCGATTGCTGCTTTCTTTCAGCGTGGAGTTTAGGTCGGGACGCGAAGCTCCGATGGCGGGGAACAATCCGAAGAGAATGCCGGTGAGGAAAGAGACGCCGACGGTGAAGAGGACCACGCGCCAGTCGATGCCGATGGCGGCTCCATTCTCACCGATGCGGGGGATGTCGCCGGGGCTGAGGGCGAGCAGGGCACGCATGCCGGCATAGCCAAGGATGAGGCCGAGGACGCCGCCGGTGAAGGCGAGCAGAACGCTTTCCACCAGCAGCTGGCGGATGATGCGGCCGCGTGTGGCTCCCATGGAGACACGGATGGCGAATTCACGCTTGCGGCCGGAGGCGCGAACGAGGAGCAGATTGGCGACGTTGGCGCAGGCGATGAGCAGGACGAAGCTGACGGCTCCGAGGAGGACGAAGAGAGAGGAGCGCACGTCGCTGACGATGCTGTCGCGGAGTGGCTCGCTGACAAAGCTATTTTTCAGATCGGCCTCAGGGTAGCGACGGTGGAACTGATCGTAGGCGACTTTGAGCTGGGCGTTGGCTTGCGCGAGGGTTACACCGGGCTTGAGGCGTGCGGCAGTGAGGAAGAAATGTCCCTGATTGATGCTGCTGGGATCGATCTGGAAGGGAAGCCAGACGTCGGCTTCGGGATCGGTGACAAAGGACTTGCCGAGGACGCCGACGACCGTATAGGGCTCATTGCCGAGAGAGATGGCGCTGCCGACGATGTGGGGATTGGCTCCGAAACGGCGCTGCCAGAGGCCGTAGCTGAGGACGACAACTTTCCCGCCATTGGGCGAGTCTTCCTGGGGAGTGAACGTTCGGCCCAGCTGGATAGGAGCCCCGAAGAGGCGGAAATAGGCTTCGCTGACGTGGATGCCGTGAACCTGCTCGGGGTGGTCACCGGTGAGATTGAAGCCGGGGCCGCCGAAGTCATAGGCGGAGACGTCTTGAAGAACGCTGGTCTGGTCGTGCCAATTGTTGTAGTTGGTGGGAGAGGCGACGGGACTTTTGCCGTCGGGAAATGCATTGAATAGCTGGACAATGCGGTCGGCGTCAGGATAGGTGAGGGGCTTGAGCAGGACGGTGTTGACGACGGTGAAGATGGCGGTGTTGGTGCCGATACCGAGGGCCAGGGCTGCTATCGCTGCGATGGTGAATCCAGGACTTTTGAAGAGGCTGCGCAGGGAGTGCTTGAGGTCATGCCACAGATTGGCCACTGGGTTCCTTTTTCTGCTCTGGTTTGGTGGTTAGACGGAGCGGCTTGCGATTCGCTCTTTGACGGCTGGTGAATTGTACGTGAGGTGGGTGGGGGTGGTTCCGGATTATTTACTGGGGTTGTGGTTCCCACCCTTTCGCAAAGTGCGCGAAACGATGGGGCACCCGTTTTCGTGCGGATGCTCGCTAACTGCAGGTCCCTCGACTTCGCTCGGGATGACAAATGTGTGGGGGTGGGATGACGGCGTCAAAATGGTGCTGTGCAATCCCCGGGCCAAAGGCGAGACCTGGCATCCATGTTTGTGCCCCGAGATGTTAGGGAGGGCCGACCTTTGGTCGGCTTCGCACGAACGTTGTTCGTGCGGGTCCTTCGACTCCGCTGCGCTTCGCTCAGGATGACGGCGAAAGGGTGGTGGTTCCCACCCTTTCGCGAAGTGCGCGAAAGGATGGGGCATCCGTTTTCGTGCGGATGCCTGGAAAAAGCAGATCCCTTCGACAGGCTCAGGGCAGGCTCTTCGTTACGCTCAGGATGACAATCGGAGGGCGAGTTTGCTTAGAATGCGGATTTTTTGGGTAGAAAGGCGTCGAGGAGCAGGAGGATGCCGCCGCAGACGATGGCGGAGTCGGCGACGTTGAAGTCGGGCCAGTGATAGCTCCAGTGGCCCCAGCGGAGGAAGACTTCGAGGAAGTCGGTCACGACGCCGTAGTGGATGCGGTCCCATACGTTGCCGAGCGCTCCGCCGAGGATGAGGGCGAGAGCGATGCCGGCGGCGGTGAAGCGGCGGCCCACTTTGAGGATCAGGCCGAAGACGACGAGGATGGCGATGAGGGAGAAGATGGTCAGCATCCAGCGCGTGCGTGCGGGCGATGGCGAGTCGGTGAAGAGGCTGAAGGCTGCTCCGGGATTGAGGACGTGCGAGATGAAGAAGTAGCGCGGGATGATGGTGATCTCGTCGCCTACGGCGACGTGGTGCTGCACCCAGATCTTGGTCACGCGGTCGAGCGCGATGATGAGAGCGGAGATGGCGAGTAGCCAGCCGCGGCGGTCTTTGTTCAAAATCTCGTTCCTTTAAAAGCCCGGGGCTAAAGCCCCTTCGTTTTTCTTTTATTCACCGGGCTAAAGCCCGGTGCTTCTACCCTATTTTGTGCGCTGTCTTCGACAGCGGTCATTTCCGCCCATGTTAGCTTTGCGAACATGGGGCACCCGGTTGCGTCGGAGTTGGGATTGTGGTTCCCACCCTTTCGCAAAGTGCGCGAAAGGATGGGGCACCCCTTTTCGTGCTGCTCGATGCAAAAACAGATCCTTCCCCTTCACTGCGTTCGGGTCAGGATGACAATCATTTTTTTATACGCTCACCGTTTGCTTGTAGCCCATTTGTTCGAGGGCGAGGGCGCAGCGTCCGCAGACTTTGGGCCATGGGCCGAAGGGTTGGACTCGTTCAGGGCTGTTGTCGGCGTAGTAGTTCCAGCAGCGTTCGCACTTTGTGCCGTCTGCCGGGCTGGTTGTAGCCTGCGGCGTATCGTTTGCGGGGGCGCTTGCGAGCGTCACCTGTGAGACGTTGAGGAACTCTTTCAGCACCTTCTCATATTTTCTTAGCAGTTCGTAGTCGCTGGATGGTACGGAAACCTGCACCTTCGCTTCCAGAGCTTTTCCAATCTTTCCGGCTTTGCGGTCGGCTTCAAGAGCCTTGAGCGCTTCATCGCGGACGAGGAAGAGCTTCTGCCAATCGGTCAGCAGAGAAGTGTTCTGCGGAGCGATCTCTTCTGCCGAAGGGAAGTGTGCGAGGTGGACGCTCGTGGCGCGTTTTGCGTCGGCGGGCAGGTAGCTCCAGACTTCGTCGGCGGTGAAGCTCAGGATGGGGGCGACTAAGCGCACCAAGGCTTCGGCGATTTTGTAGATGACGGTTTGCGCGGAGCGGCGGGCGATGCTGGTCGGCGCGAAGGTGTACATGCGGTCTTTGAGCACGTCGAGGTAGAGCGCGCTCAGGTCGACGATGCAGAATTCGTTGATGGCCTGGTAGACGCGGTGGAACTGGAAGTCTCCATACCAGCCGCCATTGCCGTCTGCACCTGATACTTTTTCGACCAGCTCGCGGGTGCGGGCAAGCATGTACTGATCGAGCGGGAGCAGGTCTTCATAGGGCAGCGCGTGTTGAGCGGGGTCGAAACCATTGAGGTTGCCCAACAGGAAGCGGAAGGTGTTGCGCAGCTTGCGGTAGTTGTCGGCGACGCGCTGCATGAGGTTTTCGCTGGCGGCTACGTCTTCGCGGAAATCAACGGACGCAACCCAGAGGCGGACGATCTCCGCGCCGAGGCGGTCGGCGATATCGACGGGATCGACGCCGTTGCCGAGAGATTTCGACATGGCGCGACCCTGCTCGTCGAGGGTCCAGCCGGCGGTGCCGACCATGGTGTAGGGGGCCTTGTGTTCTGCGCCGACGCCAACGGAAGTGAGCAGGGAAGTATGGAACCAGCCGCGATACTGGTCGCCGCCTTCGAAATAGAGGTTGGCTGGTGGGGCGATCTCGGGCTCGGCTTCCATGACGGAGTGCCAGCTTGCGCCGGAGTCGAACCAGACGTCGAGAATGTCCATCTCTTTGCGGAAGTCGGCATTGCCGCAGCTTGCGCACTTCGTTCCAGAAGGCAGAAGCTGCTCGGCCTCGTGCGTGTGCCAGGCGTCGATACCTTCTTTCTCGAACAATGCCACGATGCTTTGATTGATGGTCGCGTTTTTAAGTGGCGTGTGGCATTGGTTGCAGAGGAATACGGCGATGGGCACGCCCCAGATGCGCTGGCGCGAGATGCACCAGTCCGGGCGCGTGGCGATCATGTTGGTGATGCGTTCTTCGCCCCAGGCCGGGTCCCATTTGACGGAATTTTTGATCTCATCAAGCGCGAGCTGGCGGAAGGTGGTTCCCGTTCCGTCGGCTGCTTTCATCGGCGTGTCGATGGCGATGAACCACTGCTCGGTTGCACGGAAGATGACGGGCTTATGGCAGCGCCAGCAGTGCGGATAGCTGTGATAGATGTCGCTGCGGCCCATGAGGACGCCGCGCTCGTCGAGCAATTTGATGATGGGCTCGTTGGCTTTGAAGACGGTTAGACCTTCGTATTCGGACAGGCCGTTGCGCAGGCGGCCGGCATTGTCGACGTTGCAGGTCTGGTCGAGGCTGTATTTTGCTCCGGTGTAGAAGTCGTCGGCACCGTGGGCGGGTGCGGTGTGGACGGCGCCGGTGCCCTGCTCGGTGGTGACGTAGTCGGCGAGCACGCCAAGGATGCTGCGGTCGAGGAACGGGTGCTGGAAGGTGACGCGTTCGAGCTGCGCACCCTTGAAGCGGGCGACTTCTTTCGCGTCCTGCAGCTTGCAGGCTTCGCGCACGGATGCGGCGAGGGCATCGGCGACGACGTAGGTGCTGCCGTCTTGTTCCAGAGCGACGTAGTCCAACTCAGGATGAAATGCGACGGCTAACGATGCGGGCAGCGTCCAGGGCGTTGTGGTCCAGATGATGGTCGAGACGTTTCTTCCGGCGAGCGCGGGGTCGATGGCCGCGGGATCGCTTGTCAGCGCGTACTTTACGTAGACGCTGGGGCTGGTGTGCATCTCGTACTCGATCTCGGCGTCGGCGAGAGCGGTGCGGTCGTTGATGCACCAGTAGACCGGCTTGAGGCCCTTGTAGACGAAGTCCTGCTCAAAGAAACGGTAGAAGATTTCGAGTGTTTTGGCCTCGTACTCCTTTGACATGGTGGAGTAGGGATTTTCCCAGCGGCCGAGGATGCCGAGGCGCACGAACTGGCTGCTTTGCAGATCGATATACTTCTGCGCGTAGGCACGGCAGGCGCGGAGGAAATCGACGGACGACATTTCGAGCTTTTTGCGGCCGAATTGTTCGTCGACTTTGATCTCGATGGGCAGACCGTGGCAGTCGAAGCCGGGAATGTAAGGCGCGTCAAAACCGGCCATCGTTTTGGACTTGACGATGAAGTCTTTCAGGCATTTATTGAGAGCGTGGCCGAGATGAATGGGACCATTGGCATAGGGAGGTCCGTCGTGCAAAAGATAGCGGTCGGAGCCCCTACGGGCGCTGCGAATCTGCTGGTAGAGTCTGGTCTCCTCCCATTTCTTGAGGCGCGCAGGCTCATTTTGCGGCAGATTGGCCTTCATGGGGAAGTCGGTTTGTGGCAGCGTAAGGGTCGCCTTGAGTTCCAAAGCTCCCGGCAAGCCTGTCGGCGTGCTGGGTTTGGGCGTGACGGACATCGTTTCTCCCGGGAAAAAGGTTCGATAAGGGGTAAAACTTTATTGTATCTGCTCGGAACAGTAACTTTGTGGTAGGGTGTACGTCTATATGGGGAAGGCCATTGTGTTTATTGCCCTCTTTGAGCTTGGCGGATACGAAGCGAAACGCGGTTTCTTCGACTTCTGTTCCTCCGGTCGCTTTGCTCAGGATGACAATTTTTTGAGTTGACTCCGCTCGGGATGAGAATGACAAGTCAAGGAAGAATGCTCAAAATGACAAATTTGAGAGTGCGGCGGCAAGCATCGCATAAACATTTCCTTGCACAGATTCAAGACAAGCGGGGCTTACGTCGTCCATAATGGAGGGATACACGGGTGGGCTGGTTGTTTTTTGGCTGCCCGGTTGAAGTGATATGGGCAATCAGCTTTTGACACCTCCGGAACTGGAACCAGGAAAAACTCGGTCGCAAGAGGAAGAGCACGGCCTCCTCGTCGAAACCGACGGTTCTATTTGGACATCGCTCATTTCGAACCTACGCGATGCCTTTTCCTCTTCGAAGCAGCCCCCGCTTCAGTTGACATCTCAGCCAGACGAAAATAGTGACCTCGTTGAAACGCTGAAAGAAGAATCGATCTGGAGATCGCTCTGGACGAATATTCAGGATGCGTTCTTTCCGAAAAAGCTGCCTCCACTGGAGCTGACTTCAAAGCCCATCGAAAGCGATGTGCTGCTGAAGTCGGAGCGAAGCGCAAAGTCGAGTGCGATTTCAGCCGCCGTGCACGCTCTGGTGATTGGGCTCATTATTCTCGCCATCATCGAAGCGCGCATTCACGCACGGGCGATCGATAAAAAGGCGCAGGTTACGCCTGTAGATATTTCGCCGTTTGTGCCGATGGCTCCTGCCGCGAAAGATGTGATGGGCGGCGGCGGTGGCGGCGGCAATCACGAACTGGTGGAAGCCTCGAAAGGCAAGCTGCCGAAGTTCGACAAGCAACAGATCACGCCTCCGCAAAAACTGTTGCTTGACAATCCGAAGTTGCCGGTTCCGGCGACGGTGGTGATGCCGAACATCAAGATGCCGGATGCGAATATGCCGAACCTGGGCATACCGCAATCGTCGCAAGTGGCACTGGCGTCGCAGGGTTCGGGTTCCGGATCGGGTTTTGGCACTGGCTCGGGCGGCGGACTCGGCTCGGGATCGGGCGGTGGTATTGGCCCGGGTTCCGGTGGCGGAACGGGCGGCGGTGTGTATCATCCAGGCGGCGGCGTTTCGGCTCCTCAGGTGATCTATGCTCCTGATCCGGAGTTTTCCGATGAAGCGCGGCGCGCCAAATATCAGGGCATCTGCGTAGTGTCAGTGATTGTCGACGCGCAGGGAAATCCGCAGCATGTGCATGTGATTCGGCCATTGGGAATGGGACTGGACGAGAAGGCTATCGAAGCGGTGAGACAGTATAAGTTCCGGCCCGCCATGTTCCAGGGGCACCCGGTTCCAGTGGAAGTGAATATCGAGGTGAACTTCCGAATTTACTAGCATCCATGCATGGCATGAACAAAACGGCAGCCGAAAGTGGCTGCCGTTTTCTATTCCTGAAGTTTGCGAGATGATTCGCGTGACACTGCTAAAGGCTCTAACCGTCACTTCTGTCTGAGTTCAATCACTTTGGCTTCAGCGGGTGCTATTACGTGATCACGGAGATTCGCCAACAACGCTTGCTCCGATTCGTATTGATAAGGCTTGAGCACCCAGTGATATCGCCGCTTTAAATCTCCGAACATTGCATATTCTCGTTGCCCATTAAGCAAGATTGTCTGAAGTGGGACAACCGTTGTAGGAATTACTATCGCCAGCTCATGTGGCACACTACTTGGCTCGGTCAGATCAGCGATTACGAATCTCGCCATGTTCGCAAGTGTGGTTATAGTTCCGGTCAAATCTTTGCCATCGGGCTTGTCGAAGTCGAAGAGAATTGGCAGAAAGTCGTGGTTGCGAAGCTCATCACGGAGTGCGTCCAGAACAGCTTTCCGCTCTTTGCTGAACCGTCCAAGAATCAACACGGCCTTCGAAGTGATCGTATTGATTACATGCTGGATTCGATCATTATTAAGCAGCAAGTACACAAATTGAGCGATTTCGAGGTTGTCCACTTGAATAGTGGGTTCGTAATGCGGGGTAATCACTAAGTTTGATTGAACTGCGCCTTCAAGATATAAGTTCCACGCCGATATCCCGTATACATGGCACTCAGTCAAAATAGCATCTCTGAGATTCGTAGTAAGCAGAGTCGCCTTACTGAGGTCTGCGCCATTAAGATTTGCCCGCAGAAGGTCCGCGCCGAACACTCTCGCCTCCTCAAGGCGCGCCCGACTGAGGTCTGCGTCAATGAGGAGCGTACCATTCAGGTCTGCTTGATAGAGATCAGCTCCACTGAGATTTGCATTCCTTAGATCTGATTTGCCCAGGTCTGCTCCTTGAAGGTTCGCACCTCGAAGGTCCGCTTTTCTGAAATCGGAACGGTAAAGTCGGGCATCAACCAGCTTTGCCTCAATTAGGTTCGTGTTAGCCAGATCGGCATCAAAAAAATCTGTCTTACTAAGATTTGCCTTATGGAGGTTTGCGCCGCCGAGGTTTGCTCGGCTGAAAGACGCCTCATGAAGATCCGCGCCACTGAGGTTGGCCCCATCAAGGTCCGATTCACGGAAGGTCACCTGAGCGAGCGTCGCTAGAGCGAGGTTCGCTCCTCTCAAATCCGCTTCGCTAAGGATAGCCCCTTCAAGATTCGCCTCATATAGGTCTGCATCGTTAAGTTTGGCTCGTCTCAAATCCTTCTTTCTCAGGTTCGCTTTTTTTAGATCGACTGCAACGTCAGGATTCTCTTTCCGCCACCGATTCCACGCCTCGACCCCCTCGTTAAGCTTCGCGAGATGTTCAGGATTAGCCATTGGTTCGTGCTCACTTCGCGGACTCAATCATACTGAAAGCCGCAATTACTATATTCCAAGACGTCAGGGAACCAATTTAGGAACCATTTGTTCAGTCAGTGTTCCTGCTTCAATCCGATCACTGGATGCTAACGCCAGTCCCGTTTAACTCTGCGTTGGGTGACACCGAGTTGCAGAACAAACTGCCACCAGAATCACTTGCCAAGGTTGAGACCATGTCTGGCAAGGGGTGGCGCAAAATTCTTGCGACTATTCCGCGCCCTTAATTCTCACGCGGGCAACATCAAGAGGGTGGCATTTATGCTCCCGTTCCGCAGGTGCGCAACTATCTTGACAGCTGCCTGCACATGAACAGACAGTCAAAAAACATTGCAAGCAGATTGAATCGATGGTGTCGTCTTTGTTCTTGCGGTAGTCGAATTTCGGCTCTGGGGAATGCCTGTCGTCGTTCATTGGGCCTGCTTCAATTCCGAGATCGGTCGTAAAACTTCAACCCCTATCCCAGTTGTACGCACCGTTCTATCGAGTACGGGCGGATTTTTATTTAGTCTCCGTTACAGTCTGGACAATTGGCAACATGCCAATGCAATGCATTGAGCGTCGAATAGACACGAGACAAGGCGTCCGCTGCGGACTCTGCATATACCTGCTTCACGACATCCCGTGACGTGTTCAGGAACACGAGGGCAAGACGGTTTCCCGTTTCGCAAAACCGCAATTCATCGCTAACTGTGGTCAGGTCGTTCAGTTCCATCAGTGCTGTGTTGCTCGCTCGTCCTACCCAAGGAGACAGCAGTTCGACCCCGTCGAGGTTCTGCCATCTCCCGTGCCGCTCCTCCCCCTAGAGGGGTCGGCTAATCATAAATCTGGCGAATGAACCTTAATCTAAGCTTAAAGGCGGGTGTTGGATGTCTGGTTGCTATCTTCACGACGGTCTTGCTGGCGCTGTGCGTCGTGCTATTACGGGTCTGCTAACGGGACATGTCGCTCACTCCGAATCAATGGGTAGATTTTGAAGTGATGATACGTCGATTGATGCCTAACTTATTGTAATCAAAGGATGGTGCGCCCAGAAGGATTCGAACCTCCGACCTATTGATTCGTAGTCAATCGCTCTATCCAACTGAGCTATGGGCGCACAGGTAGGTGACCGCGAACTCATTTAAAGATATCAAGTTCTACTTGATTTCGCAAACGCGGAAGGACACCTGGAAGGGCATCATTTGTCGCATCGTCGAGTGGCGTAAGTATAGGCGATGCACTAATCTGTATCGACATATTGCTGGCGGCTGTTCATCCTGCCCCAGTGAGAGAAAAGCAGATCCTGCGACTGTGTTTGGCCGACTACGTTTGGCGCAAAAAGCCGCGCCAAACTTCGCTCAGGATGACAAGCCTTTATGGGCAGTCACCACGCTTGTGAGCTGCTATCGGTCGATACTGCCTATGCTGGCGCAGAAGGAGAGTTGCATCCATGCAGAATGATGAGCAGGCGATTCGCGATCTTGTGGCCCGCTGGAATGAGGCCGCGATTGCCGGAGATGTAGACGCTGTGCTGACGCTGATCGCCGACGATGCGGTGTTTCTGGTGGCGGGGCGAGAGCCCTTTGGCAAGGAAGCCTTTGTGCAGGGGCTTCGCGCAGGGTTGGAGCATGTGCGGATTGATGTGCGCTCGGAGATTGAGGAACTGCAGGTGGTGGGGGACCTTGCCTGTCTGCGAAATCATCTGCGGGTGACGATGACGTCTCGCGGTGGTGGCGTGCCGATGAAGCGGGCAGGATATACGCTCACAATTCTGCGTAAGCAAGCGGATGGCAGATGGCTTTTGAGCCGCGATGCGAACCTGCTGACTGCTGATACGTCCGGGTAGACGTTACTTCGCGGGCGTTGGTGCTGGCCCTGCTTCGACGACGGGCTGGGGCGGGATGAGGGGAAGCTCTTCGGCGATGTTGATTCCGGCGCGGCGCAGGAGCTGCTCGACGATGGCCTTGTTGAGGCGGGTGGCGTCGTATTCGACGCGGATGGTCTGCCACTCTTCTTTCAACTGGACGCGGCGAATGCCGTAGACCTCACTCATGTTGCCGAGGGCCACCATGGCTGCTTCAGTTGGGTGCTGCTCGTAGCGGAAGAGGACTTCTACGGTGGTCATGGAATCCATGATAGCAGGCGAGCTACCGTCAGTCAGCCGGTTCGCGGTGCCAATCGATTTGGCATTTTTGCTTTCAAAAAGAAGCAGATCCTTTCGACTGCCGCTTCACTGCGCCTACAGGTTCTTGAGGTAATTGACGATTTCGGAGCTGGTCCAGTCCTGAGCGCCGATAAATTTGCGCCGGATTTTACCCTGGCCGTCGATGATGTAGGTCTCAGGCGGACGCGTGGTGCCGAAGGCAAGGTTGCTCTGCTGCGATTCGTCATGGATGGTGAGCATGTCGATGTGGTTGTCGATGAGGTACTGGCGATACGCGGAGGGATCGTCATCGAAGTCGACGCCGAGAACGACGATCTGCGGCATCTGCTTTTGCAATTCGATCAGCGAAGGAAACTCCTCGAGGCAGGGAGCGCACCAGGATGCCCAGAAGTTGAGGACCACGATTTTGCCGTGGTAATCGCTGAGATGGATGCTCTTTGAGCCGTCGACGATGGTGAAGTTGGGTGCGGGTTTGGATACCTGACCGGGATGAGAGCCGCGGTCGCATCCGGTGGCGGCAAGAAGCATGACGGCACACCCTACACTTCCTGCCAGGAACGGGCGGAAAGCATGGGGCATCCATGTTGAGAGATTCTGAAACCAGCGCACGTTTCTATAATACGGTGTGGACATGGTGGGCGCTGAGTTGGCATAGAGATGCGCAGAGATTTTCACCACAGAGAAAGCTTTTGCTCTCACTCGTTTTTTTATGACCCTTTTGGCTGCTAGTTAGCCTGTCTGATAGCCGGAGATATGGATTGAACCTGACTGTGATTGTTCCTGCAAGAAATGAAGAGGATTGCCTGGATGCATGTCTTGAGTCGCTGGTCTCTCAGGCGGATGCAGGATGGGTGCTGGGACGTGACTGGGAAATTTTTGTTGTGGACGATGGCTCGACGGATGGGACGCGAGAGATTGCAAAAAGTTTTGATGCTGTCACAGTCATCAGTCCGGAAGCATTGCCTGAAAAGTGGACGGGCAAGGCGAATGCAGCGTGGACGGCGGCACAGCGGGCGCAGGGCGAGTGGCTGCTGTTTACCGATGCAGATACGGTGCATGAGCCGGGAGATTTACGGCGCGCGCTGCATGAGGCGGAGAAGCATGAGGTTGCGATGCTGTCGTATTCGCCACGGCAGATTGTGACCGGGTTCTGGCAGCGGGCGTTGATGCCGCTGGTCTTCAGCGAGTTGGCGCTGGCGTATCCGCCGGCGAAGGTATCCGATCCGGAGTCGCGGCTGGCGGCGGCAAATGGGCAATTCCTGCTGGTGCGGCGCGATGCGTACGTCCAGATCGGCGGCCACGAGGCGGTGGCCGAGTCGATGCTGGAGGATGTGGAGCTGGCGTACCTGGTGAAGCGGCGCAAGCTTGGATTGCGCTTCCGGTATGCTCCGGATGCGCTGAGCGCGCGGATGTATCGCAGCTTTGGGCAGATGTGCGAGGGATGGACGAAGAACCTTGCGCTTCTGTTTGGGAACACGCTGGTTACAGCGGCGTGGAAGATGCTCGATATCGCATTGCTGGTGGGGCTGCCGGTGCTGGCGTGGTATTTTCCGGGGCCTTTAAGCGTGAGCACGCCGTGGATTACGGCGCGTCTGGTGATTCTGCTGGTATGGGTGCGGACGCTGTGGCGCTTCTATCGCAGGGTGGTGAAGTCGAATTTTCCGCTCAGTGATTGCTTATTGAGTGCGTTTGGGTTGCCCTTGTTTGTCTGGCTGCTGTGGAAGAGCTGGTTCGACCATACGATAACGAAACGCGTAGTCTGGAAGGGGCGTGAGTATGCGGGCGGGAGCCGTTGAAGCTTTTCGAGGCAGCTTTACATCTACTTTGTACTACGAGAAACAATGATTTTACTGACGAGAAAAGCTGAGTTTTCCGCCTCGCACTATTACTGGAACGAGGCATGGTCTCCGGAAGAAAATGAGCGCGTCTTTGGGAAGTGCGCGAATAAAAACGGGCATGGGCACAACTACACGCTGGAGGTGACGGTTGCCGGTGAAGTCGATGCGGCTTCCGGTTTTGTTGTGGATCTGAAAGAGCTGAAAGACGTGATGGAGCGCGAGGTCGTCGGCGTCTATGACCATCGGCATTTGAACAAAGAGGTGCCGGAGTTTGCGGAGATGATTCCGACGACCGAAAACATTGCAATTGCCGTGTGGAAGCGGCTGGATGGAAAAATTTCCGGCGCGAAGCTGCACCGCGTGCGGGTGTATGAGATGGCGGATTTGTTCGCCGATTATTACGGTGAGCTATGAGAGCGTATTTTTCGCGGAGATATCGTCTGAGTGCCTCGCATCGTCTGCACACTGACTCATTCAGCGAAGAGCAGAATCGCGCTATCTACGGCAAATGCAATAACCCGCATGGGCATGGCCACAACTATGTGATTGAGGTTACGGTTGGCGGTCCGGTGCATGAAGAAACCGGCATGGTGTGCGACATGGTGCATCTGGATGCGTGCGTGCGAAAAGAAGTGGTAGAGCGCTTCGACCACACAAATCTGAATCTTGACCCGCTCTTTCAGGATCGTGTGCCTACCACGGAGAATCTATGTATGAAGGTGTATCAGCTGCTGGTTGCGGCTTTTGATGAAGCAGAACTGGTGCGTGTGCGGATTGAAGAGACGAGCAATAATTCCTTTGAGTATCCGGTAAGCGGTGTTTTGCGGTAAGACGCCGACCGATGGATGGGCAGAAAAGAGAACGAAGATGGCGAGACCGGAAATTGTACGCAAGGCCGCGACGACGGGCCTGGAAAATATATCGACGCAGGACATTTACCGGGAGATTATTCGCCGCTTTGACGAAGACCCGACACGCGATGGACTAGAGCGCACGCCGGAGCGTGTGGAGAAATCTATGACGTTCCTGACCAAGGGCTATCGCGAGAATCCAACGGAGATACTGCGCGGCGCGCTCTTTGATGTGGATTACGACGAGATGGTGATCGTCAAGGACATCGAGATGTTCTCGTTGTGCGAGCACCACATCCTTCCGTTTTTCGGCAAGGTGCATGTTGCTTATATTCCGAATGGCAAAGTGATTGGCCTGAGCAAGATTCCGCGCCTGGTAGAGGTGTTTGCACGTAGATTGCAGGTACAGGAGCGGTTGACGCGGCAGATTGCCGATGCGATTCAGGAAGCGATCGAGCCGCAGGGCGTAGGCGTGGTGGTTGAGGCGCGGCACCTTTGCATGATGATGCGCGGCGTGGAGAAGCAGAACTCGTCGACTGTCACTTCGGCGATGCTCGGCGTCTTTCAAAAGCAGAATACGCGCGCGGAGTTCCTGTCGCTGGTGCGAGAGCGGGCGCAGAGCGGATTCTGATTTTTTCTCGGCTATAGTAATCAGAGTGAACGGCCTTCTCATTGTTGATAAAGCTGGCGGCATGACATCGCACGATGTGGTGGCGCGCGTAAGGCGGGCGACCGGTGAGTCGTCGATTGGGCACTTAGGCACTTTGGACCCGATGGCGACCGGAGTGTTGCCGCTTCTGCTGGGCAAGTACACGCGGCTGGCGCAGTTCTTCGGCGCGCTTGAGAAAACATATACAGGAACGATCCGCTTCGGATTTGCCACGGACACGTACGATGCCGAAGGGCAGCCGACGGGCGAGAGTGTGCCGGTATCGCTCACCCTGGAACAGGTGCGGAGTGGAGCGACACCTTTTCACGGAGAGATCGAGCAGATGCCTCCTCCTTTTTCGGCGAAGAAAATAGGCGGCAAGAAGGCATACGAGCTGGCGCGTGCCGGTGAGACGCCGAAGCTGAAACCGGCAAAAATCACGATCAAGGTATTTGAGATTACCGCTCTCGAGGAAGATACGGCCGCGTTTGCGATGACGGTATCTGCCGGAGGCTATGTGCGCAGCGTGGCGCACGAGTTGGGAATTGCGCTCGGCTGCGGCGCGCACCTTGCCAGTCTGCGGCGCGTGGCTGCTGGGCCGTTCGTGATTGAGGATGCGATTCCGCTTGCAGAGATTGAGGCTCAAACGGGTAGGGAACTCGAAGAAAAAATGCCTCATCCACGGGCGCTGCTTCCTGACCTGCCATCGGTAACCGCGGATACATTTTCAGTTGGACGTTTGCGCAACGGAGCTGCCGTGAACTTGCCGGAATTCAGCTCGGCGCCGATGGTGAAAATTTTTGAAGGCCAGCGCAATTTAGTTGCGATAGGACGGCGGCTTGCCGGGACTCTATTCCAGCCAATTGTAGTGCTGGGATAGCTTTACTTTCGGAGCACGGGCTTGAGCGCCTGGAATACATTGCGTGCGACCTGCTCGTTGCCTTTTTCCGTTGCGTGGATGCCATCTTCCTGCATGGAGCCGGGAACCCCATACACATTTTTGAGCAGGAAGGGAATGGACGGAACCTTGTATTTGCGCGCGAGCAGCGAATAGGTGTCGTTGAACTGCTGGATGTAGTCGGGGCCATAGTTGGGCGGCAGAGTAATTCCGGCGAGTACAACTTTGATTCCGGCTTTGAGCAGCGTGGAGACGATCTGATCTAAATTCTGGCGAGTGATGGCAATGGGTAGACCGCGCAGGCCGTCATTGCCGCCGAACTCCACGACAACAATTTGCGGATGAAGTGCGAGCACGTCTTTTAACCTGTCTACCCCGTCCTTTGTTGTATTGCCGTCGATGCCTTTATTGACGACGTGGTATTGATAGCCTTGGCTGTCGAGGTCGTGTTGCAGATAGTCTGGATAGGCGTGGCCAGATGCGGCGCCGTGGCCAGCAGTGAGCGAGTCGCCAAAACAGACAATGACAGGCAGATCGTGATTCGTACCCTTTGCTTGTGCCGCGCAGTCGCGATGGAACGTAGTGGCAATGCAGAACGTAAATAGAAGCAGCAGAACGTGTCGGCGCGTCACATAGGTATTGTAAGGGGATCGGAGCCAGGAATGATCGAAGTGCGAGGACTGAAGAAGTCGATTCGCAATGGAAACAGGACGGTAGAGATTCTGAAGGGAATCGATTTGAGCGTGCCACAAGGGCAGTTCCTGGCAATCATGGGAGCTTCGGGAAGCGGCAAGAGCACTCTGCTGGGATTGTTGGCGGGACTCGATGCTCCAACGGAGGGTGCGGTCCTGGTGGATGGAACGGACATCAGCCAATTGCCGGAAGACAAGCTGGCGCAGGTGCGCGGAAAGAAAATCGGATTTGTGTTTCAGTCCTATCAGCTGATTCCAACGCTGACGGCGCTCGAAAATGTTCTCCTTCCATACGAGCTGAACGCGGAGGGCGGCGATGGAAAGAGACGCGCTACTGCATTGCTCGAGACGGTTGGATTGGCGGATCGCCTTCATCACTATCCGGTGCAACTCTCGGGTGGCGAGCAGCAGCGTGTGGCGCTGGCGCGGGCCTTCGTTGTAGAGCCGCCGATTGTGCTGGCGGACGAGCCTACGGGGAATCTGGACTCGAGCAACGGACAGCATGTGCTCGATCTGCTGACGAAGCGCCAGCGTGAAGCGAACACGACATTGGTGCTGGTTACGCACGACAGGCAGATTGCGGATCGCGCCGACCGGCGCATTTTTCTGCGCGACGGTCGCATTGTTTCCGATGAAAGCGGAAAGCAGGATGGGAATGGAGATTGATCAAAAACCCGCGCTTGGCTGGGATACGGCGGCAAAGATTGCCTGGCGCGAATTACGCGCCTCGCGGACGAAGTTCCTATTTGTAATTCTTTCAGTTGCAATTGGCGTTGCGTCGTTAACCGGGGTCCGCGGTTTCAGCGAGTCCTTCCAGAAAACGCTGCTCGATCAGGCACGGAGCATTATGTCAGCGGATCTTTCGGCGCGGATGTTCCGGCTTATTACCCCGCAGGAAAATGCGAAGCTGGATGCGTTGGCTGCCGCCAAGGGCGTTGAACGTACTTCGGTCACGGAAACAGTTTCGATGGCGTCGTTGCAGGGTGATCCGGTTCCGCTGCTGGTGTCATTGAAAGTGGTGGACCCGGCGAAGTACCCGTTTTATGGGACGGTGATCCTGAATCCTGCAGGCGATTTGCGCACTACACTCACCGATTCATCGGTGGTTGTGGACGACAATCTGCTGGTGCGGTTGCGCGCCAAGGTGGGAGACACGCTGAAGATAGGCGGTCAATATTTTCGTATTGCTGCGGTGATTGAAAAAGAGCCGGACCGATTGACGGCAGGTGTTGGCCTGGGGCCACGCGTGATGATGACGCGGACCGCTGTCGATAGGACAGGTCTGTTGCAGGCGGGAAGCCGCGCCACAGAGCGGTACCTGTTTAAGTTGTCGCCACAAAGCGGGAAAGTGGGGGATGCGCGCGGCGATCTTGAAAAGATTTTGCCGGATGGGCAGATTACTGATTTTCGCGAGACGAGTCCGGCGCTCTCAGAAGGGCTGGATCATGCAACCGGATTGTTGAGCCTGATTTGCCTGGTCGCAATGGTGCTGGGAGCGATTGGCGTAGGGATGGCAATGCGCGCGCATCTGCAGCAGCGTATCGACATTCTGGCGATTATGAAGTCGATTGGCGCGCGGTCTTCGGATATTCTGCGCATCTATTTGTTACAGACACTGTTACTTGGAACGATTGGCGCGCTGCTGGGGATCGCGCTTGGTCTGGGCGTCGAATGGGCTCTACCATTTTTCTTTGGAAAACTTCTGCCCATTCAGCCGCCGTTGCGGCTGCCGGTGCGCTCGGTGTCGGCTGCATTTGGGACAGGAATTTTGACGACGATACTCTTCTGCCTGCCGCCGCTGCTCGATGTGCGGAAGATTCGCCCGAGCATTGTGCTGCGCAAGACTGTTGAGGGCGGCGATGCGGATGGCAAGATGAGCGTGTGGAAACGGATTCGTGAGAATCAAGCTCAATGGATTTCTGCCGTTGTGATTGTTCTTGCGCTTGGGGGGATCGCGGCTGCTCTTGCCGATTCCATGGTGGTAGGGAAGTGGTTTGCTGCTGCGCTCTGTGGACTACTCGTTGTCATCCTTGGACTGGCAGCCGTAACACTGCGTACGTTGCGGGCATTTCTCAATAAGACACGGCTGCATCTGCATTCGGCACTGCGTCATGGACTGGCAAATCTTTATCGGCCCGGCAATCAGTCGGCGGCGGTGCTGGCGGCGTTGGGCACGGGTGTCATGCTGATTCTGAGCGTTTTCCTGATGCAGCATGCGATTGTCAACCGGATGAATTCCGATGCGACGACGAGTGCGGCGAATATCTTCCTTGTCGATATCAGTCAGGATGAGGTGCAGGGAGTGAAGGATCTCGTGCTGCATCAACCGGGCGTGCAGAACAAGTTCGAGGCGATTCCCATTGTGTCTGCACGTATTACGGCCGTCGATGGCGTGCCCACAGATCAGTTAAAGGTGAAGAATTATCCGAAACGCCTGCTCTCGTCTATTTCGTTGACATGGGCGGATGCGGTGCCCGAGGGCGTGAAAGTCACACAGGGAAAATGGTGGACGAAGAGCGATGCGGATGGGCTCGCGGTAGTAGACCACGCGGCGCGCAGATTGAATCTTCATCCGGGATCGGCGGTCGATTTTGCATCGGGTGAGACGATCATTCATACGCATGTTGTGGCGATTTATAAAGCCGAAGGCGAACACGTGTTTGCGCGCAGCGAATTTGTTTTACCGTCAGGACCGCTTAAAGGGTTGCCGAATGTCTGGTACGCGGCGGTGCATGTGCCGTCGAAGCAGATTGCTTCGATGGAGCGAGCATTATTCGCGGCGTATCCTACGGTGACGGTGATCAATATCGCAGACATACTGGATACGGTGCAGGGCGTGGTGCATCAGATCACGCTAGTGATTCGCTTCCTTGCAGGATTTTCCATTCTTTCCGGAGCGATCATTCTTGCTTCGAGCGTGGCGAGTACCCGTTTCAGAAGGATTCGCGAGGTGGTGGTGTTGAAGACGCTGGGGGCGACGCGTAATCGGATTGCTACCGTGTTCAGCGTGGAATTTGTTGTTCTTGGATTGCTGGCCGGGTTTGTGGGCGTGATCTTCGCTAATTTACTGACGCGCGTATTGCTGCACAAGATGGAGGTCCCGTATCATCCTGAATTTGCTGTGAGTGGAATTTCTGTGATTGCGACAGCTGTGCTCGCGGTGATTACCGGATGGTTTGCCAGCTTCAGGATTCTCGGGCAGAAGCCGCTGGAAGTGTTGCGGGAGGAGTAAGCCCATACTTCCCGCGAAACGTTGCAGGAAGTATGGGCCGCAAATAACCTATTCGTTTGCGATGCCTTCGAAGTTCTTGCGCGAAGTGAAGCGCCGCACGAGCAACGGCATAACAAAGAGGATTGAGAAGACAGTGGTGAGCATGCCTCCGACGACGACGCGCGCGAGCGGCTGCTGTGCCTGAGCGCCGATGCCATTGGAGACAGCGGCAGGGAGCAGGCCAAGACCCGCCGCCATGCAAGCCATGACCACCGGTCGCATTTCATCGAGGCAGCCTTTTTCCAATCCGCGATTAAATCCTTCCTCACGCTGTGCGCGGCGGATTCCAGAAAGGAAGACGACCGCGCCAAGTGTTGCCACGCCAGTGAGCGATGTGAAGCCGACTGCTGCGGAGATGCTGAACGATGTGTGTGTGAGAAAGAGTGCGAGTATTCCACCGATGGCGGCGAAGGGCAGTGTGCCGACGACGATGAAGGCGTCGGTCCAGGTGCGGAACTGAATGTAGAGAAGGACCACAATGACGGCCAGGCTGACGGGAATGATATAAGCGAGGCGACGTTGTTCTTTCTGAAGGCTGTCGAACTCGCCGGCCCAGGTGTAGTTATAGCCGGTGGGCAGCTTTACCTTGTTGGATAGTTGCTGCTTCAAATCTTGAATCGCGCTGGCGAGGTCGCGTCCGCGCACACTGAACTTGATGGGGATATAGCGGCGTCCGCCTTCGTGGTAGATCATGAAGGCGCCGTTCTTGAGGCCTACATCGGCGATCATGCCAAGCGGTACCTGCGCGCCGTCGGGAGTGGGCAAAAGGATTTTGCTGATTGCCTCTGGCGTGTCTCGATATTGCGAGGAGTAACGCAAAGAAAAGTCGAAGCGGCGGTCGCCATCGATGATTTGTGTTACCGGCGCGCCGCCGACTGCTGCCTGGACGACGCTGTTTACATCCTGCGGTTGAAGGCCGTAGCGCGCCGCTTTGCTGCGGTCAATGGAAACCATTAAGCTGGGCTGGCCTGTGACTTTGAAGACGCCGATGTCCGCGATACCTTGGACCTTGCTCATGACGCCCTGAATCTGGTCAGCGATGCGCGTCAGGTCGTCGAAATCGTTGCCGAAGAGCTTGAGCGAGTTTTCACCCTTCACTCCCGACATTGCCTCTTCGACATTGTCCTGGATATTTTGTGAGAAGTTGAAATCGATACCTGGATATTGTTGGAAGTCCTTCTCAATAGCAGAGATCAATGTGTCCTTGTCGCCGTGAAATTGCGGCCGCCATTCCCCAGCGGGTTTCAGGCTGGCAAGAAATTCAATATTATTGAAGGTGCTGATGTCTGTACCGTCATCCGGCCGTCCCATCTGCGAGATGACCTGGGTGATCTCGGGATAACTGCGCAGCGTGGCGCGGATTTTATCGGACATTTTCTCCGATT